>JAYWEO010000154.1:0-4274 GCA_043779225.1 Prosthecobacter sp.
GTGCGCGGCGTGGACCAGCCCATCGCCGCGCTCATTGCCGACCTGAAGCAGCGCGGCCTGCTCGACAGCACGCTCATCGTCTGGTGCGGCGAATTCGGCCGCACGCCCGACAACGGCGTCCGCGGCGGCACCGCCTACGGCCGCGACCACAATCCGAACGCCATGACCATCTGGCTCGCAGGCGGCGGCTGCAACGCCGGCCACACCATCGGCGCGACAGATGAACTCGGCATGACCGCCACCGAGGGCAAAACGCACGTCCGCGATCTGCACGTCACCCTCCTGCGCCTGCTCGGCCTCGACGACAACAAGCTCACGTACTACCACGCCGGTCGTTTCAAGCAGCTCTCGCAATTCGGCGGCCAGCCGATCAAGGGACTCATCGGCTGAAAGAGCTCGCTGAACAGGAAGCGCGACAAATTCCGCACGAGCGCACTTGCCATTCGCGGACGTCCCCGCCGATTCTTTGCGGCTCATGCTTCTTTATCCCGCCATTGATTTGATGTCCGGCCAGGTCGTGCGCTTGCGCCAGGGACGTGCTGCCGAGAAAACGGTTTACTCCTCCGACCCCGCCGCGTTTGCGCGCCAGTGGGAGGCCGAGGGCGGGGACTGGCTGCACATCGTGGATCTCGATGCGGCATTTTCCGGCACGCAGCAGAATCTCGAACACGTCCGTGCGATCACGAACGCCGTGAAGATTCCGTGCGAACTCGGCGGCGGCATCCGTGACGTGGAGGCGATCCGGCGGGCGCTTGATGCGGGCGTGTCGCGCGTGATTCTCGGGACGAAGGCGGCGGAGTCGCTGGAATTCGTCGGCGAGATGGCGCGTGAATTTGGCCGCGAACGCATCGCGGTGGGCATCGATGCGAAGAATGGCATCGTGAGCGTGAAGGGCTGGACGCAGGAGACCGGGCAGAGTGCGCTCGAGCTCGCGGTCAACGCCGTGAAGGCCGGCGCGGGCACCATCATTTACACGGACATCGCGACGGACGGGATGCTGCAAGGGCCAAATTTTCCCGAGACCGAGCGTGTGAACGCGGCCATCGTCCCGCTCGGCGGACAGCTCATCGCGAGCGGCGGCGTGGGCACGGCAGCGCATGTGCTGCAGGCCGCGGAGATTCCCTCGCTGTACGGCTGCATCATCGGAAAGGCGCTCTATGACAAGACGCTGAACCTCGCTGCGGTGAAGGCGGAGTTGCGCGGCAGTCGAGTGGTGAAAGTTGAGAGTTGAGAGGCGCGGGCACCTTGGAGTGCGGTGGCGAGCGCAGCGCGACACCGCCTTGGCGACGCGCTCACAGATGAAGACGCCTGTGCGTCCCGCCAGAAATTTCCTCCGAAGGCGGCGTGGCGCTGCGCTTCCCGCCGCACTCCAAGGTGCCGCATACATTCACGCTCGACGGCCCGGCATTCATGGCAACAAAGGGAACCGCAAACGCCGACCTCCTCTCAACTTTTCACACTCATCTCTCAACTTCCCATGAAAGCCCTCTACCTCGACTGCATCTCCGGCATCAGTGGCGACATGATGGTCGGCGCACTCCTCGACCTCGGAGTGAAACCCAGCGCGCTCGAATGGGAGCTGAGCAAGCTGCACCTCGGCGACTTCCACATGCACTACGACCGCGCGAAGCGGAAGGACATCGAGGGCGTGAAATTCGACATCCACGGCGGGGCGACGCATGTGGAGCAAGGGCACGCGCATGAGCATTCGCACGATTGCGGCCACGACCACGAGCATGGCGAGGAAGGCCATGTGCATCATCACCACGAGCACGACGATGACCCGGAGCATGCCCATGCGCACAAGCACGAGGACGAACACTCCGCGCTAAAGCACACGCACGAGCATTCACACGGCGAACCGGCGCACAGCCACGAGCATGAGCATGGGCACGAGTGCTGCGGGCATGAACACGGCCACGAGCACAGGCACGCCGACGAACATGTGCATTCCCATGCCCACACCCATGAGCACTCCCACGATCATGACCACGGGCACGCGCATGAACACGACCATGATCACGAGCACGTGCATGGCCGCACGCATCGCGAAATCCGCGCGCTGATCGAGGCGAGCGACCTTTCGCCATTTGTGAAAAAGCACGCGCTCGGGATTTTCCAGCGCATCGCCGAGGCCGAGGGAAAAATCCACGGCATGAGCGCGGAGGAGGTCCACTTCCACGAGGTCGGCGCGTTCGATTCCATCGCGGACATCGTGCTCACATGCACCGGCATCGAGGCGCTCGGCGTGGAGAAGGTCTTCGTGTCGAACCTCCACGATGGCCACGGCACGGTGAAGTGTGCGCACGGAATCTTCCCGGTGCCCGCTCCCGCGACGATGGAGATTTTGAAAGGCATCCCGCTCGGTCAGATCGACGTGCCGCACGAGCTCATCACGCCGACCGGCGCGGGCATCGCCGCGGAATTCGCCGCGGGCTTCGGCCTCATGCCCGCGATGAAGATCGAGCGCATCGGCTACGGCCTCGGCACGCGCGAACTCGCCGACCGTCCGAACGTGCTCCGGGCCGTCCTCGGCGAACTCGCGTAATTTTCACCGCACACCGCGATGCCCGGCTACAGCTACGAGAGCGACACCGTCACGCGCATCGAGACGAATCTCGACGACATCTCACCTCAGGTGCTCGGCGCGGTGATGCAGCAGCTCCTCGCCGCGGGCGCGCTCGACGTGTGGTTCACGCCGGTGCAGATGAAAAAATCACGCCCCGGCACGATGCTCTCCGCCCTCTGCGAAGAGGCTGCCGTGGAAAAAATCGCGGACATCATTTTCACCGAGACAACGGCGTTCGGATTGCGCGTGGAAAAAATCGCGCGGCTCAAGCTCACGCGCCGCTTTGAAACGGTGAAGACTGCGCACGGTGACGTGACGGTGAAGCTCGGCTTCAAAGGCGAACGCCTTTTGCAGATCGCACCGGAGTTCGAATGCTGCCGCGTGATCTCCGAGCGGTCGGCAGTCCCGCTGCGCGAGGTGCAGTTCGCCGCGACGGAAGCTGCCCGAGCGGCATTTTTGGGAAAAGTAGCGGAGTAAAAACCCGCTGGCGGACTAGCTGCTGAGCTCTTGCACCATTGCATCCATCAGCACGCGGCCATCGTGCTGCGCCGTGATTTCCGCACTGTGGGCGCCGGACCACTCCAGCGACAGCGTAAGCGGGATCATGAGGACTTCCCCGCCTGTCACTTTCGCATACGTCCGGGCCAGCACACCGCCCATCCGCCATGGCACGTCCACGCGATCGACTTCCTCGCTGTACAGACGCGCGCATCGTTCCGCCGGCGACGTGACGTGATACTCGCGGCAGACCATGGGGCGCGCGGGATGGATGCTGCACGATTCGCTCTCCAGAAACGGACACGGAATCCCGAGGGAAAAATAGGTGCGGCTGATTTTGCGACGCGCATCCTCCATCGTGTTCTCGCCTTTCACCACGAGCGCCCGGCTACCGGGGGTTCATCGGTGGAAAGCAGCCCGGCATCCTCCAGCCGCTTCACCGCCGCGGCGAAGCGGCCGCGAATCACCGCGGCACGCTCCTCCGGCATCGCAGCCACAAGCTGTGCGAGCGATTCCGCCTCGACTACGGAAATCGCGACTAACTGCCGGCAGCACGCCCCGCAGGCCGCACGGCAACTGATGCTGCGTCCCGCCGCACGCTCCCTTTCGAGCGCCAGCTCGGTCGTCTTGCCGGAAAGCTCCCGTGCAGCGGGCAAAAGATCGAGCGCCGTCGCCTGCGGTGGCGGCACGGGAATAGCGATCGCGTGCGCGCCATAGGCACTTTCAAATCGCAGCATCGCGCGCCCGTTCTGGGCGTCGCCGCCGGTGCCCGGCGTGGTCATGACAGTTCCCCTTTCACGCGTGCAGCATTGCGATATTCCGCAGGCAAAGTCCACCATTCCTGCCGGTGCAGGCGCAGGACTTTGCGGATGAAAATTTGCCTGCGTCTGCTTCCAGCTTGCCGAGCGCGGGCGCGGCTCACATCTTCCGCGCCCTCATGATTGAACGCTACACGCTGCCCGAGATGGCGGCCATCTGGACAGAGCAACGCAAATACGAAATCTGGCTCGAAATCGAAACGCTCGCCTGCGAGGCGCAGGCGGAACTCGGGCACATTCCCGTCGAGGACGCGACGACGATTCGCGCGAAGGCGAAGTTCGATCTCGCGGAGATCATGGAGATCGAAAAGCGCACGAACCACGACGTGATCGCGTTCCTGGAAAATGTCGCGAGCTACGTCGGCCCCGCGTGCCGCTGGATGCACCAG
>JAYWEO010000155.1:0-15028 GCA_043779225.1 Prosthecobacter sp.
ATGATGGCGACGCTTTACGGGATGTCGCCCGCGCCGGTGGAGAAGTGCCGCGTGCTGGAGCTGGGCTGCGGCGACGGGTGGAATCTGATCACGATGGCATACGGGCTGCCGGGGAGTGAGTTCACGGGGATCGATCTCGCGGGAAAACCGATCGAGCGGGGCAATGCGCTCACAGCACGGCTCGGGCTGAAGAATGTCTCGCTGCGGGAGATGGATGTGGCGGATGCGGCGGACCTCGGGGAGTTCGACTACATCATCGCGCACGGGCTGTACTCGTGGGTGCCGGAGCATGTGCGGGAGAAAGTGATGGCGCTGTGCGGGCAGAGCCTCGCGCCGAATGGCGTGGCCTACATCAGCTACAATGCGTATCCGGGAAATCATCTGCGCGACATGGTGCGCGGGATGATGCGGTATCACACGGCGCACTTCACCGAGCCGGAGCAGAAGATCCGGCAGGCGCGCGGGCTGGTGAAATTTCTGGCGGAGTCGAAGGAGCCGCCGGAGGTCTATCATCAACTGCTGGCGAAGGAGTCTGACCGGGTGAACAAGTATTCGGACTCGGGGCTGTTTCACGACGACCTTAGCAGCATCAATCAGCCGTTCTATTTTCACGAGTTCATGGCGGCGGCAGCGCCGCACGGGCTGCAGTTCCTCGCCGAAGCCGACATGCCGGACAACCGGCGCGAGCAGTATCCGCCGCAGGTGCAGGCGGTGCTCGCGGGGCTGGACCCGAGGGACATCACGGGCATGCAGCAGTATCTCGACTTTCTCAGATGCCGCGCCTTTCGCCAGACGTTGCTCTGCCGCAGTGCGGTGCGACTGGAACGCGATGTGCCGCCGGAGCGCGCGTGCGGGATGCGGGTGGCGGGGGAAATCCGCGCGGCTTCGGCTTTGTCTTCGGCGGATTTGCGTTCGCAAAAAGCGGAGCTTTTTTACGGGCCGAAGAATGCGGAGATCGAGACGGATCGTCCGCTGGTGAAGGCGGCGTTTGCGAAGCTCGGCGCGCTGTGGCCGCAGTGCATTCACTTCCGCGAACTGCTGGCGCACTCGATGGCGGAACTCGGGCGCTCCGGCGCGGAGGCGACGGAGGAGGACACGGAGAATCTCGCAGCCGCACTGGTGCAGGCGCACGAGGCGGGGTTCATCGAGTTCCGCATGCACCGCGCGCCATTCGTGAGCGTGCCGGGAGTGCGACCGAGGGCCAGCGCGCTCGCTCAGCTCCAGCTCTCGTACGGCGACCGCGTGACGACGATGCTGCATCACGTCATACGGCTCCAGGATCCGCTGGGGCGGGAGCTGCTGCGGCTGATGGATGGCACCCGTGACCGCGCGGCGCTGAAGGCCGGACTCGACCAAATGATCCAAGGCGAAGGACAGGCCGCCGGGGAAATCGTGAGCCTCGACCAGCTCGACGAGAATGTGCGCAGCCTCGCACACATGGGGCTCGTGGTGGGATAGCGATCAACCGCACACTTTTTTTCCGACGGCCACGAAGCCCTCCACCGGCTTGAAGAATTCCCGACGGAGCACGGCGCCCTCCAGCGAACGGAGATCGAACCCGGCGCGGGAAAGCGCTGCGCGGACGTATTCCTGCGTGTGCGTGTAGCGGCCCGTGTGCTCGAGTGTGAAGCCTGCGGAAGATTCGGCACCCGCGGATTTTTCCACGGTGAAAATGATCGTGCCGCCGGGACGCAGAGCGGCGGCGGCGGCCTGCAGCACGGCGTCGAGTTCGCCGAAATAGCAGAGCGTGTCGGCGGAGACGATGGAGTCGTACTCGGAGTGAAGGGAGGCGAGGAAGGCGGTGAGTTCGGCGGCCTGCAGGTCGTCGTAGCCGCCGCGCGCGGCCGCCTTGTCCAGCATGCCCTGCGAGAGGTCCACGCCGTCGAGGCAGCGGGCAAAGGGGCGCAGCAGCGGGCCGCAGAGGCCGGTGCCGCAGCCGGCATCGAGGATGTCGAGCGCGGCGCGAGGCTCTCCGTATTCCGAGGCAAATGCGGCGGCGACGATCTGCGGCGCACGGTAGTCGAGGTGTTCGAGTTTCTTGTCGAAGGTGTCCGCGAAACCGTCGAAGACCTTCACCACGAAATCATCCGCGGCACGCGCGGGAACATCGCGCCCTTCACTCGCTGCGAGGTGATGGCGGGGGATGGGATTTTCCGGATCGGCGGCAAGCCAGCGGCGCCACACCTCGGAGGCGGCGCCCGTTCTGCCGAGGATCGTCAGAATCCTCGCGAGGAACTGATTCGCACCGGAGTGCCGCGGGTCGAGCTGCAAGGCGCTCTGGTAAGCTTCGACCGCCTCCTCGGAGCGATCCTGATCCCAGAAAATCCCAGCCAGAATCACGAATGCCATCGGGTCGGCCGGATTCATCTTCGTGTTTTGAATGATGGCGGCGGTCGCCTCCTCGCGCCTGCCCTGCCGCCAGAGGATTTCGCCGAGTCGGCCGTATGCCTTAGGATCATTGGGGCAGGCAGCGATCACCTTTTTGTAGGCCGCGCATGCCTCGTCGAGCATCTCTCGCTTCTCAAAGATCGCCCCCATGTTCAGGTGCGCCTCGACGTGCGCCGGCTGGATGGAAAGCGCGGTGCGGAATTCCTTTTCCGCCGCGGCTTCATCCCCCTCGCGCACGAGCGTGGTGCCGAGATTGTTGTGCGCGTCGGCGAAATTTTCACGCAGCGCGATCGCGCGGCGGTACGCGTCGGCGGCCTCGGGCACCTTGTCACGGGCCTTCAGGAGATTGCCGTAGTTGTTCCAGAAATCGGGATGCTCCGGCGCGAACTCGAGCGAGCGTGCGACGCGCTCCATGCCTTCGTCGAACCTGCCGCACTGGCACGCGAGCAGGCCGGAAAAATGCAGCGCGTCGGGACACTCCGGCCACGCGGCGAGCACGCGGCGGTAGATTTCCTCCGCCGTGTCGATCTGCCCGCGGCGCTGCGCCACGATTGCCATCTCGACGGCTTGCGACGGGGTGACGCCTCTTTCTTCGTCAGCTTCGGTGGCCATGGCAGTGATCAAAGCGGGCGGACGCAGGCGAGGCAATGGAGTTTTCCGGCGCGCGGATGCCATCCGCTGCGGGCCGCAGTGCGCCGCAGTGCGCTGAGGAATCCACGGCGGCATTTGTCCGCGCAGCACCGTTTCGCATTGCGCGGAAGGGGCGCGCTCCGCACAAGGCGTGCATGTTTGCAATCGGCGGCGACGCTTTCCCAAATGACACACAGGGCCTCCGTGCCGCGCTCACGCGAGGCGCAGTGCCGCTCGGCGCGGGCGAGGATGCGGTGACAGTCGAGGGGGATTTCCCATCCGTCGAAATGCTGCGGATGGATCTCACCGGCGTCCGAATCGACGCGCGGACGCCGTTCGCGACGGCGGCAAAAGATGACGCAGGCGGATTTTTTTCCCGCTCGCTCGATGTCATCGCCAAGCCGGCCCGCATCGCATCGGTGCCGGCGGACATGAGTCTGCACGCGGAGGACTGCGTGTTCACGTTTGGCACCGCTGCGGACGGGACGCGCACTGCATCGCTGCAAAGCTGCACGCATGGAACACTCGAAGCATCGGCGGCGACCGCGGAGATCGAGCGGGCGCTGCTGGCGCTCGCGCACGCCGCCGCCGCCGGGCACGGCGCATCGGTGGAGAGCGTGCGGCTCTCGCTGGAAACGGAAAGTGTGCGCGCGATCGCAGTGACGGCCGTGGCGGTGGCGAAGGCGATGTTTCTCACCGCGACGCTCACGATCCGCGGCCGCATCGCGATGGATGACGATTTCAATCTCCGGCTCAGCGGCACCGCCTGCACGGGTGACGGGATGCTCGCAAATCTCGCCGCCGCACAGTTGCGCCCGCGTCTCACAGAGCTCGAAGGACGCACCTTTTCCCTCCGCACAATTCTCCCCGCAGGACTGCCTCCGGTGAATGTCACCCTGGCCGGAGGCGCCTCGCTGCGGGTTTGCGCGACGTTCGGCGGCAAATAAAAACTTAGTCAGTTTTGCAAATTTTCCTTTTCTTCCCACGGCGCATCCCGGAAAAGAGCCGCTCAAGTCCGTTCACAAGGAGCAGACAGAATTTCCGCCCCATCCAAACCCGAATATGAAGACTTTTGCATTCGCCCTGGCAGCCCTCACCTGCACGGCATTTGGCGCACCGAATGCCGTGCCCGCGCCGGTGACGGCGAGAAATGTGAAGATTGAGAAAATCCAGCCGGCCATCGTGGGCACGCCGGAATTCACCGTCGCCAACACACCGCCGAAACGGTCGCAGCCGCAGAAGTGGATGGAGATCGAAATCGAGTTTGCCGTCGAAGGCGTGGACATGATCGACGAGCTGACGTTCAAATTTGACGTGCTGATCGCCGGCAAGCTCTATCCTGGGGAAATCACCCATGTGAACATCCCCAAAGGGAAGGAGCGCTACACGGTGATGTATATCTCCCCTCGAAATCTGGATCGCATCACCGCAGGCAAGCAGCTCACCGCGGCGATGATCGAGAACGTCTGGATCACCATTTCCAAGCAAGGCCAGGCACTGGCCCTCTCCTCGATCAAGGACAGGACCGGCAGGCTGCCCGTCCCGAATCTCCCGCAATTCCCCGGCCTGCTGACCCCGAAGGCCGAGACGCCCTTCGCCCCGCTCTGGAGCGACCGCTACGAAGCGGTGAAACTCCCAACCCGCTAACCCACCCCAAAAGGAAACGAATGGCCGCACCCAAGGGAATCCTCGCACTGAATCTCGGCACGCAGACGATCAGTCTGGCCGAATTCCAGAGAAATGCCGATGGCGGCCTGATTCTGACCCGGCTCAAGCAAGTCGAAATCCTCGGGGATCCATCCGCGGACACGACGCGCTCGGCGCAGACAAAGCTCCAGGTCGAGCAGCTCGTCTCCGAACTCGGGCTCAAGGGCCGCAGCGTGAACTACGCCATCGCCTCGCACGTGATTTTCACGCGGCCGGTCACGCTGCCCAGCGTGGGCGACCCGTCGCAGGTCGAGCAGATCGTCGGCTTCGAGGCACAGCAGAATGTCCCCTACCCGATCGACGAGGTCGTGTGGGACTGGCAGCTCCTGGACGCCGGAGACGGCGGGCAGGTCGAGGTAATCCTCGCCGCGATCAAGTCCGACCTCCTTGATGAAATCAACGCCTCCGCGCAGGCCGGCGGATTGAAGCCCGCGATCGTGGACATCGCGCCGATGGCACTCTACAACGCGCTCCGCTACAACTACCCGGACGCGGACGGCTGCACCATCCTCCTCGATATCGGCTCCCGCACGACGAACCTGCTCTTCTGCGAGCCGGGCAAGATTTTCCCCCGCCGCCTGAACATCGGCGGCAGCTCCATCACCACTGCCATCGCGAAGGACTTTGGCTGCTCATTTGCGGAAGCGGATGCGCGCAAGGTGCAGGATGGATTCGTGAGCCTCGGCGGCACGTATGCCGAGCCGGACGACGCGGAGATCGCACGCATTTCCAAAATCACGCGCAACCAGATGACGCGGCTGCACCAGGAAATCGCGCGCAGCATCACTTTCTATCGCAGCGAACACGGCGGCTCGCAGCCGGTGCGCGTACTCATCGCAGGCGGCACCTCCTCGCTGCCGTACATCCGCGAATTCTTCCAGGAAAAATTCCCCGGGATGGAAGTGGATTACTTCAACCCGCTGCGCAACGTCGCCGTCTCGGACGACGCAAACACCGACAGCCTCGCCCACGCGACCCACACGCTCGGCGAACTCGTGGGCCTCGCGCTCCGCGGCCTCGGCAGTTGCCCGATGGAACTCAACCTGCGCCCCGTCAGCGTGGCGAAAGCCGAGAAACGTGCCGCACAACGCCCCTACCTCGCAGTCGCCGGTGCATGTGTCCTCACCGCCGTCGCCGCATGGTGGCAATACTATGAGCACGGTGCCGTGCAGGCCACGGAAAAGGCAGAGAAGCTCAACCAGGATGCAGCGCCACTCCTCGCCCTCGACAAGAAGATGAAGGACGCAAGGGCCGAGGTGGACAAGCTCGCCGAGTCCGCACATCCGCTCGAGAAAATCGCGCACGAGCGGAGTTATTGGCCCGGTCTCCTGGCAGACTTGAACAAGCGGATCCCGAATAATTTCATCTGGATCACGAACCTCGACATCGTCACGCCGGACGCCCAGAAAAAGGAGCCCGATGCACCCGAGCCCGCCGCGAGACCCACCTCAGGCAGGACGGCCAAACCAAAAGGCGGATCTTCCGTCATCCTCATGGCAAAGGGCCTCTATCTGAGCCATGATGCCCAGAATAACACCGGGCCTGCCGTCGTGGATGACTTCATTGCCAAACTGAAGGAATCCGAATACGTCATTCCCTCTGAGGAGGCCCGCGACGGGTTCGTCCGAGCGAACGATGACACGAACGAGTGGGCCTTCAAGTTCCAGATCCCTTTGAAACTCAAGAACCCCATCAACCTCCAATGAGCTGGGTCTCCGAAAACAAATTCCTGACCGGCTTCGGCGCGGTGATGCTCGTGGGCGTGGGCACCCTCGGCTACCTCACTTACTCGGCGATGGACAAGTATGACGCCGCCGTCTCCGGCTACGATACTGCCACCGCCCAGCTCAAGAAACTTCAGGAGACAAAGCCTGGGCTCAAGGAGTCGAACCTCAAGGAACTGCTCGCGCAGAAGCTGGAGCTGTCGGAAAAAATCGGCACTTTCCAGCAGGAGCTGAAGACCCGCGTGCTCCCGGTCGAGCCGATCACCAAGCAGGCATTTCAGGACAAGCTGAAGGAGACCGTCGCACAGATTTCTGCCAAGGCAGCCGCGGCAAATGTCGAGCGTCCGAAGGATTTCTACCTCGGATTCGGCGAATACCAGTCCCGGCCGCCGGATGACAAGGCCACGCCCGGACTCGCACGCGAACTGCGCGCCATCGAGATGGTCATGAATGTCCTCATCAAGGCCGGCAGTCTGGAACTGGAGGAATTCCATCGTGAACCGCTGGCCGAGGAAGGCGCGGGAGCAACCGGAAAAAGGAGAGGCGGCTCCAGGAATGATGGCGGTCTCGTCGAGAGGAACGGTCTGAGGATCAAATTCAGTTCCACCGACAAGGCGCTCCGCGAAGTGCTGGCCGACATCGCCAATCACAAACAGCAGCTTTTCGTCATCCGCAACGTCTCGGTGCAGAACAAGGTCGCGGAACCCCCGGCCCGTGTCGGTGCGGCTGCTCCTGCGCCCGCCGCCCCGGCACCTGCGGCGGATGGTGCGGCACCTGCCCCGGCAGCGCCGGCGACTCCGGCGACTCCGGCCCCGGCGGCACCCGATCCCGCGGCACCACAAGCAAACGACGGCCCGCTCGCCTACGTGTTCGGCACTGAGAAAATCACGAGCATCATTGACCTCGAAATCCTGAACATCGAGGAGCCAAAGGTGAGTTCCGACAAGCCCGAGAAGGCTGGAAAGAAGAAGAACCAATGAAGATGGACTGGATCAAGAAAAACCCGGCCCAACTCACGCTCGGCATTGCCGCATTGCTCGGCATCACCGCGACCGTGCTTTTGTGGATGAAGATTTCGAGTTTTGACACGAACTTTGACGGCAGCCGCGGCGGATCACTTTCCAACGCCCCCGTGGAAAAGCTCAATACCGAAGACCTCGACACGGCCCGCAAGGCCATCGATACGCCGGTGAAATGGGAAGCCGCAAAGGACGACTCGAGGCTTTTCATCAGCAAGCTGTACGTGCTGCACAACGGCAAGCTCGAGCAGGCTGGCGGCAAGATGTTTCACCCGCCGGTGGCGAATGACTGGCTCGAGAAATACGGCTTGAACGTGCTCGGTGCCAACGTCCTCAGTGAAGACCCCGATGGCGACGGGTTCACCACTCTTGAAGAATGGAATGGATTGGACGCCCTGTCGCATCTGGACATGAACGGCCAGCCGGTGATGGGCGCGGACGGCAAGCCGCTGCCGGCGGATTCGACTGATCCGACCAAGGCGGACTCCCATCCTCCCTACCACACGAAGCTCGAACTGGCGAAGGTCGTCTATATCCCCTTCCGACTCCGGTTCATGTCCTACGACATCAATCCGAAGAAGCCCGCCGACATCACGGTGGCCATCAATACGGTGGATCGCGGAGGCAGGACTCATTTCAAGACGGTCGGCGAAGACATCCCTGGGACGAATTTCAAAATCGAATCGTTCAAGGAGAAATCTGTGGACGGTGCCGATGGGACCAAGGCGGACGTGTCCGAGGTAACCGTGAAGAACAAGGAGACCGGCGCGACCGTCGTGCTGCCGCTGAAGCAGGTCGTGGATTCGCCCGACTCCTACGGCATTTTCAACTACAAGTGGGTGAAGCCCGGCGGCCAGAAGACGGCGGACTTCCCCAAGCGCCGCGGCGAATCTTTCACACTCCAGCCCGAGGCGGACAAGACCTTCAAGCTGATCGAAATCCAAGGCAAGTCCGCCATCATCGAATTGCCGGACGGAACCAAGAAAACCTTGACCGCCCCCTAGTGGCCAGCCACACGCAATCACTCCCCCGCCACCTACCGCATCCCATTTTCCCCAGCAAAGAATTCCAGCCAACCCACATCGAGACCCCATTATGATCCGTAACCCGCTCGCAGCTTCCATCGCACCGCTAGTCATCGGGAGCATCCTCCTCCAACCCGCAGCCATGTGGGCGCAAAGCCTCGCCGGAGGCCATACCGAAGGCGCCGCCAATCGGGAACTGGCACGCCGCATGGCCCGTGAAATCGGAGGACGCGAAGAAACCTCCAAGGGTCAGGCGGCCATGTTCCGCAAGGACTACGAGGCGGCCTACGCGCACTACAAGAATGCCTGTGAAAACATCCCTGCCGGGGCGCCCGAGACTGCGGCATCCCGCAAGGTGGCGGTGGACGGCTTCACCAATGCAGGCATCCGCCTCGCCGAGCAGCGCGTCTCCGAGGGCTACTATGCCAGCGCCGTGCAGAGCCTGCAGGAAGTGCTGCGGCACAATCCCAACGACAGGCGAGTCACCCGCCTGCTCGCGAACATCGAGGCCCCGGATTATTTCAACAAGCAGATGACGCCCCCGCACCGGGCGAAGGTCGAGGAAGTGAAGCAGCTCTTCATCGAAGCCAAAGGCTACAGCGACCTCGGGCGCCTCGATCTCGCTGACAGAAAATATCAGGAAATCATCACCCGCGATCCCTACAACCAGGCTGCGCGGAAAGGCCGTGAGGACGTGGCACACATGAAGATGCGTTCTGCAAACGCCGGCTACGACGCGACGCGCTCCATCGCCATGTGGGAGGTCCAGAAGGAATGGGATCGCCCGGCCCGCCGCTTCGACCGCAAGCAGAACACAGTCATCACCAGCAGCTCCTCCACTGCACCGAGCACGGTCGCCATCACGACCAAGCTGAACAGCATCCGTTTCCCCAAGATTGATTTCCGCGACTCCACCGTGCGCGAGGCGATCGAGTTCCTGGTCCAAAAATCCAAGAGCCTGGACGAAAAGGGCGAAGGCGTGAACATCGTCCTCCGCCTCGGAGACGAAGGCGGCGGCGGGGCACCTGCGCCGGCGGCGCCAGCACCTCCGCCAGCCGCCGGCATCCCTGGGCTCGAAGCTCCCGCAGCAGGCGGCATCCCCCAGCTCGCTGGGGGCGGCGGCGGCGGCGGAAGCGGCACCCGAATCACGCTCACGCTGAACAACGTGCCGCTCATCGAGGTCATCAAGTACATCACGAACCTCGCGAATCTGAAATACAAGATCGAGCCGTTCGCAGTGAACATCGTGCCGATCGGGACGATCACCGAGGAGCTCTTCATCAAGCAATGGAAAGTGCCGCCGAGCCTCTTTCTCTCAGGTGGTGGCGGAGCCGCTGCGGCAGCCGCAGGTGGCGGAGGCGGACTCGGTGCACCGCCAGCCGCGGGCGGTGGTCTGGAAGGGGCTGGCACCGGAGGCCAGTCCAATGCGAAGGACTACCTCTCGGCCCAGGGTGTTGTCTTTCCGAACGGATCGCTCGCGCTTTACAGCAAGACGACCAGCACGCTCATCGTCAAGAACACCCAGGATCAGCTCGATCTGGTGGAGCGGATCATCGAGATCGGCCAGAACGAAGGCGGTGCGAAGCAGATCGAGATTCAGGCGAAATTTGTCGAAATCTCGCAGACCAACGTGAAGGAGCTGAGCTTTGACTGGATGCTCGGACAGTCGAACATCCCGAGGAACTTCAACGTGTTCTCCGGAGGTGGCACCAGCGGGACAGGCAATAAGTTCAACGCCCAGGATTTCCCATTCCCCGCAAATCCGGGCGATGCCCCGGTGACAGCCGGCAACCGCAGCGGTGGCACGGCCATCTCGGCCAACGCCGTCGATGCACTCCTCGCCGGCACAGGTGGTGCCGGACTGGCCCCCGGCATCGCGTCACTCATTGGTGCTGGCACTGATCCGACCTTCCAGCTCGTCATGCGCGGACTGAACCAGAAGAAAGGCATCGACCTCCTCTCCGCACCGCGCGTGACGACCAAGAGCGGCCAGCGTGCCGTCATCGAGATCATCCGGGAATTCAAGTATCCGACCGAGTTTTCCGCGCCGCAGATCCCGCAGACCTTTGGCGCTACGGGTGGAATCAGCCTTACAGGCGCTGGCAGCTCAAGTGGCGGATCTTTCCCAGTCACCCCGACGACGCCGACGGCGTTCGAGAAACGGGACGTCGGCGTCACGCTCGAAGTAGAGCCGACCATTGGGCCGGACGGCTACTCGATCGACATGCAGCTTGCCCCGCAGGTCGTGGAGTTCGAGGGCTTCATCAACTATGGCAGCCCCATCCAGACGACAACCACCAACCCGCTGACCGGTCAGACCTCCACCAACGTCCTCACCCCAAACACCATCAACCAGCCGATCTTCAGCACCCGCAAGGTCAGCACGAACGTGACGGTGTTTGACGGTGCGACGGTCGTGCTCGGCGGCCTCATCCGCGAGGATGTGCAGAAAGTCGAGGACAAGACACCCATCCTCGGCGACATCCCGCTCATCGGACGCCTCTTCCGCTCGAATGTGGATCAGCACATCAAGCGCAACCTCGTCATTTTCGTGACTGCCCGCCTCGTGAACCCCGAAGGCCTTCCGATCACTTCGGATGAGGAGAAGGAAGAATCCGTGGATGCCCTTCCATTGCCGGAAATCGCCCCGCCGCTCATGGATGTCGGCGGTAAGAGCTACCGTCCGATCGAGAAGGACTACCGACCGATCGACATGCCCCGCAGCTACCGTGCAATCCAGACCTCGATGCCCGAGACCCGCGGGAGTGCCCTGAATCCCGCGGCCCGGCGCATCGAACGCTAGTCGGGGAGACGCCCCTTGCCTGTCATCGGTCTCACCGGCGGCATCGCCACGGGAAAAAGCACATTCACACGGTGTCTGCGTGAGCAGTTGCCGATGGGACATTTCGATTCCGATGCCTGCGTGCATGATCTGCTCGCGGCGGACGACACCGTGCGCGATGCCATCATCGCCGCGTTCGGCAGTGCACCCTGCAATGAAGCCGGAAGGCCTGATCGCGTGAAACTGCGCTCGCTCGTCTTTGGCAGCGAAGCGCGCCGCAAGACACTCGAATCCATCCTGCATCCCATCGTCCGCACCCGCTGGACGGCCCTTTCGGGATCTGCCCGCGCCCGCGGCGAATGGCTTCTGATCGACATCCCGCTGCTCTACGAAACGGGGGCGGAGTCCCATTTTGACCGCATCATCGTCGTGGCCTGTCACCGCGACACCCAGCTAAACCGGCTCACCCGCGACCGCGGGCTTGCGCCGGACACGGCGAAGGAGATAATGGCAGCCCAACTCGACCTGGGTGAGAAAATCAAGAAAGCAGACCACGTAATCTGGAATGACAGCACCGTCCCAAATCTCGACGGACAATCCCGAATCCTCGCAGCCAGCCTCCGGCGAAACTTCGCCTGAGCCGCAGACTGTGTCGCCCGCGATCCCGCAGGCAGACCCCGCACCCGTCGCGGACTGGACTCCCTCGTCGCCAAATGCGGAGGCACCACCCGAACCCACCGCGCCCGCTGAGCCGCCTGTGCGGCGCGAAACTCCGCCCGAGCTGAAGCCGCGCGATCTGTGGATCGATGAACTGCACGCGCTCACGCAGCGCGAGCTTCTCGATCGCGCCGAATTGCTCCGCCTCCGCGTGAACGC
The DNA here is from genome assembly GCA_043779225.1 of Prosthecobacter sp. Lineage (GTDB taxonomy): Bacteria > Verrucomicrobiota > Verrucomicrobiia > Chthoniobacterales > Chthoniobacteraceae > SXWH01. The sequence continues at coordinate 12,152 of JAYWEO010000155.1, forward strand.
GGAGAAGAGCCGGCACTACCTCGTGTATGATCTGCTGCGCGCCTATCACGCGCTCGGCTTCACGCTGCTCGCGGAAGGCATCACGGAATTCATCACCAGCGACGGCTGTGGCTTCATCCGTTTTCCGCGATACAGCTTCCGCCCGGGGCCACAGGATCCCTTCGTCAGCTTCCAGCTCGCGAAACGGCTCCACCTCAAGGGTGGCCACCTCGTCACAGCGCGCTTCCGCCCGCCGGGCCATCGCGAGAAGCACATGGCTGCCGAGGAAATCCTCACCATCGAGGGAATCCCCGTCGCAGACTGGAAGGAGCCGAAGGATTTTGACACGCTCACCGCGCGCTTCCCCGATGCGCGCGTGACGCTCGACAATGGCGCGGGCAGCTCGCTCACCGCGCGCGCCGTGGATCTCATCGCCCCGATCGGCCGCGGCCAGCGCGGGCTCCTCGTCGCACCGCCGCGCGCAGGAAAGACGATCCTCATGCGCGAACTCGCGCAGGCCGCCGTGCGCTGCAATCCCGGCCTGCACGTCATTCTTTTGCTCGTGGACGAACGGCCCGAGGAAGTCACCGATCTCGTCCGCAATGTCCACGGCGCGGAAATCTACAGCTCCACCTTCGACGAGCCGAGCACGCGCCACATCCAGGTCGCCGAGATCGTCGCCGACCGCGCACGCCGCCTCGTCGAACTCGGAAAGCACGTCCTCATTTTCCTCGACTCCATCACACGCCTCTCGCGTGGCTACAACAACGCCCAGCCAGGCCGCGGACGCACGATGTCGGGCGGCGTGGACACGAAGGCATTCATCAAGCCGAAGAAATTCTTCGGCAGCGCGCGCAATACCGAGGAGGCCGGCAGCCTCACCATCCTCGCCACCGCGCTCGTCGAGACGCACAGCCGCATGGATGAGGTGATTTTCGAGGAATACAAAGGCACCGGCAACATGGAGGTGAAGCTCGACCGCTACATCGCCGAGCGGCGCATCTTCCCCGCGATCGATCTCCTGCAGAGCGCCACGCGACGCGACGAACTCCTCTACCATCCGAACGAATACGACCGCATCGCCGTGCTCCGCAAACAGCTCGCCGCGCTCCCGCCCGCGGAGGCGACCGAGGTGCTGCTCCACGCGCTCAAGAGCACAAAATCCAACGCCGAGCTGCTTATGGGCGGCCTCCGTGGCTGACGAAATTCAATGACCCCGATGACCGACACTCCCGATGCGCTCGCAGCCGTGCTGCCGCTCCTCGATCCGCACGACCGAATCGCCGTGGACACCGAGGCCGACTCGCTTCACTGCTATTTTGAAAAGCTCTGCCTGATCCAAATCACCGTCGGCGGCACGGATCTCCTGATCGATCCGCTCGCCAAGATGGATCTCACACCGCTCTGGTCCGCGTGGGCTGGCAAGGAAATCCTCCTGCACGGCGCCGACTACGATCTGCGGCTGCTGCGCCGCTCCGGCTGCCCGACGCCGACGCGCGTCTTCGACACGATGCTCGCCGCGCGCCTCAGCGGAGTCGCGGAATTCAGCTACGCCGCGCTCGTGGAAAAATACTTCGGCGTCAAGATCGCGAAAGCTTCGCAGAAGGCCAACTGGGCCATGCGCCCGCTCGCGCCGCAGATGCTCGACTACGCCGTGAACGACACGCGCCACCTCGGTGAAATCGCACGCATCCTCGAGGCCGACCTTGAGCGCCTCGGTCGCATGCAGTGGTTCCGCCAGTCGTGCGAACGCGCGATCCGCTCGGCGGAAATCGACAAGGAAATCGACCCCGACCAGCTCTGGCGCATCCCCGGCAGCGGCCATCTCCGCGGAAGGCCTGCCGCGATTTTCCGCGAACTGTGGCGCTGGCGCGACGATGAAGCGCGACGCCTCGACAAGCCCACCTTCCACATCCTGCACAGCGAAAAGCTCGTCGAGGCCGCGGTGGACGTCGATGCAGGCCGGCAGGTCGAAATCCGCCACCTCCGCGGCTCACGCGCCGATCGCTTTTTTGCTGCCGCCAAGCGCGGCCTCGAACTGGAAGAATCACAGTGGCCCAAGGTGATCCGCACCCCGCGCAACCGTCCCTCGCAGGCGCAATTCGATCGCTTCCTTGAACTCAAAAAACATCGCGACCAGATCGCGACCGAGGTCCAGCTCGATCCTTCCCTCATCGCGGCAAAAGCCACGCTCGAAGGCCTGGCCTTCCGCCCCGACGAGACACTCCCGAAGCTGCTCCCGTGGCAGCGCGAACTGCTGAAAGTGTAGCCGATGACGGCGGAAGGAGGCGTTTTCCACGTAGCCGCGCTGGTGAAAGCGCGGGCATTTCTTTGCCTTTACGAACGGCGATCAGCCCGCGCTTTCACAAGCGCGGCTACCTCGGCTCCGGCCAGCGCAGCCACTTGTGCAAGAACTGAAACGTGCCCACGCCGTGGATCGTGTGCGGCCCGTCGAACCACTCGATCTCCGCACGCTCGGAGATGCCGAGCTTGTCATAGCCGCGCCGCACTTTCGCAAACTCATGGCCGACGTCCTCGTCGAGCCCCACGCCATCGTCGTGCCCGCGCTCGACCATGAAGGGCCGCGGCGCGATGAGCAGTGCCATCTCCGCGTAGTTGAAAGTGTGCGCGAGATTCCATTCCCAGATTTCCCACTCCGGCGAAAATACATAGCCCGCCGGATGCGTGACCGACGCGCACTTCATCACCCACTCATTGAAATCCCCCGAGCAAATCGAGAGGCAATACCGCCCCAGCACCGCAGGCACGCGCATCGCCGTCTTGCCCCCGTAGCTCAATCCGTAAAATGCGATCCGCTCCGCGTCCACGAACGGCAGCGACGCGAGCCACTGCGTCGTCACATCATGCTGCGCGATGATGAATGAGAACAGCGACAGC
>JAYWEO010000156.1:0-8452 GCA_043779225.1 Prosthecobacter sp.
CGACAAGCGCACCGCGCAGGCCCGCGCCGAGGCGCAGCGCGCGCAGGCCGTCGCCACCGAGCAGGAGATGCACGCGCGCACGCAGGAGATGCGCGCGAAAGTCGTTGAGGCCGAGGCGCAGATTCCGCTCGCGATGGCGGATGCCTTCCGCAGCGGGAACATGGGCATCATGGACTACATGAAGATGAAAAACGTGCAGGCCGACACCTCGATGCGCGAGACCATCGCCGGCACGCCGCGCGGTCCTGAAGGCGCAAAATGATCCCGCTCGCCGCCATCGAAGGCAATATCGTCTTCGTGATCGTCGCCGCAGTCGTCGGCGTGATCAACTGGCTGATGGAGAAAAGCAAGAAGGCGTCTGCTGCCAAACAGCCGCCGCCTTCCCCACGACCAGCGCAGCCTCCCCCAAATGCGGGCGGCGACTCCGAACAGGAAAGGCTGCGCCGATTCCTGGAGGCACTCGGCGTCCCGCAGCAGCCGCAGCAGCAGCCGAGACCGGCGCAACCGCAGCTGGCACCGGCTGCGACAAGGCAGGCGCAGCCCATCCCGCGGCGGGTCGCACAAGACATCAAGGGCAGGATGCCCTCGCCCCGCGCCGCAGTTCAGAAGGCGGCAAAAGTCGTCCGCCCACCGAAACGCGCTGTGGTGTTGGAACCGGAAGAATTCGCAACCGCCGGGCGCATCGAGGAAGCCGCGACCTCCATCGAAAAAATCTCGGGCGAATTCAGCGCGATGAACGTCCGCGTAAAGATGGATCCTTTGCACACGCCGGATCGGCCCGCACACCTCGGGACCGGGAATGCGGGCACCACGAGCGTGCTCGAACGCGACGGAAGCCCCATCGCAGCCACTCTCCGAAAGCTCCTGCACAACCCGAGGGATCTCCGCGCGACATTCGTGGCGATGGAAGTCCTCGGCACCCCCAAGGGACTGCAAAACTGACGCCACGTCGCGGCATTGGCCGCGCGGAAGCGGAAGCGGCGCGCACCGGAAACTCACCCCGCTTTGATCCTTCAGAGGAAGGAGTCCGTCAGGGTTTCGGCAGAACGTTTGTGCGCTTCGCCCACGACTCCCATTTCGCAGACATTGCGTCCACGCGCTCGGGTCGCGATGCGGCGAGATTTTTCATCTCCACTCGGTCGGCATCCATGTCGTAAAGTTCCCACGGCGCGTTCGCGATCGAGACAAGCTTCCATTTGCCTTCGCGGATTGCCCGGTTCCCTTCGTGCTCCCACGCGAGGAACTCGCGCTCGATGGGCTGGTTTGCGAATGCAGGCACGAGGCTTTTGCCTTCACGCGGGAGAATTTTGTTTCCCTCCAGCTCTGAGGGATATTTTGCGTCCGCGACGTCCACGCATGTTGCCATGAGATCGATGAGATGCCCCTGCTGCGCGCGGAACTCCCCCCTCGCCTTCACGCCCGCGGGCCAGTGAGCGATGAGCGGCGTGCCGATGCCGCCCTCGTGGCTGTAGTGCTTGTAGAGTCGCCACGGCGTGTTGCACGCATTCGCCCAGCCGCAGCCGTAGCTCGGGAATGATCCCGCCTGCCCCATCGTCGCGATGTCGGCGCCTTGATAGAGTTTGTTCGGCAGCGCCTGCGTGCCCTGGTTGAGCCCGGTGCCGGGCACGGGATTCGGCGTCGGCAGCATCTCGAAGCCGAACGGTTCCCACTCGGCGCACGCGCCGTTGTCACTGAGGAAAAGGATGAGCGTGTTGTCGAGCTGGCCGCTTGCGCGCAGGTCGGCGAGGATGCGTCCGACGTTGCGGTCCATGCCCGTGACCATGCCGGCATAGACGGCCATGCGCTGCGCGAGATCGGCACGGCGATCTTCGGGCAGGGAATCCCACGCGGGATTTTTTCCATCGGCAGTCATCGATCCTTCGCGAGTGGAAGCGACGGGGTGCGGGATTTTGCTGCGCGGTGTGAGCGTGGCGCCCTCGGGCAGCAAACCGATTTTCTTCTGCCGCGCGAGGCGCTGCACGCGGATTTTGTCCCACCCCTGCGCGTAAATTTCCGGGTAGCCCGCCATGTCCTCGCGTTTCGACTGAAGGGGGAAATGCGCGGCCTGATAAGCGACGTAGAGCAGCCATGGAGCGCCGGATTTTTTCATGTCGCCGAGAAAATCCAGCGCGTGATCGGTGATCGCGTCGGTGGCGAAGAACTCGCCGGGCTTGTAGCTGCGCTGCGGCTTGCCCTCGGGCAGCCGCGTCATCATGCGCGGCTCCCACGAGTCCACCGCGTAGCCGCTCACAAAACCGTAGAAATCATCGAAGCCGCGCTTCGTCGGAAACTCGCGATCGCCCACGTGCCATTTGCCGACGGCGGCGGTGCGATAGCCGGAGGGCTTGAGCACCTGCGCGATGGTCACACAGTTCGCATTCAGCGCACCGCGATAGCCGGGGAATGCCTCCCCTTTGTCATCCGCGCCGGGAAATTTTGCAGCCTGATCCGACGTCATCAGCCCGATGCCCGCCTGATGCGGATACAGCCCCGTGAGCAGCGACGCACGCGAAGGACAGCACCGCGTGCAGTTGTAAAATTGCGTGAAGCGCAGCCCGCCCGACGCGAGTGAGTCGAGGTTCGGCGTGCGGATTTCGCCGCCATAGCAGCCGAGATCCGACCAGCCGAGATCGTCCGCGAGAATGATGAGGATGTTCGGTTTTGCCGCAGCCGCGCAGTCACGGACGGCGAACGCGCAAAGCAGCGCGGCGATCACGCCAGGGAATTTCAAAGCCATGCGAAGTCTCACTAGGGGGGTCGCGTCAATTTGCCTCCGCGGCCTTTTTCTTCTTTCGCTCCTGCTTCGCGGCCTTCCCCTTTCCTCCGCCAGCGCCATCGGTTTTTCCACCGGCGGGATTGAGTTCCGCGAGCACGGCAGTGAGCCGGGTGCGCGCAGCCCCGCTCGCATCGGTGTCGGCGGCGACGGGCTTCTCGGTGAACGGCGCGTCGCTCATGTCGAAAAGCTCGTGGCTCTCGTTCATCTTCCAGCCCTGCTCGCGCACATACCACCGCGCGCCGAGCTGCACGTAGGCCCACTCGCGCGGCACGCCCTTCTCACCGCGGAGCTGCGGGGCGAAAGTGTGGCCGTCGTATTTGAATCCCTCGCTCAGCTTCGCGCCGCCGATGTCCGCGAAAGTCGGCACCATGTCGGCGAAGCTCACGATGTCGTTGCACACTTTCCCGGCGGGTGTCACGCCGGGCCAGCTCGCGATGAGCGGCACGCGCGATCCGCCTTCGAGCATCGAGGCCTTCGCCCCATTGATCATCCTGCCGCGGAACGACGACGGGTAGCCGACCGCCGTGCCATTGTCGCCGGAGAACATCACGAGCGTCTTCTCGCGCAGGCCGAGTTTCTCCAGTTCCGCGACGATCTCGCCGACCTGCCTGTCCATGTAGGCGATGTTGTCCTGGTAGCGTGCGGGGCCGTCCTGCGCCGGCGAATCCGGCGTGTGCAGCGTGGGCTTATGCACGAGGTGCATCGCGTAATAGAGGAAGAACGGCTTCTCCCCGCCCTTGTGCTTGCGGATGAAATCGAGGCTGAATTTCTGGATCACATCCGGGTTGTAGTGGCTGCCCGTGACCGTCTCGCCGTTGCGGATGTAGGTGTCCTTCCAATACCACCCGCCCGCCGTCGGGTCCGTGCAGTATTCGTCGAAACCCCAATCCTTCGGTGTCTCGCCCACCTGTCTCCATTTGCCCGATTCGCACGTCGCGTAGCCGGCCTGCTTGAGCACCTTCGCCATCGGCTGCTCGTCCTTCGACAATGCACCGGGGCCGTTCGCGCGCCACGAGCCGTTCGTGATGCCGCCGGTGCGGAAGGCGTAGCGCCCCGTCATCAGCAGGCAGCGCGAAGGCCCGCAGAGCGGCGCGGCGTAGCACGTCTCAAAACGCGTGCCGCTCGCGGCGAGCTTGTCGATGTTCGGCGTCTTATGGACATCGCCGCCGGTGCAGCTCACGCCATCGAGCCCGAGATCGTCGGCGAGGATGAAAATGATGTTCGGCTTTGATGCTGAAGCGGCGTGCGAGATGCCGGGCGTCAGCGCGAGGAGGGCGAGGAGGAATGTGGCGATGCGTTTCATGGTTGGTTGTCTTGGGAAGGTGTTAATTGTTTAACAGGCAGGCACGTTTGGAAAAAAATGCGCGGCCTCATTCACCGTCGTCCTCGCCGCTGTCAGCATCGGACTTCGCTTCGGCATCCGCCTTGTTCTTCCCCTTCCCCTTCTTCGGCGCATCGGCGGCAGGGGCGGCGGCGGGATCATTTTTCGTCGGCATCGGTGCCTTCACCTCCGCGCGCCATGCGACGAGACGGGCGTGCATCGCCTTCGCCTTGTCGGGATTTTCTTTCGCGAGGTTCTTCGTTTCGCCGATGTCCTCGCGGAGGTTGTAGAGTTCGAGGTGGCCGTCTTCGAGATACTCCATGAGCTTCCAGTCGCCCATCTGCACGAGGCTCACGGGCGTCGTGCGCCAGAGTCCCGGACCCGAGCCGAGATAGCCGGGAAAATGCTGGAAGATCGCATCGCGCTGCAGCTTCGCAGACGGATCGCGGAAAATCTTCACGATGCTCTCACCGTCGAGCACCTGCCGTGGCTTCGGCGCAGAGCCGATTTCGAGGAAAGTGGGAAAGATGTCCACGTGCGCCGTCGGCACGTCGCTCGTCGAGCCGGGCTTCGTCACGCCGGGCCAGCGCACGATGAATGGCTCGCGCGTGCCGCCTTCGTAGAGGCTGCCCTTGCCGCTGCGCAGCGGCGCATTGTCGGTGATGCCGCCGCCGTCCTCGTCGTCGGCTTTTTTCTTCCTCGCCTTGCCCTCTTTGCCTGGCTCGCGGATGAGACCATCCGGGCGGTCGTAGCCGCCCACCCCGCCGTTGTCGCTCGTGAAGATGAGCACCGTGTTGTCGGCGAGCTTCAAATCGTCGAGCGTCTTCATCACGCGGCCCACGCTTTCATCCACGCTCGCGATCATCGCGGCGTAGGTCGGGTTGTTGTGGCCGCCCACTGGTGCCTTCGGCTTGAAGTGCGCGATGAGATCCGCCTTTGCCTGATGCGGGGAATGGACGCCGAAGTGCGGGAGGTAGAGAAAGAACGGCTCGTCCTTATGGCGCGTGATGAAGTCCACCGCATGGTCGGTGAGAAAATCCGCGAGGTAGGTGCCCTTGGGATAATCGGTCTTGGGGTTGGTGTTGAAATCAAAGTGCAGACCCATGCTGACAATGGCCTCATCGAATCCGCGCCGGCCGGGCTGATATTCGCCGCTCTGCCCGATGTGCCATTTGCCGAACATCCCCGTCGCGTAGCCGCCCGCCTTGAGCTGCTTCGCGATGATGTCCCGGTCGAGCGGCAGCTCGGTCACATTTTCCACGGGCCGCATCGGTCGCGATCTCCAGTCGAAACGCCCGATGCCGCCGACGGTGTACACGCCCGTGCGCGCCCCGTATTGGCCGCTCAGGATCGCCGCGCGCGTCGGCGTGCAGTTCTGGCAATGGTGATGGCTCGTGAGCTTCATGCCCTGCGTCGCGAGCCGGTCGATGTTCGGCGTCTCGTAGTATTTGCTGCCGTAGGTCGCGGTATCCGTCCAGCCGAGGTCATCGGCCATGATGAAGACGATGTTCGGCTTCCGATCCGCCGCAGCCGCCGGGACTGCCGGAAGCACGAGGAGGCCAAGGGACGCGAGGAGGAAAAGGGGGAGTTTGTTCTTCACTCCGATACAACCCCGCTCACACGCCAAATTCGGACATTTTCCCGCGAGAAAATGCAGATTTCCGCAGCGCTAAGAAACTGTGTAAAAAGTCGGTGGCGCCGGAGGAACACGGCCATCCTGGCTGTGCGGACTGCGGGCATCCTGCCTGCGGCCACGCATCCGGCAGGCTGGAAGCCCGCCGGGCGCACAGGCAAGGATGCCTGTGTTCCTTCGCAGGCCGGACTTTTTACACAGTCTCTAAGGCGAGAGGGTGAACCGGTAATACCTCTGCACCACCGAGGCGGCGTTGTCCGTGAACGTGAGCGGCTGGCCGTCTGAGGCCGGGACTTGCACGCCGCCGATGTTGATCCAGACCGGCGATGCGATCGAGTCGGCACGCTGCAGTTGATAGGCGTGCTGCGTGTAGCCCTGCACGACGAGCGTCACCACGCCGCCGTTTTTCGAGACCTGCACCTGGCTGAGGCTCCTCGAATCAATGACGACGCCATTGTTTTCAAAATCCGCGGGCAGCGCCTGCGTGCCGGTGAGCAGATCGATCACTCCATTGTTTACAAAATGTCCGCCGGCACTCAGCGCCGCGCCGCCACTGAAACGCATCGTGCCCCTGTTCACCACATCGCCGGTGACCGCAAGGGAGCCCGCGCCGCATGTGACGGTGCCGGAGTTGTTGAGGTCGCCCTTGATGATGCCCGCACCGGCAAGTGTCGCCCCCGCGGCGATATCGAGCGCATCGGTCGCGATGGTGCCGCCGGCAAGATTGAGCGAAGCGCCGGCCGCCACATTGCTTGCCGCGCCGCACGTCACGCTGCCGGTGATTTTCAAAGTGCCCTGCTCCACCGTCGTGCCGCCGTTCCACTTGCCGGTGCCGCCCAGCGTCCACGTGCCTGCGCCGGTCTTCACGTAGGAGCTGGTCGGCACGTTGCCGTAGCTGTCCACGCCCTGCTCGGCGATGGTGCCGGCGAAGATGACCTCACCGCCGAGCGGCGTTTTCCCGCCGATGCGGTAGGCGAAATTTCGCGCGCCCGTGGCCCCGCCGGCCAGATAGCTGGAGGCCGTGCCGCTCAATTCACCGATCTCAATGGTGGTGCCCGCGCCGCTGCTGCTCGTGCCGACGTAGTAGGCCGCCATGTTGGTGCCGAGATTGACGGTGGCGGCGGGCAACCCGGGCCACGAGCCGTCGGTGCCAAAGCGGAAATCGCCGCCGTCGGCATCCACAGGCACGATATTCAGCACACCGGTGAAGGCAGACCAGTCGCCGAGCACATCGCCGCGGACAAACTTGATCACGAGATTCAGAGTGCCGCCGCCGGAGAGTGCGCCGTAGAGCGCGGGGTAAACATTCGCGGCACCCGGCTTCGGCGCGCGCTGGGTGATCTGGAGCGTGCCGGACTGGCCGGTGGGAACGATGAGTGCATTCGGCATCGGAGACCATTGGTAGGCGACGGTGTTCGGGCCATTGAAGCCGGCCATCATGAGCGTGCCGCCATTGAACGTGATCGCACCCGTGCCGAGACCGCTGGTGTTCGCAGCGCTGTCAGCGAGCACGATGCTGCCGCCGAAGATCGTCGTGCCGCCGGTGAAACTGTTGCCGCCGGTGATGGTGAGCATCGCCGCGCCGTCCTTCTCCAGCCTGCCGTTTCCGCTGATGCTGCCGGTGGCCCCCATGACGAAGGCGTAGTCCTTCGACACAGCGTTGAACGTGATCAGACGCGGGCTGACCGCCGTGGATATGTTCACCGTGCCGCCCGGTCCGGCTTCGCCGAAAGTGACCGCGTCGAGATTGAAGAAGGTCGGCGTCGGCCCGCTCGACCAGCTCGCGGAATTGTTCAGATCCCAAGTGCCGCCTGCGGCATTCCACGTGAGCGAAGCCGCGCTCCCGGTCACATGCAGGTAGATGTTTGCGGGACCGCTGCCGGAGCCGGGCCGGTTCACCTGAAACGTCTGCCTGATCCCGGCAGGCGGTGTGTAAACCGGCGTGGCGCTCGAAGGCGACGCCGTGACGATCGTGCCGGCCGCCCCGGAAAAGAGCGCGTAATCTCCCGCCCCAAGCACGCCGTCGGTCGCATTCACCTGGAGCACATTCGCTCCACTGAATGCGATCGTTCCGCTGTTCACGACGATGGTGTCATTGCTGCCGGAGGATGAACCGGAGAGATCGAACATGAGCGTGGTGCCCGCGATCGACATGCCGCCGTTCACCGTGAGAGTCCCTGCGGCACCGGGCGCGATGCCGGGCGAGAGCGTCGCGCCGGACTGCACGGCGACGGCGCCCGAAAAAATCCCGCCAGTGCCGGCAAGCACGCCGCCGGACTGCACCGTCACCGTTCCGCCGATGGCTCCATTTGCGGAAAGCTTTGCGCCACTTGCCACCGTGACCGCCGTCGCGCCGAGCGAGACGGTCACGGCCAGCGTGCCCGCGCTCACACTCGTCGCGCCGGTGTAGCTGCTCGCGCCCGCCAGCGTGAGCGTGCCCGCGCCATTCTTTGTGATGCCGCTCGCAGCCGCACCATTCGCGATCGTCCCGCCGAATGTCGTGCTCAGTCCCTTGTCGCCGATCACAAAAGTGGTCGCCGTCGTGTTGCCCGTGCCGCTCGCGCCGGAGAGAGAAGTTCCCGCGCCGCCAGCGAGCGCGCCGAGCGAAATGCTCGCGGCGTTGCCGCGCTTCACGAGCGAATTCGTGCCGGTGCCGAGATCGAATGTCGCAGCCGCGCTGCCCGTCGAGCCGTTCAGCCGCACGGTGCTGTTGCCCGTGCAG
>JAYWEO010000157.1:0-23071 GCA_043779225.1 Prosthecobacter sp.
GCTCGACAAACTCGGCACGCCGATCACCGAGGGAAAAACGACGGTGACGCTGAAGGCGCCCGGCGGCACGAGCGAGACGATCGAACTCGCGGCGGAGAACACTGAGTGGGGCGTTTCAAACGGCGTCTTCACGCCACGCGAAGGCGGGCGCTACGAAGTGGAGATCGCCAACGAAACCGCGGGCCGGCGCATGAAGACACAGATCGATGTGAGCGTGCCCACCTTGGAAAAAGTCGGCCTGCCTGCGAAGCTTGACGTGCTCCGCGAAATCGCCGCGCTCACGGGCGGGAAGTTTGCAGCGCCGGGCGACCTCGCGAAAATCATCAGCACGCTGAGCCTGCTACCGGAGCGGAAGCCGGAGGAGCTGCGCTTCCGCCTGTGGTGCGATCCGTGGTGGTGCGGCGCGCTGCTGGCGCTCTTCTCGACGTATTGGATTGGACGAAAGATCGGGGGGCTCGTCTGAGCCAACCTTCACAAATTGCTGACAACTCCGCTGTTTCCCTCCGCCATTTCCCCATTACTCTCCCCCAGCAATTTCAGCCATGAACTCGATCCAACTGCCGGATTCACTGGTCGCGCAGCTTCAAGCCTACGAGCGGAAGCTGCGGCGGATGGAGACGCTCGTCGCGGTGGCGGGCGGGCTGGCGGGGCTGCTCATCACGTATGTGCTGCTGTTTGCGTTCGACCGATTTGTGAACACACCCGTTTGGGCGCGGGTGGTGCTTACGGTCACGGGCGCGGCGCTGTCGGCGTGGTTTGCGCAGGGCTGGGCGAGGCACTGGCTATGGGAACGGCGGGGGCCGGCGCAGCTTGCGAAACTTTTGCAGAAACATTTCCGCGTGCTCGGGGATCGGCTGCAAGGGGTGATCGAGCTGACGCAGACGGACGATCTGCCGGCGAACATCTCCCCTGCCCTGCTGCGCGCGGCGATCCGACAGGTCGCGGATGACTCGGGGAAACATCACTTCGAGGACGCGGTGCCCAAGCGTCCGGCGCGGCGCTGGGCGCTTGCGGGGATCACGGCGGCGGCGCTGACTGCTGTGCCGTTTGTCTTTGCGCCGCGCGCGGCGACGAATGCGCTGGAGCGCTGGGCGAAGCCCTGGGCGGCGATCGAGCGTTACACTTTCACGACGGTCGAGGCGCTGCCCAATGATCTCTACATTCCGCACGGCGAGGCGTTCGAGCTTTCCGTGGGGCTGCGCCCGGATGCGGAGTGGAAGCCGAAGCATGCGACGGCGCGAATCGAGAGTCAGGAAGGGCTCGCGGCGCTGGTGCTCGGCTCGAAGGCGCTGTTCAAATTCCCCGCTCAGACTCACGACGGCACGCTGAGCCTGCGCTTCGGCGACTATCTCAAGGACATCACGGTGCATCCGCTGCATCGCCCGGAACTGAAGGAACTCGCGGCGCGCGTGACTTTGCCGGAATACCTCGGGCATCCCGAGCTGCGCGTGCCGGTGAATGGGACGATCGCGGATTTCCTCGCGGGGAGCAGCGTTTCGTTCGAGGGGAGGATCAGCCGCGCTGTCGGCAGCGGATCGCTCGACGCGGGAAAGCTGAGGCTCGATGCGAGTGCGAAGGCGGAGACTTTCACGACGCCATCCACGGAGCTGGACAAACTCGGCAACGAGATCGCGCTGCGCTGGACGGACATCCACGGGCTCACGCCGGTGCAGCCTTATTCGCTCAAGCTCGGCACGGTGCAGGATGCGCCGCCGCGCGTGGAGATCCAGAATCTCGAATCGCAGGAGATTGCGATTTTGCCGAATGAGTCGGTGCGTTTCACGCTCGCTGCCGCGGATGACTTTGGGCTGAAGGAAATGTGGGTCGGCTGGACGGTGCGAAGTATCAATGAAAAGCCGGCTGCGAAGAAGCAGGCGGACAAGGACAAGGAGAAGGGCAAGGACTTGATCGCTCAGCTTTGGGAAGAGTGGAAGGCGAAGGCCGAGGTGAAGCCCGAGGAGGCAAAGCCCGCGCCGGAACTGCCGCGCATCGCGGGCGGGCAGTTGACGCGCGACCTCAGCCGTCCGATCGTGTGGACGCCTGCGGCGCTCGGAGTCCCGGCGGACACCGTCTTGGAACTGACCGGCTACGCGCTGGACTATCTGCCGAAACGCGAGCCTTCGACTTCGTGGAAGCTCACCATTTTCGTCCTCAGCCCGGAGAAACACGCAGAACGCATCCGCGAACGGATGGACCAGGTGCTCCGGCAGCTCGACGAACGCATCCGCGACGAGGAGCGCGCCATCGAGGAAAACAAGGGCATCGCGGAGAACAAGGAGGCGCTGAAGACGGAGAAGGCCGCAGAGGAAATCAAGCGTGTCGAGGCGAGCGAAAAGGCGAACGAGGACGCGCTCGGAAAGCTCTCCGAGCAGATGGCCGAGGTGATGAAGGAGGCGCTGCGGAACAAGGATTTCCCGAGCGACACGATGGCCGAGTGGAGCAAGATCGCCGAGGCGCTGCAGAAGGAGGCTTCGCCGAAAATGAACTCGGCCGCCGAGAAGATGGCGCAGGCGGCGCAGGCCGCGCAGTCACCACAGCAGCGCGCGGAGGATCTGGACAAGGCGATGAAGGATCAGCAGGACGCGCTCGACGCAATGCGGCAGGCGGCGTCGAAGATGAAGTCCACGAACGAGAATCTTTTTGCGCGCAATTTTTACAACCGGCTTCGGCTCGCGGCGTCGGTGGAGCAGCAGATTTCCGACGGGCTGAAGAAACTCGCGAAGCTGACCGTGGGCCTGAAGCCGGACGAGATCGGCGCGGGGGAGAAGAAATCATTCGAGGGCGTGGCCGGGAAGCAGGATGGCAACGTGAAGGACGTGGACTCGATCCAGAATGACATGACGGCATTCCTCCGCCGGATGCCGAACGAGAAGTATCAGAAGGTCGTGAGCGAGATGGAGGAAAAGCGCGCGGTGCCGGAACTCGGCGAGCTCGCGAGCTTTGTCCGCGCGAATCTCGGACTGAAATCCGTGGGCCGCGCGAAGACGTGGGGCGACCAGCTCAATGCCTGGGCGGAGATGCTGCAAGATGAGGCGCAGGGAGGCAAGGGCGGCGGCGAGATGGACCCCGACATGATGGAGCTGATGATCGCGCTCGTGCGACTCGCCGTGGCCGAGGACAGCATCCGCGAGCAGACGATGGAGCTGGAGCGGACCAAGGACAAAAATCCGAACCACGCGGAGGACAGCTCGAAGCTCGGGATTTCGCAAAACCAGCTCAGCGGCACGATCGCGGAGATCGAGGCCAACCCGAAATTTTCCAAGTTCATGAGCTACACGGGCGAGGTGGTGCAATTGCTGACGGAGGTGACTTCGCTGATGCACGAGGTTGCGGGCGAGCTGCACAAGCCGAACACAGGCGCGGACACGGCATCCATGCAGGGCATGATCATCGAGATGCTCGTGCCGCCGGACAAGAAGGGCGGCGGCGACAGCAACAGCCAGTCGCCGATGGCGCAGATGCAGCAGCAGATGCAAAAGATGATGCAGCAGATGACGAAGAGCCGCACGGCAGGCGGGAATAATTCCAAGAACCCGAGCAGTCTGGAAGGGACAACGGCGGAGGGATCGAATGCGAAGGACAAGTCCAATCTGCGCACGGTCGAGAAGAGCGGCGGCGCGGCGAATGCGGGCGAGTGGCCGGAGGAATTCCGCGAGTCGCTGCAGGCGTATTTCCAGGCGCTGGAGGAGAAGAAAAAATGAACGTCAAACGTCCAATGTCGGCCGTTGAGAGCCATACCAAACATTCGTGGAGTTGGGCTGTGGCAGGCTTTCTTACATCTGTCGCAGGTTTTTCTTTCTGGTTTTACCGAATCGCAACTGCCCCCGTTTCCCCGGATGTTGATGACTCTTCGAGTCCAGGGGGCGAAGTTTTCGGCACTATGTTTGCCATCCCGGTACTCGGCGTCATTGGTGTTTTCGGTGCCGTGGCAGGGGAATTGCTCAGCATCATCATTTCCAAATTCTTGCCTCGGTCTCGCTCAGATTTGGACGCGTAATGAAAGCGATGAAGATTCTCGATGTGCCGCCGCTAACCGGCCTCAATTTCACAGCAAATATCACCCGCAAATTTGCTGCTCTACTCGCGGTGCTTCTTATGGTGCCAATTGCGCTCCGTGCGCAGACGACGGATTTCCAAGTGTATCGCGGGACGCAGGTGCCGCCGGAGGTCGAGCGCATCTATGAGAAGGGGCTGAAATTTCTCTCCGCGGCGCAGAATGCGGACGGATCGTTTCCCGGACAGTACGGCACGGAGCCGGGTGTCGTGGGGCTGGCGCTGATGACGATGCTCGCGCATGGCGATGATCCGAATCACGGGCCATTTTCCAAGGCGATCAAAGGCTGCATCGAATACATCCTGAAGCAGCGCAACGAGAGCACGGGGTACATCGGCAGCTCGATGTACAACCACGGCTTTGCGACCCTCGCGCTCGCGGAATCGTACGGCGCGGTGGCGGATGATCGCATCGCTCCGGCGCTGAAGAAGGCGGTCGAGCTGATCCTCACTTCGCAGGACAAGAACAAATTCCACGGCTGGCGCTATTCGCCCGATGCGCAGGACGCGGACTCGACGGTGAGCGGCGCGTGCTTTGTCGCGCTCATCGCGGCGCGCAATGCGGGACTGAAGGTGCCGGACAAGAACATCGAGGACGCGCTGAAATTCTATACCGACTGCCAGAATATCGGCGATGGGAGCATCGGCTACATGCCGCGGAGCGGTTCGCACGGGAATGCGACGACTGCGATCGGCGTCGCGGCGTACGCATACGCGCGGAAGAAGGAAGCGCCGACCTTTCTGAAGGCGCTGAAGTCCATGAAAGGCGGCGATGATGGGAGCGGGGGCGGCTACCCGTTCTATTACGACTACTACGCGGCGCAGGGATTTTTCCAGGGCGACTTCAAGGCTTGGCAGACGTGGAATGAGAAGCAGGTGAAGCGGCTGACGGACATGCAGAATGATGACGGGGGATGGGACGCGGGCCTCGGGCCGGCGACCTGCACGGCGCTGGCGCTGCTTTCGATCGCGCTGAACTACCGCTACCTCCCGATTTACGAACGCTGAAACACGCAAGCCGATGAAAACCCGCGCGCTGCTCTCCACGATGCTGGCCGTCATCGGCACATTCCACGCAGCGATGGGCCTTGAGGTTGTCAACGAGGTGCAGGAGTTCGAGGGCTTCATCAACGGCGACATCTTCGACAATGGCGTGGCGGACGAGGCCGAGGGCGTGCAGATCGTGAATGGCCGCGTGGTGCTCACGGGCGCTACCGCCAAGAAAACCGACAAGCCCGCGCAGGCCGACCCGGCAGGCGATCAGGTGCTCGAACTCACGGACGGCTCGCAGCTCCACGGCAAGCTCGCGGCATTTGGCAAGAGCGAGCTCACCTGGCAGCGCGCGGACACCACGGCGCCGCTGAGCTTCACGCCGCAGGATGTGAAGCGGATCGTCCTCGGCGGCAACGAACCCGCCCCGGCGCAGAAGGCGAATGCCACGGTGAAGCTCACCGGCAGCGACTGGCTCACGGGCGATCTGAGTGCGATGCAGAATGGGAAATTCCGCCTCGCTATCGAGGGCGCAGGGGTCTTCGAGATCGATCGCGACAAGGTCGAGTGGCTCCAGCTTTCGAAGACAATGCCACCGGATGCGTACGAAGGGCCGACCGGGCCGATGGGGCTCGCGGGCTGGGACACGGGCGGCTCGGCCGGCGCGGACGCGTGGGACTATGCGGATGGTGCGCTCATCGCGCGGGCTGCGATGCCCGTCCTGCGGCGCTTCGAGGCGCTGACGGATCGGACGGACATCGAATTTTCCGCGAGCGACGGAGGCAATGCGATGCGCGGCCTCACGATCTGGCTGCAGCCGGGATTTCAGGCGCGCGGCTATACGAAGGGCTCTGTGTATCTCCGCTTCCAGGCGAACAACATCAACGCAAACACGTACGATGGGAGCAACATGAAGAACTTCAGCGCGCCCGTGCCAGAGGACAAAAATCCGCCGAAGGAGACGCGCTACCGCCTGCTGCACGACCGGCGCAGCGGAAAGCTGATCATCTTTTTAAATGGCAGGAAGGTCGCGGACTGGGACACGCCCGCGCAGAAGGATCCCGCGCCGGGCGGCTCGCTGAGCTGGCAGCCGGCCTACTGGAGCTCGAACATGGCATGGACGCTGTCGAAGGTGCGCGTGCGGCCATGGGATGGCCATGCAGAGCCCGATCCGAAACCCGAGGAGGCGGCCAAGGACATCGTCTCCTCGGGCTCCTACGATCTTGCCGCCGGGGCGTTCACCGCGAAGAGGCAGACGGGAAGCCTCGACGCGATCAGCGCGGACTCCGTGAAATTTTCCGGCAAGGAAATCCCGCGCAACGATCCGCTTTTCATCCGGCTGAACCGCGCTGCCAGCGCCGATCCGCCGGCCGGTTCCGTGGCCCGCGTGTGGCTCGCGCAGCGTGGCGAATTCGATGTGACGGCGCTCGGCTTCCGCGACGGGCAGCTCAGGGTGCGCACTTCATTCGGCGGCGACATTACGCTGCCGCTCACCGCGGTGCGCGCGATTGAATTTCCGCACCGCATCGCCGCCGCAGACAAGGCGATCGCCGAGGGCGGCGACACGCTCATCTTCCGCAATGGAGACGAGCTGCGCGGCACTCTCGTCAGCGCGAGCCATGATCAGAAGGTGAAGTGGAAGCCGGTGAAGGGCACGCAGCCTGTCGAGTTCACCGTGAGCCGCCTCGCGGGCATCCTGCTCGCAAACCGCACGAAGCCCCCGGCCGTGGCACCGACCGCGGCCGTGCGATTCCGCAATGGCGACTGGCTGCCCGGCGAACTGATCCTCCTCGACCAGCAGCGGCTCCACCTGAAAACGCCCGTCGCCGATCATCTCCAACTCGATCGCTCCACGATCCGCGCACTCTACTTTGGACAGAACAGCGAGGTCCCCGTGTGGGACGGGGCGAGTGACCGCCAGTCGTGGATGAAGGCGAACAACACGGAGATGTATGGCCAGCGCCGCACCAGCACTGCGAAGGAAGATCCCTTAAAACGCAACCCGTGGCGCTATCTCGACGGGGCATTCAGCCTCCCGCGCAACACGAACCGGAACGGCTACGGCAATGGTCCGAACATCGGCCGCACCTTTGACACGCTGCCGGACAAGGTCGAGGTCAGCTTCGACCTCTCCACGCCGAAAGGCCCGGCGGGCTATGCCATCCAGCTCTTCACCGACGAGAGCCGGCCCGGCCTCATGATCCAGGGCGGCTGGGACAGCGCCTACATCTACGACATGTCGCCGAGGAAGCAGGGCGGCGTGTTTTTCAACCAGCCGCAGCAGATCGAGTTCGGGGAAAAAGTCGGCGAGGAGGGCAACCGCCGCAGCTTCCGATTCCTCGCCGATCGCCGGAGCGGACGCCTCACGATGCTCGTGAATGGCATCCCAGTCGGCGGATTCGGACAAAAGACGGGCAAGGAATCGGCCAAGCCCGGCAAGGGAATCGCCATCGTCCCGCAGCCGATGAATTCCAGCGTGACCATCTCGAATGTATGGATCGGGCCGTGGAGCGGCGACGCGCCCGAGGTGCCAAAGAATGGCGGACGCGCGAACCGCCGCGGAGGAGGGAACGTCATCATGGGCAATGGCATGGTGATCGACCTGAACGGCAAGCAGCAGAACATCGACGCCAAAGGTGTCGCCGCAGACGCGGGGAAAAAGGAGCCGGATGCCGGGAAAGCCGGGGCCGCAGACGGCAGGAAAGAACAGCCCGCCGCTCCCGCCGCCGATCTCCTCACCCTCGCCAATGGCGACGAGACCTCCGGCAAACTCGAAAGCGCCAGCGCCATGGAACTCCACCTCCAGTGCGACCTCGGCAAGCTCGCCATCCCCCTGAGCCGTGCGCTCGTGGCGGAATTCCCCGGCCCACCGCAGCCAGCCGCCACCGGCATCCGTCTGCATCTGGCGGGAAAAGGCACGATCACCGTGGACTCCCTGCAGGTCGCCGGCGGCAGGGTCACCTGCCACAGCCCCGCGGCAGGCGATCTCATTTTCACCGCTGCGACACTTTCCGAAATCGTCTTCCAGCCGCGCACCGCCTCGCCGCCGGAAAACGCCGGGGACAGGAAGACCGGGCAGAACAGCGGCGCGCAGCCCGGCATCATCATGTTCAACAACGGCGGTGCAGGCATTCAGATTCAGGGCAACGTCATCATCAACGGTGGCGCCATCGATCTGAGAGGCATCATCAAATAGCGCGCCGGGATTCCGGCAGCGTCGCGCTCCCCGCCGGGCAGTCGCCCACGATCGCGAATTCGATGCATGGTGAGCCAAATGTAATGTCCAAGGAGTTGCCGTGAACGCTATGCTTCTTCTGAATCCCAATCATCCCCATGAAATCCCTTCCCTTCACCGCCATCGTCGCCACTCTCGCCATCGCGCTCATTTCCCCGGACGCGGCGTCTGCGAAAGGGCTGAAGCCGAGTAAAAAGCCGAAGCCCACGCCGGAAAAAGTGAACGCCAGCGGAACGACCATCACCAAGGTCAGCGGGGACTCGATCACGTTCGAGTATTCCAAGACGAGCACGACTTACAAGATGACGAACGAGACACAGATTTCCATCGATGGAAACCGGGCGCGCTCGACGGATCTCAGACCCGGCATGCACGCAGAGGTGGACGCGAGCAAGATCAACCCCAGTCTGATTCTCTCGATCAAGGCGAGCTCGGTTCCGAAGACCTGACGCGAACGGGCGACAGAGCGCGCGTTTCACCGTTCGCCCTAGTGGCGGGCGGCGTGCTTGCCCTCGCGGACCTCACGGATGGCGGCGGCGATGTGCGCCTCCATGGCCTTGAGGTTATGCCTGTGCGCGGCTTCGATGGCTTCGTTCACCTGCTGGATCGCCTCGACGCGTTCGCCGGCCTTGTTGAGCCTCGCGTCCTGAAGGTCGTTCTTCGCGCGTTCCAGATGCTCGATCGGATGGCGCGCGTGCTTCGCCTCTTCGAGCTGCACGGCGGCCTGGTTCATCTCGGGCTGCGCGGGGCGGACGACCGCGGAGCGTGCGTCTGCCGTGCTGTTTTCGCTTGCGATGCGCTGGCAGCCGCGCGAGACACTGCGCTCCTTTTTCCTGTCATGGACAAAATCCTTCCGCTCCTGCGCAAGAATGCGCGCGCTTCCATCGCTGATCTCGCAAAGGCCTCCAGCCTCGGTGAAGCAGAGGTGGCTGCGCGCATCGCAAAGCTGGAGCATGACGGCGTGGTGCTCGGCTACCAGGCGATCGTGGACCCGGAGAAAATCGCCCGCGAAAGCGTGACGGCAGTGATCGAGGTGAAGCTCACGCCCGAGCGCGATGGCGGCTTCAACAAGCTGGCCGAGCGCATTTCGAAATTCCCCGAGGTGCAGAGCTGCTATCTGATGAGCGGCGGCTACGATCTGATGGTCGTGGTCGAGGGGCGCACGCTGCACGAGGTGGCGGGCTTCGTGTCCGAGAAGCTGAGCACGCAAAAGGGCGTGCTTTCGACGGCGACACATTTCCGGCTGCGCGCCTACAAGGAGAACGGGGTGGAGCTGAAAAAGGAGAACGGCCCGGAGCGGCTGTCCGTGGCGCCATGAGGGCATTTAAGATTTCGGATTTAAGATTTAAGATTTCCAGCGCGCGAGCTTGATAGCCGTGCGTTCCCGCACGGCGGTGCAGATTTTCTGTCCTCGTCGCCAGCGTCCCGCGCACGGCTTCTCCGTCCCAAACTTCGCGTGCAATCACGCACCAAAATCTTAAATCCTAAATCTTAAATTTCTTCCATGCTTCTCAGCAAACACATCGCAAACCACGTCCGCGACATTCCCCGATCGGGAATCCGCGACTTCTTTGAAATCGTCCAGACGATGGCCGACGTAATCTCGCTCGGCATCGGCGAGCCGGATTTTCACACGCCGTGGCGCATCCGTGAGGCGGCCATCTACGGGCTCGAACGCGGGCACACAGGCTACACCTCGAATCTCGGGCTGCCGAAATTGCGCGAGCGGATCGCGCAGTATGTCAGCAAGCACTTTCATGTGAGCTACGATCCGGCGACGGAGATCATCGTGACGGTCGGCGTGAGCGAGGCGATCGATCTCGCGCTGCGCGCGCTTTTGAACCCCGGCGACGAGGTGCTCTACCACGAGCCGTGCTACGTGAGCTACAGCCCGAGCGTGATCCTCGCGCACGGCGTGCCGGTCGCGGTGCCGACGTTTGCGAAGGATAACTTCCGGATGACGGCCGACGAGCTCGCGAAGCTGATCACGCCGCGCTCGAAAGTGCTGATGATGAACTTTCCCTGCAATCCGACCGGCGCCACGCAGTCGCGCGAGGAGCTGGAGAAAATCGCCGCGCTCTGCGTGAAGCATGATCTCGTGGTGCTGACGGATGAGATTTACAGCGAGCTGACCTACGACGGCGCGACGCACGTGAGCATCGCGGCGCTGGCGGGAATGCGCGAGCGCACGGTGTTCCTGCACGGCTTCTCGAAGGCATTTGCGATGACGGGATTTCGCATCGGCTACGCGTGCGCGCCGCCTGCGCTCACGGAGGCGATGATGAAAGTCCACCAATACGCGATCCTTTGCGCAAACACGATGGCGCAGGACGCCGCGATCGAGGCGCTCGAAAGCGGCGACGGCGACGTGGCCATGATGCGCAAGGAATACGAGGCGCGGCGCAATTTCATCGTGCAAAGCCTGAACGACATGGGCCTGCCGTGCTTCAAGCCGCTCGGGGCGTTCTACGTGTTCCCGGACATCCGCAGCACGGGACTCACGAGCAGGGAGTTTTCGCTGCGGCTGCTGCAGGAGAAAAAAGTCGCGTGCGTGCCGGGCCCGGCATTCGGCGTGAGCGGCGAAGGCCACGTGCGATGCAGCTACGCGACCTCGATGGAAAAGATCAAAATCGCGATGGAGCGGATGGCGGAATTTGTCGTGGAGGTGCGCAAATGAGCGCCGCAAAAGTCACGAAGGCCGTGCTGCTCGCCGCAGGCAAAGGCACGCGGATGAAGGATCTCACGAACGAACTTCCGAAGCCGATGCTCGAAGTGCGCGGCAAGCCGATCCTGCTGCACATCGTCGAGGGAATGCGCGCGGCGGGCGTGACGGATTTCTGCATCATCGTCGGCTACCGAGCGGACGTGGTGCGCGATTTTTTCGGCGACGGTTCGAAGTTCGGCGTGCGCGTGACCTATGAGACGCAGGTCGTGCAGGACGGCACCGGACGAGTCGTGGAGCTTGCGAAGAATTTCGCAGGCAACGATCCCTTCGTGCTCAGCTACGGCGACATTTTGATCAGCCCGACGAACTACGCGCGGCTCACCGACCTCGCTGACGCCGAAGGCATCGTGACCGTGAAGCACAACGAGGGTGAAATCGCAAAAGGCGGCTGCGTCGTGGTGAATGATCGCCTCGAGCTGACCGACCTGATCGAGAAGCCCGCCGGCCCCGCGCCAAGCCCTTGGTACAATGCCGGCGTGTACACATTTCGCCCGAGCATCTTTGAATTCACCGCGATGCTGAAACTTTCGCCGCGTGGCGAATATGAGCTGACCGATGCGATCCGCGATCTCGCGCGAAGCGGAAAGACCGTGCGCGTGGTCGAGCTGAGCGGCGACTGGGCCGACGTGCGCGATCCGGAAGTGCTCGCAGAGCTGAACCGCTGAGAGGGCCGCCCGTGCTTCGTGAACTCCGCGCACGGCGAAACTGATGCGCAATTGATCCAAACATTTGTTTGCAACCAGAGCGGCATATCGGGTAAAAACCCAATAAGGTTCGCAACTCGCGCCCTGCAACTTTGAAGTTCAAACTCCAACGACCGTCCGATGAAAACGCTCAAACCCCTCGCCATTCTCACGCTCGTCCTTGCTGCAGCCATGCCAGCGAACGCGGTTCTCATTCCATTCGACTTGATCGGGAGATCCGGTCCCGGGATGAGATTTGACAATGAGAACCCCTCGTCCGCGAGCGGCAATGGCACCGGAGGAGAGATCGGCGCAGGCATCAGCTTCGAAACTACCACGAGCGTTCTGACTCTGAATGTGGGATGGGGTTCTGGCAACGGCTTCACCAATCTCACAGGCACAGTGACGGCCGGCCACATTCACAATGCCGGAAGCGCGGCGCTGACCGCCAGCGGCGGGGTTATCATAAGCTTGGATGGAGCGACTCCCGGATTCAACAGCAGCGGTACCAATGGCGGCTGGACGAATACGATTGTGGCTCTCAGCGCTGCACAGGCGACAGCGCTGACAAGCGGCTTCCTCTACCTGAACGCACACACGGCTGCGAACGGTGGCGGCGAAATCCGTGGAAATCTCGTCCAGGCACCGGAGCCATCTTCCGTCGCCCTTGTGATGATGGGCGTGTCCGGCATGTTGCTTCGCCGTCGGCGCGCATAAGTCAAAGCGCGGGCGAAAAAGACGGTTCATCTCATTTTCCGGAAGGTCCGGATCGACTCTGAGCAGGAGGCGAATCTCTCTCGTTTTCTAGGGAAAGCGACAAGCGTCACGATGTCCTCGTCGGTGATCGCGGGCACTGGCACTGCTGGTGCCATGTCCCCGGCGTTCACCTCCACCGCAACTCCTTTTCCGACGGGAGTGTCTGGCGGCATCTGCGATTTCACCTTCGATCTCACCGTGGCCAGCGGCCATGATCCGGGATTCATCGTCTCCAGCGGTGGCACGGTGAGCAATGCGCTGAACGCCCTCGACGCTGCATTTGCAAAAGGCAAGGTGTACCTCAGCGTCCAGACCACCGCTTTCCCCTCCGGCGAACTGCGCGGCTTCTTCATGGAGACGCCCGAGCCCGCAAGCGTGGCACTGCTGGTCCTCGGCGGCGGCATGTTGCTCCGCCGGCGCACGCGGATTCTGGCAGGCCTTGCCTGACCTTCCGTGCAGCATCGGCGCCCGAGTAGCGAAGGCTGCCCCCGATTGATTCACTCCTCGCACGAGTCGGCAGGACTGCCGTCAGTTGGAATCCAGGCGAAAATCTGACCCAAGCACGCGACCCGGATGCGCCGTCCACCGGACAGCCCGCGAGTCTGGCGCGGAACCTGAAGCACACGAACCTGCTTCCGACTGAGATACTATCCCCTGCGCCCGTTTTTGCGCGCATACAACACAGGGAAAACCGCCCGAAGGGCACCAATCGGCAGCTCATTAAATATTGTTATTATAATTCGTTTGCTGCCGTATCAGCACATGTTATAGGAAATAATTGGCTCTTTTCCGAAAAAACCAGCCAATCCCCGACACGCAATCCCTCACCAATGAAAATGCTGAAATTCTTCGCCGTTGCCGCCACAATGATATTCGCAGCCACAAGTTCGCAGGCGGCACTCTGCACCTATGCCCTCACTCTTACCGACGTGCATGGAGTCCCCTCCCCCTTTGGCCCGTCCGGGGATGGAACCATCACGATCGATGATGTGACATTCATGATGATATCCGATATCCATTTTTCATTGATCAACGGCCTGATGACTGGAGGCATGCTTTTCGGACCCACCGCGACCCCGTACACCGGCACGGCACCAGCAGTGAGCAACCCCTTTACAAGCTTCCCGACCAACGTGACCATTGGGAGAGCTACCGGCACGCTGAACATGACTCAGCCAGGAAACTACGACCCGGGATTTCTGGCGGCGAACGGCGGCAGCACAGCAGCTGCATTCACGGCATTCAAGGCCGCTGCGAACAATGGCCAAATCTACCTTACCATCGGATCAACGTCATTCCCCGGAGGCTCCATCCAAGGCTTCCTCACGCCAGTGCCAGAGCCGACTTCCGCGTGCCTTCTAGCCATCGGCGCAGGCGTGGGCCTCATGCGCCTCCGCCGGAGTTCCGCACGGGGCGTCTGACGCTTCTCGCAGAAAAGTCGCGATCACTGGCAAACCGCGGAGCGCCTTTTTCCGGCGACGGCAACGCGATCCTCATCGGAGAAACGACGCGGGAGCGGGCCGAAGAAAGCGAACAAAAGACGTCCGCACCATCGCCCCGCGGCGCGGCGAAAGGGAAGCGGACAAACGCCGGGCTCTCGACCTCCGTTTTCGGAACAACAAGATTTGATAAGATTCGGTCAAGAAAGGCCAATTTTTTGCTAGTCAAATGGTGAATAGAATGTAGGAATCTAAGGTATGCCTCAGATTTACCCTGCGGTATACCTCGTCCATTCCACCACCAAACCCAGAAATCCATCATGAGCACACCGTCCAAAGCCACTGACAAATACGTTCGCGAGCACACGCCTTCCGCGGATGACATCATCTTCACCCGGCGTCAATTTTTGCTGCGCACAGGCATGGGATTTGGCGGAATGAGCTTGGCTGCGATTTTTGGGATCAATCCTTGGGCAGAGGGTGCTTCTGCGCTGAATCCCGGCGGCATGAAGGTGGTCGGTCCGCTCGCGCCGAAGACGCCGCATTTCCCGGCCAAGGCCAAGCACATCATCCATATTTTTGCATCGGGTGGCCCCACGCAGGTGGACACGTGGGATCCAAAGCCGGAATTGACGAAGTTTGATGGCAAGAGCATCCCCGGGCATGATGGGCTCGCATTTGGCTCGCCGTTCAAATTCCCGAAGATGGGCAAGAGTGGCGTGCAAGTTTCGGAAGTGTTTCCAGAACTCGGCAAGCACATCGACGACATCGCCGTCATCCGCTCCCTGTGGACGGACATTCCGGCGCACGAAGTCGCGCAGCGCTTCATGAACACCGGTTCGCTCCAGCTTCCGAAGCCGTCCTTCGGCTCTTGGACCGTTTACGGCCTCGGTACGGACAACCAGAACATGCCCGGCTTCGTCACCATCGGCGGACGTCCTGAGTGGCGCCAGTCATCCTTCCTGCCCGGCACCTATCAGGGCGTGAACGTGAACTACTCGCGCGGGATGAACTTGGACAACGTAATTCTGAACATCCGCAATCAGTTCAGCCCCGTCGAGCGCCAGCGCCGTCAGCTCGATCTCGTCAAGGATCTCAATAAGATGCACGCGGAGCACCTCCAGAAAGACGCCCAGCTCGAAGCCCGCATTGAGGCATTCGAAATGGCGTTCAAGATGCAGAGCGAGGCTACCGAGGCTTTCGACGTAACCAAGGAGCCGGACAACATTCAGGAAATGTACGGCAAGACCGACCTCGGAGCGAAACTGCTCGTCGCACGCCGCCTCGTCGAGCGTGGCGTCCGTTTCGTCCAAGTGGAAGCGGGTGGCTGGGACATGCACGCCAGCATCGGAACCAATCTGCCCCGTACCGCCGGCGCGATTGACACGCCTGCTGCTGCACTCATCAAGGACCTCAAGCAGCGTGGCCTGCTCGATTCGACCCTCATCATCTGGGGCGGCGAATTCGGACGCACTGTCACCGCAGACCGCAACGGAAATGCAGCCCCTGGTCGCGACCACAACGGTCGCGCGATGGTCGCGTGGATGGCCGGTGGTGGCGTCAAAGGTGGTCAAGCCTACGGCTCGACCGACGAATTCGGCTCCAAGGCCGTCGAAAACAAGGTCCACGTCCATGACCTGCATGCCACTCAGCTCGCGCTGCTCGGCTTCGACCACGAGAAACTTACCTACCGCTACAATGGCCGCGACTTCCGCTTTACCGATAACTACGGCAAGGTGGTCAAGGCCCTCATCGGCTAACAGCGGACGCTAGAACAGCATTCTGCTCAGCGCCCGCCGGAAGCCAATGCCTCCTGCGGGCGCTTTCCATTTTGAATTTCACTCCCATATTGATCAACCGCCGCAGGCACTGATACTTTCACGCACTCCAATCCCGTCCCTTCAACCATGAACAAATCCAAACCCGTTTTCATCCTCACCGGCGCGCTTGCACTGGCCCTGCCTGCGTTCGCAGACGAGCCGACCAAGGAGCAGCTCGACTTTTTCCAGGGCAAGATCCTCCCGATCCTCAGCGAAAAATGCTACAAGTGCCACAGCCTCGAGTCCGGCAAGAGCAAGGGGGGCCTGACGCTGGATCTGGCTGCATCCGCACTCAAGGGAGGCGACACAGGCGCGGGCATCGTCCCGGGGAATCCCGAGAAATCGCTCATCTACACGGCGGTCACTTACGCGGACAAGGACATGCAGATGCCGCCGACGAGCAGCGGCGGGAAGCTCGATGCGCAACAGATTGCCGACATCGCCACATGGATCAAGATGGGTGCGCCAGACCCGCGCAAAGATGCGGCAAAGGTCAAAAAGCTGAGCGGTCTCAATGACAGCGCACGCAATCACTGGGCTTACCAGCCGGTCAAGGCCCGCATCAAGGTGCCAGTGAACAAGAACCAGCCGTGGTGCAGGACACCGATTGATGCCTTCATCCTTCAGAAACTCGAAGCCAAAGGGATGGCTGCCTCGGTTGACGCGAGACCCGAGATTCTGCTGCGTCGCGCATATTACGACCTCATCGGTCTCCCGCCGAGCCCCGCGCAGATCGTGGCGTTCATGAATGACAAATCTCCGAATGCCTGGGAAAAGGTCATTGATGGCCTGCTGGCCAGCCCGCACTACGGCGAACGTTGGGCTCGTTACTGGATGAATTCCGCCCGTTACGCGGACACGATTGGCGGTGATGCGAATGTAAACAACCAGCGCATTGATTACCGCTATCCCAATGCTTGGACGTACCGTGATTACGTGGTCCGCGCCTTCAACGAGGACAAGCCGTACAACCAGTTTATCATCGAACAGCTCGCAGCCGACCAGATCTATCCGGTCAAGTCCGACACTGCATCCGCACCGATTGGAAAAATGTCCGCCAAGGGCAAGATGGCTGGATTGAAAAAGGCGGACCCTCTGCTTCTCACCAAGGGCGGCACTGCAGCCGCGCCTGCAGGCAATGCGCCAGCGACCACTGCCGACCCCGGCATGATGGCATCCGACGGCATGATGATGGGCGGCGGCACCAGCGCACAGGCAGGTGGTCAGGCGGCTCAGGGCAACCCAAACCTCGCCGCACTCGGCTTCCTCACCGTCGGGATGCGTTTCAACAATGCGAACGACAATATCGACGACAAAATCAACGTGTTCTCGAAGGCGTTCCTCGGCGTCACCGTCGCGTGCGCCCGCTGCCACGACCACATGTTCGACCCCGTCCCGCAGGCAGACTACTATGCCATCCATGGTGTATTCGCCAGCAGCGAGGAACCCAGCGAGGATGCCAAGCCGATCATCTTCAAGCCCGACCCCTCACTGAAGGCAGCCTATGAGAAAAAAGTCGCCGCAGTCGTGAAAGAAAATCACGACATCTACTATCATGAAGTCGAGTACTTCCTCGGCATGTTCCAAGGCAAGCCTGCGGACTACCTGAAAGCCGCGATGCTGGGCGGAAGAATGAATGCGGGTGGCAAGAATGCTGAAGAGCGCCAGGCAATCATCAAGAAAGCGGACCTCGACGTTCCGCTCACGAACTATCTGGCGCGCTTCCTCAGGCCCGACCATCCCGTCTTCGGTCCTCTGAAGAAACTCGAATCTCTGAGCGACAGCGAATTCGCATCCCGCGGTCCTGCCCTCATTCAGGAGATGCTGAAGAGCGGACACTATAATTCACTCGTGATGAGTGAGTTGGAGAAGGCGAAAGTCCACTCCGGCTACGAAGTGCTCGCGGCATACGAGAGCCTCTTCAAGCGCATGGCACCGAAGCTCAAGGGCTTTATCTCAGCGTTCAAGGACGCCACCACCGACAAGGTTGCGGGCTTCACCCCTGCCGAGACGGAACTGCTTTCCGGCCCTTTTGCCATGGCACCTGCCCCGAGCGCGACCACGGACTGGGTCCGCGACGCGATCGCCGGCTGGAATGTGCAGATGACAGGGCGCGCGCGGTTCGTCTTTGCAAAAGTCAACGACCTCGAACTGACAAACCCGGGAGCCCCGTCCCGCGCGATGGTCATGCTGGACAAATCCAGCCCGCAGAACTCGCGCCTCCTCCTCCGAGGCCAGGCGGGCGCGCCGTCTGATGTCGTTCCTCGCGGTTTCCTCAGCATCCTGAGTCCCGATGGCAAACGCCAGCAATTCACCGCAGGCAGCGGCCGTCTCGAACTCGCCAAGGCCATCGCCAACAAGGACAACCCGCTCACGGGTCGCGTGATCGTGAACCGCGTCTGGCTCCAGCACTTCGGCGAAGGCTTCGTCCGCACGCCCGATGACCTCGGCGTGATGAGCGAAAAACCGACGCATCCCGAACTGATCGACTACCTCGCGGGCTGGTTCGTGGACGAAAAGGGCGCGAACTGGAGCATCAAGAAACTGCACAAGTTCATCATGCTCTCCCGCGTCTATCAGGAGAGCAGCAACGGCATCAAGGAATACGAAGCCATCGACCCGGAAAACCGCCTGCTCTGGCGCGCGAATGTCCGGCGTCTCGACTTTGAATCCTTCCGCGACTCATTGCTGGCAATGGCGGAAAAACTCGATCCGAAAATGGGCGGCCAGCCGGTGAACATCACCGACGAACCCTACTACGACAAAAATGGAAAGGCGCGGCGTTCCATCTACGGCTACATCGACCGTGGCAACGTGCCGGAAATCATGTCGCTCTTCGACTTCAGCGACCCTGACATGCCGAATACCAAGCGCTCGACCACCATTGTGCCGCAGCAGGCGCTCTTCCTCATGAACAGCCCGATGGCCAACGACGTCGCGCGAGGCATCGTCGCACGAAGCGAATTCCAAGCCGTCCTCAAATCCGGCAATGCGCAGCACGGCGTCCAGATGCTCTACCATATCATTTTCCAGCGGTATCCCAATTCCATGGAACTCGAAATGGGCAAGAACTTCGTGATGCGGGAAAAATCCAAGCAGACCGAAATTAATGCAAAGGCACCGGAAATCGCCAAGAAGAACGCGGAAATCCAAAAGCGCGTGGATGACCTCGCGAAACGCGACAACGACGCGAAGCGAGCCGTGCAGAACCAGGGCGACATCGTCAAACGCGGACCTCTGGAACCGTGGGAAGCTTACGCCCAGGCGCTGCTCTTCGCCAACGAGTCCATCTACGTGAACTGACGCGATCTCGGATCCAATTCAGAAAAGGGCGCACCTTCACTGGTGCGCCCTTTTTCTTTGCACGCGGCCTGCGTATTTTTCTTTCCGAGCGCCTTGCGCGATTTCGTTTTCCGCAATGCTTGCACCTCCGCCAAAGCCCCGCTAACACCCGCGCCCCATGCTTCGCATCCGCGCTTTCCAAGGTCTCGTCCCCGATCCCGCCCAAGTCACCGACATCGCCTGCGTCCCCTACGACGTGCTGAACACCGACGAGGCCCGCGTCCTCGCCGAAGGAAAGCCCAACACACTCCTCCGCGTGGACCGCGCGGAACTCGAACTGCCCGCCGACACGAACCCGTATTCCGACGCGGTCTATGCGCGTGCAAAGGCGAACTTCGAGCGCCTCCAGCAAGTCGGTGCCCTCCGTCGCGAAAATGCGCCCGCCATTTACCTCTACCAGCAGCGCATGGGCTCGCAGGTGCAGACCGGTCTCGCCGCCGTGTGCCATGTGGACGACTACGTGCACGAGCGCGTCGCCAACCCAAACGCCCGTGACATCATCAAGAAGCACGAGCGCACGCGGAACGACAAAGAGGACGACCGCACGCGCCTCATCGGCACGCTGCGCGCGGACACTGGCCCCGTCTTTCTCACGTATCGCGGCACTGAGAAAATTGACGCCATCATCGCGAACGAGATCGCCAAGACCCCGGCGAACGACTTCACCGCACCCGACGGCATCCGCCACACCGTGTGGAAAATCACCGCACCCGACACCATCGCCGCACCCGACACCATCGCCGCGCTCGTCGCCGAATTCGCCGCACTGCCCGCCGCATACGTCGCCGACGGGCATCACCGCACCGCCAGCGCCGCGCGCGTCGGCCTCGAACTGCGCTCGAAAGGCCAGTCCACCGCCGATTCGGACTGGTTCCTATGCGTGCTTTTCCCCGCGAGCCAGCTCCAGATCATGCCTTACAATCGCGCAGTGAAGGACCTCAATGGCCTCACGCCCGAGCAGTTTCTCGCAGCCGTGGGCAAATCGTTCACCCTCACGCCCGACAGCACCGCGAGGCCCTCAAAGCCCGGCGACATCCGCATGTATTTCGCCGGAAAATGGCACTCGCTCGCGTGGCAGCACGCCACGGACGCCGATCCGATTTCGCGCCTCGACGTGGAAGGCCTCCAGCAGCGTCTCCTCGCGCCAGTACTCGGCATTGACGACCCGCGCACCAGCAAGCGCATTGATTTCATCGGCGGCATCCGCGGCACCGACGAACTCGTGAAGCTCGTGGACAGCGGCAAGGCCGCCGTCGCATTCTCCATGTTCCCGACCACCGTGCAGCAGCTCATGGACATCGCCGATGCCGGACAGATCATGCCGCCGAAGAGCACGTGGTTCGAACCAAAGCTCCGCTCCGGCCTCTTCGTCCACACCTTCTGAAAATCACACGCCCGCGCGTTTCAATCAGGTATCCTCAGCCCCCGCGTCACGATCCACGCAACGCGCGCCGCTCCGCGACGTGCCGGATGATCCCGTGCAGCAGTTCCAGCCTCGGCATCTTCGCCCCCGCCGCGAGGCCCTGGCGCAGTGGCTCGCCCCAGATCGCGTCCACCTCGACGGGCCGGCCCAGTTCGTAATCTATCATCGAGGACGGCCGATACGGCCCCATGGAATCGCTGCGCTCGATCTGCCAGTCCGCATACGAGTCCGGGATGTCGTGGCCGAGACGGCCCGCCGCATCGAGGCATTCCTCCATCAGAGAACGCGCCAGCGCACGCAGTCCTGGATCTGCGAGCACCTCCGCGACATTTGCGCCCGCTGCGATCGAGAGACCGTTGAATGGAATATTCCACAGCAGCTTGCGCCAGCGCTCGCCCTCGAGATCGTCCACCGCGTGCGCCTCCACATCCACCGCATTGAACGCATCCGCCACCGCGCGCACCCGCTCCGACACAGGCCGCCGGAATTCCCCGATCGAAATCGTCCCATGGTCCAGATGCCGGATCACTCCCGGTGCCGTGCGGTTGATGCACACAAAGCACAGCGCACCCATCACCCGCTCCGCGCCCCAACGCGCACTCAGGAATGCCTCATTGCCGAGCCCGTTTTGCAAAGTCAGCAGCGCGGTGCGCTCCCCGATCAGCGGCGGCAGCAGCCGCTCCAAGTCCGCATTCGCCGTCGCCTTCACTGAAATGATCGCGAGGTCCACAGACCCGATCTCCGCCGCGGTCCCGGCGCACTGCACACGCGGCAGCCGCACTTCGTTTCCGTTTGTCAGGATGCGAAGCCCATCACGCCGCACCACATCGAGGTCCGAGCGCATCAGGAAATGCACATCATGCCCCGCATGCGCGAGCATCCCGCCATAGTATCCGCCCACCGCGCCTGAGCCGACGACAGCGATTTTTCCGAGCGAAGTTTGATTCACCACAGCATTTCAAATCCGCGATCCGCGATCCGCAATCCGCAATCCGCATTTCAAAAAGTGGGCCCGCCGGGATTCGAACCCGGAACCAAGGGATTATGAGTCCCCTGCTCTGACCGTTGAGCTACAGGCCCGCGCGGCCGGGAGGGATACGGTTGTGCATGGCGTTGTGCAAGTGCGCGCTTCCCGTCGTCCTCGCACCGTCTCTTGGCGGCGGTGGCCTGAGGATCTGCGCGAAGCCAGTCAGGCAGGGGCGCGACCCGCTTGGCCGCCCTCACGCACGGAGGGGCATCTCATCGCAAACGTCCGACAGCAAGGCGGCGGGTCATTGACTGAATCCCAGAAATCCGCCGAGCACGTCGAATATCCCGATCCGTCCTTCAGGCAGGACCTTCGTGACCGTTGCACGAGGGATCAGAGCCCCGCCGAATGGAAAACGTTCCGTGACATTGCCATCGTTGGGAGTGGCGAAAATCGAGGTCTCACTCGCCCAAGGGCTGTACTCCGCGATCTTCGCCTCGGCATCGGCGGGAAGTTTTGTCCATTCCAGGAGTCTGGTCCTTTCCGCACTCCACTCCTCGTCGAAGGCACCGGAGCGATAGGCGACCAGTTTGCCGTTTTCCTTTTTGACGGCGTTGTGATCGGTGCCTGCCTCGAGTTGCAGGGTCTTCTTCTCCCCGTCCTCGGTGTAAGTGATCGTCACCGTGCCCTCGAGGACGAGGAAGCCGGTTGTTTTCACGAGCACCACCGTGCCGGTGAGTGCAGCCGTCAGCGCCGCGGTCTTGATCTTCACTCCGCCCGCGCCCGGCGGGAGGTAGAAAAGCATGTCACCCTTTTCCAGCGTGAGCGTGCGGGACTGCGCATCGAAGGAAAAAATCGTATTGGCTCCGACGCGTGCCAGGCTCTTGTCTGGGAATTCCAATTCGGCACGCGCATCGCCTGAAGTCTGGAGAAATTTGCTGGCGAGGACCACATCATCCACGACAGCCGGACGCGATGCCTTCACCTGGCCGCCGGCGTGCTCCGCGATGATCGCCTTGTTTTGCAGGCGAGTCACGGTGGCAGAACGGAATGGAAGGGCGCCCATTGCTATTCCACCTGTGACAAGCAAGAGCACCAACATCCAACCACCCGTAGGGAGAACGTTGCGCGCATTCATATGCTCATAGGAGTCAGGCACGAATGCGAAGTCAATGCGCGAAACGGCGCGACAAACCCCGGGCCGCCCATTCAGACTGCGCCGCAGGAAATCCCGCCGACCGATGAACTTCTTAAACCGTCACCGCCGCGCCTTTCTCATCGCGGTCTGCGTCGCCTGCACGGGCATCGTCGCGGCAGCCTACTGGCTCAATTTCATGTCGCGGTTCAATTTCAGATCCCTGTTGCGCATGGAAGGCAGGGCGCGCGATTACCTCACACAGCACGGCAGACGTTCTCCCGCACGGCCTGAGTTGGTTTTCCTCGCGATCGATGGCGCGACGACTACGCTGGACGATGTATTTCCCGAGGAAATCGCGGAGTCCCCGGCCCTGCGCTCGATGAAAGAATCCGGCTGGCCGTGGTCACGCGACATCTATCCGATGATCATCGAGCGGCTCGTGAATGCTGGCGCACGGCTCATCATCTTCGACATGCTCTTCCCGACCGAGCGGCCGGGCG
>JAYWEO010000158.1:0-32956 GCA_043779225.1 Prosthecobacter sp.
CCGCACCATCGCGGACTCGTCCGATTCGGAGAGACGTCCGAGTGCGCCGCTGCACAGTTCGAGCAGGCGCTTGCCGTTCGATGCCGTGTGATAGCGCGACACGGTCTCCTCTTCCTCGTCGGCACGAAGGCGAGCAGCCTCGATTTCATGCACCTGATGCCGCAGCAGATCCACCTCGCGCTCCAGCGCAGCCTCACTGCCAGCGAGTTCATCGTGCTCGGCGATGGTGCAGTTGAGGGCACGGTATTGCTCCGAGTATTTTCCGCGTAGCGCCTCGGCACCGGCAAAGGAATCGAGCAGGTGGAGCTGGCGTTCCACGGAGAGCAGCGACTGGTGATCGTGAGGCCCGTGCAGATCCACGAGGCCATCGCCGAGTTCCTTGAGCACGTTCAGCGTCGTGGCGCTGCCGTTGATGAACTGCCGGTTGGTGCCCGCGGTCGCAAAGGTGCGTTTCACGATGAGCTGCCCGTCCTCACACGGCTCTATCCCCTGCTCTTCCAGCCATGCGTTCAGCTTCTTCACCTCCGGCGGATGGAAGACGGACTCGACCGTGCAGCTCTCCGCACCGCTGCGGATGAGCGATTTGTCCGCTCGCTCACCGAGCACGAGTTTCAGCGCGCCGACGATGATGCTTTTTCCCGAGCCCGTCTCGCCCGTGATCGCGACGAAGCCCGGGCCGGGTTGCCATTCGAGTTCCTCGACGAGGGCGAGGTTGCGGATGCGCAGGGAGACGAGCATGGCGCGATTGGCTTACCTTTCGGCGTGAATTCCTAAAGCCATTTTTTCCAGGGCTTCAGCAGCGTGCGGATTTCCTTCACCTCTTCGGGACGCAGATCATTGAGCGGCGGGCGGACGAGACCACCGACCTGGCCGGTGAGGTCCATCATCGTTTTCATCACGCTGACTTCGTAGCCCTTTCTCCTCGCGCGGAACGCGTAGAGCGGAGTGACGATCTCGTGCATGATGCCTGCCAGTTCCACATCGGCCGCAGCCGTGCGCGCGGCGGCAAGTTCATGCAGGCGATGCGACAGACGCGGCGCGACATTGGCGATGCTGCTCGTGTAAGTGCGGACGCCGAGGCTGTAGTACGCGGGCACGCAGTCGTCGCCTGCTCCGCCGATCCAGTGCAGACGGTCGCCGACGCGCGCGATGATTTGCTGGAAGCGGCGGATGTCGCCCTGGCCGTCCTTGTAGGCGATGAAATTCGGAATCGTCGCGAGACGCGCGACGGCGGCGGGGGAGAAGTTTGCGTGGTCGCGGCTGTAGATGAGCACGCCGCGTTTCGTCGCCGCGGCGACATTGCGGTAGTAATTGAAGAAGCCCTCGTCATTCGCATCGCCGGGATAGTACGGCGGGAAGATGAGGATGCCGTCCACACCGGCAGCAGTGCAGGCACGCGCCATGTCCACGGCGGTCTGCGGGCTGAAGCCCACGCCCGCGAGCACGGGATGGCGGCCCTTCACCTCCTCCAGCGTCGCCTTCACCACGGCGAGATGCTCATCGGGAGAAAGGGAGTGCAGCTCGCCAGTGCCCGCACCGGCGACGATCGCGCAGAGCTGCTGGCCGACGAGCTTGCGGAGATTTTTGCGCAGACCGGCGAGGTCGAGCGCGAGGTTCTTTTTGAACGGGGTGACGGGGAACGCGATGACGCCGCCGAGGCGGGCGCGGAGCTGTGCGGGTGTGAGTGGCATGTGGAACAGTTGAGTGGTGAGAGTTGAGAGGGAGAAATCACAGCGCGGGCATTTCCAGCCAGAGTGCGCGGTTGCGAAAGTCGAAGGTGGTGCGCCAGCGCGCGAGCAGGTCGGAGCCGATGCGGACGGTCCACGGGCCGTGGCTGCTGTCCACGAGGACATTTGGCACGGGCATTCCGCCGAGGTAAAATACACCCAGGCGAAAGGTGCGGCCGCGGATCATGCCGCCGAGACCCGCGGCCTTGAAGGTGCCTCCGCTGCTGGCGGCGGCATCGAGACCGAGCTCATGCACGATCTGGTCGTTGATGAAAAGCTGATCACGCGCGCCCGTGTCCACAAGTGCGGAGTAGGTGCGGCCGTTGATTTGCACGGGCACGTAGGGGAGCGAATCGCGCATTTCCAGCGGGATGCGCACCGCGCCGCGCGAAGGCACGAAGGGCGTGCCCCCCGAGAGCATCATGCGCTTTGCGCGGTAGTCGAAAGTGACGAACGAGAACGCGGAGAGAATCGGTGCGCCGAGGAGATTCACATCAAAGCCGCCGACGTGCATTCCACCAAAGCGCAGTGCCGACGATTCGCGCCGCAGAATCGTGACGAGGTCGTGGAATTCGATCTCACCAAGACGCGCACTGGCAAAACGCGCGAGCCATGCGCGCTCCTCGCCGCCGATGCCGCGGACGCGCAGCGTGCCTTCCGTCGGCGCATACACGTCGGCCTTGTTTGCGAGCGCGATGTCCGCCTCCACGACACTGAGCTGCGCGCCACTGTCCGCGATGAAGGGCACGGGCTTCGACTGGTTCAGGCTCACCCGGATAGTCGGCAGGCCGCCCGCGCTGCTGTCCATCGGCACCTCGACCGGGCGATCCGGGAGCTTCGCGCGGAAAAGTTTGAGCCGGTATTTCTCCCCGCCCGGCAGCACTTGGAAGCCGAGCTTGTCGCCGGAGATCGCGCGTTCGCGCAGGCGCGCCTCGGAGTTCTGGGTGATGGGGACAGAGCGCACGGTGCAGCCGGGAGCAGAGAAAATCGCGAGCGCCGCCGCGATGGCGGTGAAGGTCTTGGAGCGGCGAAACATTTACCAGCGTGGGAGGAGCCGCTCCCATTTCGAGTCCACGTGCTTGCGCATTTCCGCGGTGTCGTCGCGCTTGCGATACGGGCATTTCACGTAGCGTTCGCGACCACGCGCGACCTGATCGTAGTCGAGTTCCACGCCGAGACCGGGCTTGTCGGGAATTGGCACGCTGCCGTTCACAAACTTGATTCGTCCGCCGACGACGATCTCATCCTTCGCCTGACTCCACGGGTAATGCGTGTCGCACGCGTAGCTGAGATGCGGCGTCGCGGCGGCGACATGCGCCATCGCCATGAGCGAGACTCCGAGGTGCGAATTGCTGTGCATCGAGAGGCCGACGCCCCATGTCTGGCAGATTTTCGCGAGATGCTGCACCTGCCTCATGCCGCCCCAGTAGTGGTGATCGCAAAGTACGATCTGCACGGCATCCTCGCGGAATGCCTGCGGCAGATCGGCGAAGCACGTCACGGCGACATTGCTCGCGAGCGGGACATTGCAGCCTGCGTCGAGCAGCGCGCGGCGCACTTCCGCCATTCCTGAAATGCTCGCGGTGGGATCTTCGAGATAGCCGCCGGTCGCGGAACCGAGTTCCTCACGCAGTTCCTTGCCGACGCGGATGCTCGTCTCGACGCTCCACGCGCAGTTCGGGTCCATGCGGACGGGCAGGCCGAATTCCTTGCGCAACGCGCGCACGCTCTCGATCTCGATGTCCGGGTCGAGCACGCCGGTCTTGAACTTGATGTCCTTGAAGCCGTACTTCGCGATGAGCTGGCGCACCTGCGCGACGATTCCCTCGGGCGAGAGAGCCTCGCCGTATTCGTCCTCGCGCACATCGTCCCCTTCCCCTCCGCCGCCCGCGTGCTTGTAAAATGGATACGCGCTGAACGGCACGGCATCACGCACGCGCCCGCCGATGAGATCGCACACAGGTGCTCCGACAGTCTTGCCGATGAGATCGAGGCACGCGGTCTCGACTGCGGAATAGGTGCGCGCCGTCGCATCCAGCGGATTTTCGCCGGGCACGAGCATCGTCTGCGAACGCGCGTCGCCCGCGCCTTTGCCCTCGACCATGTCCACGAGCGTGCCGCTGAGGCGGAAAGGATCCGCACCGATGAGCCGCGGGCGCAATTGCTCCAGCGCATCCGCAGGTGCCTCGCCGCCGTACGTCTCGGCGATGCCGGTCACGCCATTGTCGCCCTTGATCTCCAGGATGGTCCTCAGCGCGTACGGCTGGTGCAGGCCGTAGCTCGAACGGAGCGGCGGGTCCGCGATGGCGATGCGATGGACGGCGATTTCTGAAATGCGCATTCCGCGAACACTGCCGCGAAGCCCTCGCAGCGCGCCAGCAGATTCGCGTCGCACCACGGAAAGCAGCTTTTCCAACGGCAACTGACAGCAGTGGAGCCATTGGAACCACGGCCATCCGCCGCGTGCTGGCCTTTCACGCGATGGTGTGTTCTGCTCGCGAGGATTTGAAAACACGCCTCCTCCTCACGTTGCTGCTCATTTTTTCCGCGGCGCTCCCGCGCGCCGTCGCGGACGAATGGATCTCCGACGAATACCGCTGCGCGCTGACGATCCCCACGCAGGAATCGTGGACCGCGGCGCTCCGCCAGCAGCTTCCCAATGGCGAGGTGATTTTCCACGCCGCCTCCATGAGCACGAACCAGGGACTCATGGTCACCTACGTGCCCGACATGCCGTCCGGCGATCTGAACCATCCCGCACTCGTCAAGCGCATCACCGAACTGCTGGAATCGCAGGGATGGAAGGCTGAGGAGTCCTCGCGGATTCAGTGGAAAGGGCGGACCTTCATCCAGTTCATCGCCCAGCGCAGGGATGTCGTCACAGGCAAGCTGATCGGGATCGCGCGTGCCACCATGCGGGAAAAGAGCCTGTATGTCATCACCGCCTACGGCAAAGGCGAGGCGGATCGCGCGAATGATGCCGACTTCATGCGGGTGATGGAGACCTTCCGCTTTGTGGATCAGCCGACCGTCATCATCAATCACCCGGAGGGCCCCTCGGCAAAGGTGTATCGCTTCGCGATGCTGGGAGCCGGTGCCGCCGCGGGGATGCTGCTCATCGGATTGGGCGTGATGTTTCTGATCTCGCGGGTGCGCGATGAAGAGTCTGCTTGAGCCGCGCGCCTCAAAATCGTTCCCTGCCTCCCCATGCGCGCCATCCTCCCGATTCTCCTGCTCTGCCTCGCCATCACGGCACACGCGAAGGAGTGGAAAAACGAAATCTTTCACTGTGCCGCGAATATCCCGGACGGCCCTGGCTGGCAGATGATCGACGCGCCACCGGCACCGGGGCTCGCACCCGTGCTAGTGATGCAGAACACCGCGCGGCAATCGGTCTTCGGGATCAATGTCGTGGATAAATTCCGCGATGCGAACCTCGCCGATCCCGCCATCCAAAGGGAACTCGAGGCGATGCTGCGGCAGTTCGGCTATCAGTTCATCGGCCATGCCAATGTGAACGTCGCAGGAGTCAACTGGCTGCAATACCCCGTGAGCACAGGCGCAGGATCGCAGCAGGTCAGCGGTCTCGTCCGCTATGCCTCGATGGGTGGATATGTCTTCAGCATCTCCATGCTGCGCGGCGGAGGTCAGCAGGCGGCGCAGGACCCCGAACTCCAGCAAGCCGCGGCGAGTTTCCGGATCCTTCCGGCAGGCACCGTCGCAGCAAACAGTGCTCCCTCCGCGGCGCAGTCGGCCGGCACGCCGGGGAATGCACTTCGGAAAGCCGCCTCCCCAAAGACAGCCGAGACGCCCGACCAGCCAGCCACGGAAGAAGACGCCGCGGCCACGGAGGACCATTCCAAAGCCCGCATGATATGGGCCGGGGTCGCCGGGCTCGCCGTGCTGGTCCTCTTTCTCAGCATCATCACGAAGAAGCCGTCGTGATGACGCCCGCCCGCCGCACCGCCTATCGGGCGTAGGCTTCGACGCGGCGCACCCAGCCCTGCAGCCACTTGGCCTCATCGCGCTCTGGCGGGGAATTTTTCACCCGCTGCGAGAGGACGCGCGCCGCGGATGAGGCGAAGAACTCCACCGCCGGGCTGTCATCCTCCATGCCTTCGATGACCTGGAGCAGACCCCATCCGCGCCCGTTGTAGCGCTCGGCGGGATTCGTCCCCTCGCCTTTGAAATTGACGTAATCAATCAGCGCAAACGTGCCCTTCCCGCTCGCGGTGAGCCTTTCAAACTGCCGCTTCACATGCGCGCGGCGGCTTGCCGATGTCGCAGCGAGCAGCTTCGGCAGCGCGCCCTCCATGCGCTGCGCGAGGAAGCGGCTCTGCCAGGGGATCGTGGAGGCGAGCATGTCGCGCAGCTCCGCCATCTGCTTCCCTTTCGCCGCCGACTGGAATTCCGATCGCGTGCGCCAAGGGCAGGGCGTGCCGGGCTTCAGCCACGCGGGAAGCTTCACGCCATTCGCCGCCAGATAGCGCACGAGCGCGGGAAAGCTTTCCTCGAAGGGCCCGCGCTCGCCGCTGGGATACCAGATGAAATGCCCGATGCCGAGCGATGCAAACGCCTCGCCGGAATTCCAGGAAGTGAGCCCGTCCCTCGTGCCACCGCATTCATTCTGCCACACCCGCTGCCCGATGGAGGCCAGCTCGCGGTCGCTCAGCGCATGGGCATCCGCGAGGGTGAAAGTGACGAGGGCGAGCGCGAGGAACCGGTGCATGGCACGAGTCATAGCGCACGAGGCACGAAAGATTCACGCGGAAAAATGCGGCGCTCATTCACTGCTTTTCATTCTTCCTCGCGTTCTTTCCCGAGTTGCAGAAGCCTCCTCGCCCATGTCCCACCGCAAGCACGGCACGATGTCCCTCTTCACCGCGACGTGTCTCGTCGTGTCCAATATGGTCGGCACGGGCGTGTTCACGAGCCTCGGCTTCCAGCTCCTCGGAGGGCTCACGCCGTTTGCGATCCTGGTGCTGTGGATCGTCGGCGGGGTGTGCGCATTCTGCGGCGGGGTGGCGTATGCGGAGCTGGCGACGGCGCTGCCGCGCAGCGGGGGCGAGTATCATTACCTCACGCGCATCTTTCATCCGTCGGTCGGCTTCCTCGCGGGCTGGGTGTCGATCACGGCGGGCTTTGCCGCGCCGGTGGCGGCGGGTGCGCTGGCGTTTGCCCGGTACCTCCACAGCATCCATCCCGAGCTTTCGGAAAAGGGGCTGGCCTTCGGCGGGCTGCTCGCCATCACCGCCGCGATGCTCGCGAGTGCGAAGCTGCGGCAGTGGTTCCAGAATGTGTCCAGCTCGCTCACCTTCCTGGCGATCCTCGTGTTCCTCGTCGTCGGGTTTCTCGCGCCGGCGGGCGGCAGTTCGCTCGCGCCGCAGGCGGGGGACATGCAGAAGGTGTTCAGCGGCGGGTTTGCCACGAGTCTCATCTATGTGATGTTTGCCTACGCGGGGTGGAATGCCTCGACCTATGTGGCGGGCGAGGTGCGCAATCCCTCGCGCAATGTCCCGCTATCGATGGCACTGGGCACGGTCATCGTGGGGATCATCTACATCGCGCTGAATGCGATTTTCCTCCGCGTCGCACCGGCGGCGGAACTGAAAGGCCAGGTGGAGGTGGGCCTCATCGCGGGCACGCATATCTTCGGCGTGGCGGGTGGAAAATGGATGGCGCTCATCATCGCCGCAGGGCTGCTCGCGCATCTCGGCGCGATGCAATGGATCGGCCCGCGCGTCTCCGCCACGATGGGCGAGGACATCCGCGTGATGCGTCCCCTCGCGCGTGTGAACGCCGCGGGCATCCCGATCTATGCCACGCTCGCGCAGACCGCCATCGCGGCATTCATGCTCGCGAATGGCAGCTTCGACGCAGTGCTGACGTATGTGCAGTTCACCATCACGCTCTGCTCGGCGCTCGTGGTGATCGGCGTCTTTGTGCTGCGCTTTCGCGAGCCGGATCTGCCGCGCCCCGTGCGCGCCTGGGGACATCCGGTGACGTCCGGCATTTTCCTCGCGGTGAATGGCTGGATGCTCTGGAACGTCCTGCGGGACAAGCCGCGCGAATCGCTCGCCGGCCTCGGCACGATCCTGCTGGGCCTCGTCGTCTTCCAGATTTCGGAGCGGCGCGGGGCAAGGCCGCGGGCGTGACTGCTCCGCGCATGGAGGCTTCGGCACTCCTGGATGCCCCGCGTTTCACCAGGCAGACTGAGCCTGCATGTGGGGAAATGTGAGCTGACCGGTGTGCAGACAGGCTCCGGGGCGGCGCCTGGGCCGAAGGCGCCGCGGACGCCATGAACTCAGTGCTTGTGCTCGTGACCGTGCTCCCACCGGGAGAGCGATTCCTCGTGGAAATGGCGGCGCTTCCGCAACTGGCCGAGCAGCCCGTAGCGCGGGCCGAAGATCCACGCGAGAAGGAAGCACGCACCGAGCACCAGCACGATGGCGGCACCGCTCGGAATGCGATCGAAGCGGTATGAAATCACCAGCCCCGCGACCGACCCGGCGGAGCCGAGCGCGGCGCCGCCCCAGAGCATTTTCCCGAAGTCATCCGTGAGCATGTAGAGCGTCGCCGCGGGCGTGACGAGCAGGCCGAGCATGAGGATGACGCCGACCGCCTGCGCGCTGCTGATCATCGTGAGCACGCTCGCGACGATCAGCACGAGATGCAGCGCGTTCACTTTCACACCCTGGCTGCGTGCGACGGTCGGATCGAAGAGCGTGAGCATGAGCGGACGGATGAGCAGCAAAAGGCCGGGCACGACGACGAGGGCGACGCCATACGCGATCCAGAGATCCGCATCGCCGAGGCCGAGGATGTTGCCAAAGAGG
This sequence comes from Prosthecobacter sp., assembly GCA_043779225.1. GTDB lineage: Bacteria > Verrucomicrobiota > Verrucomicrobiia > Chthoniobacterales > Chthoniobacteraceae > SXWH01. The sequence continues at coordinate 8,564 of JAYWEO010000158.1, forward strand.
TAATGCTTCAGGTCCACACTCGTCGGCAGGTATTGCAGCAGCACGACGCCCACGCTGAATGCCACGGTGTAAAGAATCGCGAGCGACGCGTCCTCTTTCAATCGCGACGCACGCGCGAGCAGCATCGCACCGATGGCGACGAGAAATGCGGCGATGATGCCACCGAGAAAAAGTCCGCCCGGACTCAGACCGAAAAACACCAGGCCGATGGCGAGCCCTGGCAGCATCGAATGGCTGAGCGCATCGGCCATGAGCGACATGCGGCGCAGGATGATGAAGGTGCCGAGGAAGCCATTCGTGAAGCCGATGAGCGCGCCACCGGCGAGCGCGCGGCGCATGAATTCGTGGCTCCAGAGATCGGTGAGAAAATTCATGGGAGCAGAAAACATTCAACGTCCGACGTCCGACATCCCGCGCTTATCCGTGTGCCTGACCATGCGCGGTGCCTTCGCGCCGTAGCATAGCTCTCCAGAGCTGTGCGGGGACGCCTCTTCGATGCGCAGCTCTGGAGAGCTACGCTACGAGCCCGTTGCACGACCACCGTGGCAACCAACCGGATTCGCACGCTACATCCAACATCGAATGATGCGCGCACTTCGCGCTTCAATCGCACAGCATGCACCACGGCGGCGTTTTTTCCTTTCGACGTTGGACGTTGGACGTTGAGCATTGGACGTTTCATACCGCGTGCCCGTGATCCAATCCCGCGAAGACGCGCGTCGTGTAGGCCCGCTGGATGTTTTCCTCGGTGAATGCCTGCGCTGTCGGGCCGGCTGCGATGAGTTCGCCATTGAGCAGCACGACCTGATCAAAAATCGCGGGCACCGAGGCGAGGTCGTGATGCGAGACGAGCAGAAGCTTCCCCGCCTGCCGGAGCGTGCGGAACGTCGCGCGGAGCGTGTCCTGGTTCGGTTTGTCGAGACCGGTGAAGGGCTCATCGAGCAACAGCACGTGCGCCTCCTGCGCGAGTGCGCGGGCGAGGAAGGCGCGCTGCTGCTGTCCGCCGCTGAGCGCATTGATCTGCCGGTCCTGCAGCGCATCGAGGCTCATCGCAGCAATCGCAGCATCCACGGCGGCGGCATCGGCGGCGCCGTACTTCCGCCACCAGCCGAGGCGCAGGTAGCGCCCCATTTCCACGAGACCGCGGACGGTGGTGGGGAAGTCCCAGTCAATCTGTCCGCGCTGCGGAAGATACGCGATGTCGGGCGTCGCGCCGCGCACCTCGCGTCCGTGAAAATGGATCGTCCCCGTCTCGCGACCGATGAGTCCCGCGAGCGTCTTCAGCAGCGTCGTCTTGCCCGCGCCATTTGGTCCGAGCAGCGCGACGCATTGGCCACAGTGAACCTCGAAGCCGATGTGATGCAGCGCGGGAATGCGCTGATAGCTCACCGTGAGATCGGCAATCGCGAGCGAGTGATTGTGCTTCATGGCGCGGGTGAAAAATGTGTCCGCGGAATGCACGGAAGGTCACGGAAAGGCATCAGCATTCCGCGTCCTTCCGTGTGTTCCGTGGACTGAATCTCAGCGTGCGGATTCATTTGAAAGTGAGGACATCGTCCGCCGTGTTGTCGCCCCAGGCGGAGCGATCGCATTCCGTGCCATCGGGCGCGGTGAGCCGCACGCGCATCGCGCCATTGCGTGTTCCCTCGGGCCAGTTCACGAGCACGTGCAGCTCCACGCCCTCCTTTGGCCACGGGATTTGCGCGGAGAAATCTTCCGACAATGCGGGCGCATCCTTGCTCCATACATCGCGTCCGAGATGCTGGAACACGACGCGGGTCGCTGAGGTGGAAAAACTCAGCCGGACTTCCACCATCGCGCTCTTCACCTCCTGCTGCGGCTTCGGCACCGCCTGCGCGAGCGCAGGGCGCGTGAGCTTCCAGAGCAGCGGCGCAAGCGCGAGCAGCGCGAGGAAGACCAGGACCGCACGGAGGATCGGAGAGCCGCGCATCTATTTCAGGGCCTCCACGATGGTGGTGACATTATGGCGGAACATCGCTTCCACCGTGTCATTCGGCTTCGCGCCGAGTCCGTCCGAAAAAAGTTTTCCGCCGAGCCTCGCCCCTGTCTCGCGGGTGATCTGCTGGATTACTTTCGGGTTCTCGATGTCCTCGGAGAAAATCGCCTTCACGCCCTGTTCTCGGATCGTCGTGATGATCTCGGCGACCTTCTTCGATCCCGGCTGATCGTTCTGCGTGAGACCCGCGATGGGGTGAACCTCAAAGCCAAACTCCCTCGCGAAATAGCCGAACGAATCGTGGTTCGTCACCAGCTTGCGCCGGTCCTTCGCCAACTCGGCGACCTTCTTCTTTACCCATTGCTCCACTGTGTCGAGACGCTCCGTGTACGCAGCCGCACCCGCGGTGAATGCCGCGCGTGAATCCGGTCGCAGGCAGATCAATTCATCACGCACGATCCGCGTCGCCCGCCGGAGATTCCCGACGCTGTGCCACCAATGCGGGTCGTCCTTCGGGCCGGGAAGCTGATTGCCCACTTCGAGCAGCGCGGCCTTTCCGCCAGCGGCCTGGCGCAGTTTTTCCACATACGTTTCGAGGTGCCGCGCCGACACGATGATGAGTTGCGCCGAGGAGACTGTCTTCAGATCCGCAGGCTTCGGCTCGAACTCGTGCGGGTCCATGCCGGGCTTCACATGGCCCGTCACGTTCACATCCTTCCCGCCGACTTCGCGCACGATCTCGGTGAGGATGGTGGAGAATGAAGACACCCGCAGCGGTCCATCGTCTGCGCGCGCAAACGCGAGCAGGAGGAGCAGGCACAGGATGCCGGGAAGTTTCATGGCTGCACGGATTAGCCAAGGCACCCTGCGCTGCCAAGCACCTTGCGAATGGATTGCCGTCACCGTGCGTTTGTCTGCGCGAGATCGAGGCAGATGAGTTTGTTTTCGCTGCGGAGAAAAAGGCGTCGCCCGGAGAGCACCGGCGCGGCCCAGCATGGATAGGTGAGCCCCGGCACCTGCCAGCGCGACACTTCTTCGATCTTCTCCGCATTCGGTTTGAGAAGACCGAGCAGTCCCGCTTCTCCGAGCGCGATGAGTTTGCCATCGGCAAAGATCGTCGAGCCGCGGCCAAACACATTCGGCGGCGTTTCCCCTGCGCGGAGCTTCGAGTGGCTCGCGTTCGGCCAGCGTTCGGCGCGCTCCCAATTCACTTTTCCAGTCGTCAATTCCACGCAGCGGAAAATCGCGTCCGGCTCGTTGCGGCCGCTGAATCCGAACAGATGACCCGCGACGAGACTCGGCTGCGACCAGTGCATTTCGAGGGCGAGGCTGCGCCACACTTCATCCGCGCCTTTGCCGTCCGGCCGCACGCGCAGCAGCACCGAGCCCGAGCGATAATAGGCGGATGAAATGAGGATGAGATCGCCGCTCACCACAGGCGTCATCGCATTCACCGTCTCCTCGCGCGGCAAACGGAACCAGAAAGAGAACCGATGCGCACCCGTCGCGGGATCGAGCGAGACGAGGCCCTGCCGCGTGACGGTGAGCACATGGCGCTGACCGTGGATCGTGGCGAGCACGGGCGTGCAGTAGCTGGCCATCTTTTGGAATGCCGGATGACCAGTGTCCCATTTCACGAAAGGCTCGCCGGGCCAGCCGTGCATCAGGGCACCGTCCCACGTCTTCGCGCCGCCATTCTGCCAGAGCGTCTTTCCGGTCACGGCGTCGAATGCCACGATGTTGGAATCCGTCTGCCCGCCGACTTGCACGATGAGTTTTCCATTTTCCAAAACCGGCGAACTGCCGACTCCGAAGAACGCATCGGGCACCTCGAAATCTTTTTGCGTCGCGCGCACCCACACGGGCTTGCCGGTCTTCACATCGAGGCAAATGAGCATGCCCTCTGCACCGAGCGTGCAGCATTTTTCCGCAGTGAGCAGCGGCGAGCAGCGCGGGCCGTTGTTATAGCCGAATGGATCCTGGAAGTGGCTCGGGTATGCGTGCCGCCATTTCGATTCGCCGGTCGCGGCATCGAGCGCCTCCACGATTTCCTCGCCGCCGACGCGGTGATGCAGCACGAGCGCGCCATCGCGCACGCTCGGTGCTCCGTAGCCCGTGCCGATGTCCTTTTGCCACACGACACGCAGTCCCTCGGCAGGAAAACGATCGAGCAGCCCTGTCTCCGGTGAAGTGCCATCGCGGTTCGGCCCGAGAAATTCCGGCCAGTCGGCGGCACTGCACACGAATGTGATTGCGAGAAAAATGGCGAGGGTTCGCAGGAGGAACGGAGTCATCATGCCGAGCGATATGCTCAAGGCGGCATGCGGCCAAGCCTGCGTTCGCAGCGGACTTGACGCTGGCCCGCGCAAAACGGGCGTGTAGCTTCGCGGGATGTTCCTCCGCAAACTGTGTGCGATCGCCGTTCTCGGCATGGGCACAATTTTCCCCGCACACTCGGCGGAGGATCCGGTGACGGTGGATGCGCCGACCGAGGAAGTCCTGCGCTGCGCGCTGCGATGGCTCGCGGTGAAGCAGAATGTGAACGGCTCCTGGAACGCGGGCGACAATCGTCGCGGCGATCATCCCGTGGCGATGACGGGCTATGTGCTCATGGCATTCATGGCCACCGGCAATCTGCCCGAGGAAGGCGAGTATGCGAAGCAGGTGAAAGGCGGGCTCGATTTTCTCCTCGATAGCATCGGGGCGGACGGCACCTACCGGGGCGTGGACGGATCGAAATACATGTACAACCACGGCATCGCGACCATCGCACTCGGCGAGCTGTACGGGCAGTCGCGCAGCCCGGTGATCCGGGAAAAACTCCAGCGCGCGATCCGGCTCATCGTCACGACGCAGAGCGACCGCGGCAGCAACAAGGGCGGCTGGCGATACCAGCCGCGTCCGGCGGATGCCGATATTTCCGTGACGGTGCTGCAAGTCGTCGCCTTGCGCGCGGCGAAAAATGCCGGCCTCGATGTCCCGCAGCAGACGATCGACGACGCGGTGGACTACGTGCGCCGCTGCTCGGTGCCCGGTGGCGGCTTTGCGTATCAGGCCGGGCAATGGGGCGGCGGCTTTTCGCGCACAGCGGCGGCGATCTACTCGCTGCAAGTCTGCGGACACTACGGCGATCCGCTCGTGCAGCCGGGCAGCGACTATCTTTTCGCACGCATCCAAGAGCGCCGCTTCTGGACCTACGGCGCGAACTACGCCGCCCCCGCGCAATACATGATCGGCGGCGACACCTGGCGGCGCTGGTACGATCTCATGAAGGCCGAACTTCTCCCGAAGGTGCAGCGCAATGGCGACCAGTGTTCATGGGATGATCGGGAGATCGGAAACATCTACGCGACCGCGTGCCACACGACGATCCTCGCGATGCCGTGGCACTGCATTCCGCTCTACCAGCGATGAGGCGCGCGGAATTGAAAATGCGACTCTGCGGGGCACTGGTGATGTGCGCGAGCCTGCTCCACGCGGGCACGGTGATCACGTCCGACGGGACATTTTACGAAGGTGCGCTCACGCTCGACAACGGCATCACGGTGAAAGGCCCCGCCGTTCCGGTGAAACTGCCGTTTTCCAGCGTTCTACGCGCGCGGTTCGCTCCGTCGAATCCTCTCTCGCAGCCCGGCCTCGTCCTCGTGAATGGCGCCCGCATCGCCGGAGCCTTTTCCTCACTGGGCGAACCACTCGTGAAAATCCCGGCGAAAAATATCGCGATCCCATCGAAGGAAATCGCCTGGGCGATCTACCAGCCGGTGCATCCCGCGCTCGCGGCGCAGGCGCCGAAAGGAAAGACCGGCGCGCTGCTGCAGAACGGGGATTTTTTTGAAGGCACGTTCCGTGGTGGCGACGCTAGCACGGCGAAACTGCTGAGCCCGGTCTTTGGCCCGCGCACATTTACGCCATGGGAATTGCACGCCCTCGTCCTTCGCGATGTGCAGCCTCAGCCCGGTGCGTATGATGTGCTGACCCGCGACGGCAGCATCTATCCCGCACTGGATGTGCTCGCGACCAACGGCACCGCGATCACTCTGCGACATACGCTCTACAACGGCCTTCGGGTTCCCCTGCCGGAAATCACAGAGATTCGTGCGAGCCGTTCGCGGGTCGTGTCCTTGGATGAAGTCCGTCCCACACGCTTGGAAATCCCGCAGGGCCGCGAGCCCGCGGCCTGCTTCGCGGCAAACCGCGCACTCGCCGGTGGCCCGCTGAAACTCGGCACACGCACGGTGACCGCGGGCTTCGAATGCGCAACGGGCGCGGCGGTCTGGTGGAAGCCACCGCCGGGCGCAGGAACGTTCTTTGCGCTCGTCGCTGCGAGCGCAGGAACTCCCGCGGGACAAGAACTCACCTTCTGCGTGTATGCCGATGGCAAAGTCGTGGGTCGCAGCAGACCGCTCGCTGCGGGAGATCTTCCGTCAATACTCCGGTGCGCGGTGCCCGGCGCGGAGAGCCTCGTGCTGCGCATCGAGGGCACCGGCGGTGCCGCGAGCAATGGCACGTGGGCCGAACCGATGTTGCTCCTCCGCTGAAACTCGGCTTTGTTGCGCCGCTTCCCGACCATGCTCGCACGTATCGCCATCGCCTTTCTCGCCACCGCTCCTTTCCTCGCGAATCCCGCGGCGCTGCTGGCACAGGCGCCGCCTGAGTTCTCCGCGCCGAAGGAAATCGCGCCGGGGATTTTCCAGGTCGGCACGGTGCGGCTCGATAAAAACACAGCCACGGTGACTTTCCCCGCGAAGGTGCAGATGGACGACGGGCTGCTCGAATACCTGCTCGTGTCGCCGCAGGGACCGGTGCATGAGAGCCTCTTCACGAGCGAGGCCGCGCCGCAGGATGTCCACATGGCGATGCTGCTGCTCGGCGCAAAGGGCATGATGCAAAAGCAGGCAGGCAAGGAGCCGGGGCGCATCGATGCCGCATACCTCGCGAATGCGCCGAAGCTCACGGGCGACCGCATTTCGCTGAGCGTCAAATGGACGGACAAGGCCGGGAAGGAGCATCTCACGCCGCCGGAGCGATGGATCATGCGCAGGATTTTCACACCGAAAAAACCGGTGAAGGACGTCACCGCCGAGGACGGTCCCTGGCTCTACACGGGCAGCTATTTTTACGAGGGCAAGTTCATCGCGCAGATGGACGGGACGTTCGCCGCGATGGTCACCTTCCCCGGCGCGCTCATCAACAATCCGCGCACCGGCTCGAACGACGACCACATCTGGTTTGTCAAAAAGGAAGCCGTGCCGCCGGTCGGCACGCCCGTTGAATTCACGATCAAACTCGAACCCGCAGAGAAACCCGCAAAATGAAACGCCGCCACTTCCTCGCCACCGCCACACTCGCACTCGGAGCCACCGCATGGACGCGCGCCGCCGACGAGCCGCTCCCGAAGGACGAGAAAAATCTCTCCTTCCGAAATGAAATCAAAGACTCCCTCGACCGCTCGCTCGCATGGCTGCGCGCGCAGCAGAATGCGGACGGCAGCTTCGGCAAGGACACGCAGCATCCCGCGCTGAGCGCGCTGCCGCTCGTCGCATTCCAGCGCGACCCGGCGCAGCGTTTTGCAAACGCGGAATTCGTCAGGAAAAGCTACGGCTATCTGCGCGGCTTCGCGCAGCCGGACGGCGGCATCTACGCGAAGGATGCGGGCCTCGCGAACTACAACACCTCCGTGTGCCTGCTCGCACTCGCCGGGGCGAATGAGCCCAAGGATATCGACCTTTTGCTGAAGGCCCGCGCATACGTCGTCGGCCAGCAGGCCAGCGGCATGGCGAAGCCCGAGACAGATGGCGGCATCGGCTACGGCAGCATCGGCGCGAGCCCGAAGCGCGGGCATCCCGATCTCGACAACACGGTCGTCGCACTGGAGGCGCTGCGCGCGACGAAGCACCTCGTCGCCGACAAGGCGGGCACGAAGGATCTCAACTGGAATGCCGCGATCGAATTCGTGAGCCGCTGCCAGAACCTCCCCTCGAACAAGCAGCCGTGGGCCAGCGGCGACCCGGCCAACAAGGGCGGCTTCATCTACTACCCCGGCTACAGCAACGCTGGCGAAGCCACCCTCGAAGGCGGCGGCAAGGCGCTCCGCAGCTACGGCTCGATGAGCTACGCGGGCCTGCTCAGCTTCATCTACGCGGATGTGAAAAAGGACGACCCGCGTGTCGTCGCCGCCGTCGAGTGGCTGAACAAGCACTACACCCTTGCCGAAAATCCCGGCCTCGAACAGCAGGGCTATTTTTACTATCTGCACCTGATGTCAAAAGGACTCACCGCCGCAGGCATCACCGAGATCGAGGTCGGCGGAAAAAAATCCGACTGGCGCCGCGACCTCGCGCTGCGCCTCATGAAGCTCCAGCAACAAGATGGCTCGTGGATCAACGAAGCGCCGCGCTGGAAGGAAAACAACCCCGTGCTCGTGACGACCTATTGCGCGCTGACCCTCGAGATCCTCTACGCGCAGTTGTAAAAAATCCGCCGCTACCCCGCCGCAGGAAGCGCCCGCCACTTCTCCCAGTCATAGTGCTCCATCGGGCCGAAGTGCTTTTTGTAATCGTAGCCGGACGGCTCGATGTAGGCATAGCCGGGGTAATGCCACCGGCGGCCCGTCCGGCGCGCGAGGAGGATTTCCCAGATCATCGTCGCGGTGCCGAGTGAGCGGCGTGATTCCTCGGGATCGAAAAAGGCGTAGATGCTGGACACACCCGTCGCGCCCACATCGACATAGCTCGCGGCCAGCAGACGTTCGCCGAGGAACGCACCCAGTTCCAGTGTCTGGCACGGCCCGGCCTGCGGCGAGGGGCCGAGAAAATCCTCCAGCGAATTCGGCACATTGTCGGCGAAACGCTGCTTGTGCAGATCGAAAAGCCGCTGCCGATCCTCCAGCAGTTCCGCGGTGCGCACGCGGATTTCGAGGTCGCCATTTTTCCGCAGCACCCGCCGCTGGCTCGCCGTCGGCTCGAAGCGCTCCGCATCCACACGGAGCGGCTGCACATTGCGCAGACCCGCCGGAGTGAGGCACTGCCGGTAGCGGTAAAAGATCGCTCCAAAGTGACGCCAGCCCTGAGCCCAGAGCGCATCCATCTGCTCCGGCGACTGCTCCCAGCTCACGAAATGCTCGTCTTTGAGTGGCTGCATGCAGCGCATCATACTCAGCTCAGTGGAAGTTTCCACGTTTCACAGTTTTGAAATTTGCGGCCCTGCGGAAAGTCTAGCTCCACGCGGGCGATGCCTGCCGATCGGCGGAAGGTGAACTTGGCTTGCCCCGGCCCATGCACCGTGGTGTCATGCGCGAACGGTCTGACGCAGATGTTCCCCCTCCGCCCACGGAAGCCTTTTCTTGGCATCGCGATTGCCGCGATCGCTGGCATCCTTTCGGCGGAATACTGGCCAGTGCCGCTCATGCTCGCAGTCGGCGTCGCCGCGGCGCTCGCATTGATGGCGCTCATCGTTCCGAGATGGTGGATGTGCCTCGGCTTTTGTGCGGCGGCATTTTTCGCGCTGCATCAGGCACGGCACCACGAGGCCGCAGGTGGCAAGATCGCGGAGCTTCTGCAAGATGGTGCGCACATGGCATCCGTGACCGGCGTGGTGCAATCCGAACCTGCGAGCCACACCGGTTCGCGCGGGGAAAAGCGGGCGACTTTCTGGCTGAGGATTGCCTCGCTGAAACTCGACGATAGCGCGCTGCCTTTCGCCGGACGGTGCCTCGTGAACTGGGCCGGCAATGCACCGGAATACGGCGATGCCATTGCCATCGAGGGCTCCGCCCGCACGCTGCAGGAGACGACGAATCCGGGGCAGTTCGACGTGGCGGACTGGTTGCGGCGGAAAGGCATCCATTTCGTAATCTCCGCCCGCACTCCGGGCGATTGCACGGTGACGGATCACGGCCACGGCTCACCCGCGATGAACTTCGCCATCGCCGCGCGCGAGTGTATCCGGGGAAAGCTGGAGTCCGGCCTCGCCGATGAGCCGGACATCACGATGCTCATCGAGAGCATGGTGCTCGGCATGCGCGGCGACACGCCGCCCGAGATGAAGGGACTTTTTCAAAAGACCGGCACGCTGCATCTCTTCGCCGTGAGCGGGCTGAACGTCGCGATGCTCGCCGGCATCGCGTGGCATCTGCTGAAGCCGCTGCGCTTCTCGCGCCGCGCCGCCGTCGTGATCATCATCCCCCTGCTCTGCTGCTACGCATTGGTCACGGGCCTGAGTTCGAGCTGCGTGCGTGCGACGGTGATGGCGTCCTTCATCCTCCTCGGGCAACTGATTGGCCGCCCTGCGATCCCGATGAACAGCCTCGCAGCCGCCGCAGTCGTGATCCTCGCGTGGGATACGAACGAACTCTTCACGCCGGGATTCCAGCTTTCGTTCGCGCTCGTCGTTTTCATCATGGGACTCTCCGGGCCGATAGCGCGATGGCTGGAGCCCTTCGGCGAGCCGGATGATTTCATTCCTCAAGAAGTGTGGACGCGTGGCGAACACGGACGTGTGTGGCTTTGGAAGCAAATTGCGGGAGCGGCAGGCGTGACTCTCTCCGCATGGATCGGCTCGTTCGTTTTCATGGCCGGGTATTTTCACCTCATCTCGCCGGTCGCGATCGTCGCAAATGCAGTCGCGGTGCCGCTTGCATTCTTCGTGCTCGCACTCGGTCTCATGAGCCTGCTCTGCGGCACATTTTCGGCAAAGCTCGTCGTGCTCGTGAACCAGGCAAACTGGGTGACCGCGAAGGCGCTGCTCGCGAGCCTTGCGCTCTTTTCCAAGGCGCCCGGCGGCTATGTGTATGTTGAGGTGCCGCGGCTCGACCGCGCACCCGCGTGCGAAATCACCTCGCTCGAAGTCGGCGATGGCGCGGCCATTCACATTCGCTCTGGCGATGCCGACTGGATCGTGGATTGCGGCGCGGTGCGCGAATACGACAACACCCTGCTGCCCTATCTCCGCTCGCGCGGCGTGAACCAGCTCAACGGAATCGTGCTCACGCACGGCGATACGGCACACGTCGGCGCGGCTTCGTCCGTATTCGAGGATTTTCACCCGCGCTGGATTGCAGACACGATTCAGAGTGATCGTTCGCCATCACGAAGAGACGTCCACGCAAGGCTGGCTGCCGCAAGATTCGGCAGACGCTATCTCCAGCGAGGTGACGAGATTGCGCTCGGAAAAAATACGGTGCTGCGCGTGCTCTTTCCGCCGCCCGGAATCATCCGCACCCAGGCCGACGACAAGGCGCTCGTCTGCCGCATCGAAGCCGCCGGATTGCGCGTGCTGTTGATGTCCGACGCTGGCTTTTCCACCGAGCGCTGGCTCCTGGAAAACGAGCCGGACCTGCGCGCCGATGTGCTCATATCCGGCTGGCATTCGCGGGACATCTCCGGCACCGCGGATTTTCTCGCGCAAATCCGACCGGTGCTCGCCGTGTGCTCGCGCCCGCCGTTTGGATCGCCGCCGGAGCGCATCGCGGAATGGGAGCGCAATGTGCGCGCACTCGGTGCGGAAGCGCTTCAGCAGGATCGCTGCGGTGCGGTGCGGATTGAAATGCGCGAAGACGACGGGCTGACAGTGCAGACGTATCTCGGCGGTCAGACTTTTCGCAGCCGCGCGCGATAAATCGGCAGGCCCTGCGAGACGAAGTGCTGCTCAAAATCCGTCTTCGGGTAGTCCGCGTCTTCCATCCACTCGATTCGTGCAAAGCCTTGCGCACGCGCGATCACTTTTTCGATCCAAAGGAAGTAAGGTTGGTCGTCCGTCTTGATTCGGACCTCCGCGCCGAGTGCCAGCACCTGATGAAGCGCCACCATGAAATCATCCTGAAAAAGCCGCCGTGAATGATGATGCCGTTTCGGCCAAGGGTCAGGGAAACCGATATGAACGATGTCCGCACAACCAATGGGCAGAAGCCATTTGGCGACGTAATTACTCTCAAGCCGTATGATGCGGCAGTTGCTCAAATGATGGCGCGCGATGGCGCGGCTCACCTTTTCCACGCGGCCAAGCATGCGCTCGGTGCCGAGGAAATTCCGCTCATGAAACCGCGTCGCCATCGCGATCAGGAATGAGCCGTCACCGCAGCCGAAATCAATCTCCAGCGGCGCTGGGCGCGCAAAAATATCGGACATTTCCGCGCGGCGGACGTGGTCGGCGGGCTGCCAGAGCGCGTGATCGGCGGCGGCGAGGAAGGCGGCGTGCTCGTCTTGGATGGTGTCGTTGCTCACAGAATAGATTGAAGTGCCTGGGCTGCGCGCAGGAATGCGACAGCCGTCGCGCCGTAGCGTTTGTCACGGGTGCATTCCCATTCGGTGCCGAGCGGCAGCGGCTGGTCAGGGCGGTGTTCGAGGATGAAAAGTCCGCCCGGCGCGAGCGCGCGAAGGATCTCGGGAAGCGCGATCAATTCCCTGCCAAAGTCGCGCTCCCCTTTGCCGCGTGCGTAAGGCGGGTCGGCAAGAATCAGATCGAAGGCACCAACCTGCGCATTGCGTTCGACCCAGCGCAGCGCATCGGCGCACACGATGCTGCCGCCGGTGAGCTTCGTCTTTTCAAGATTGTGCCGGATGCTGTCGCACGCACGGCGATCACTTTCGACAAACACGCACGATGCCGCGCCTCGGCTGAGCGCCTCGATGCCAAGGCCCCCGGTGCCCGCGAAGAGATCGAGCACGCGCGTGCCGGGGACGAATTCCGCGAGACTGCTGAAGATCGCGTTTTTCACCACGTCCATCGTGGGTCGCAGATCGGTCTTCGGGACGTGAAGCGGGATGCCACCCGCGATGCCTCCGACGACCCTCATGGTTTCGCCGGAGCGGGCGGCTGATTCGGCTGCACGAGTTGCAGCGCGGGCTGCAGTTTTTTCAGCAGCTTCGGATTGTTCTTCTGCAGGAGCGTCGAGAGGATCGACCCGGCGGCGATGATGTTCTGCTGCCGGTGATCCTTCGTGCCGGTGAGTGAGTCGGCGAGGTTTTGCCTGGGCTTTTTCATGTCGCCCGTGATCGTGAATGGGACGCTCTGGAGACCGTTCGCATCCGGCGGCGAAAACTGCCCGGCGATCATCGGCTGGGTGGCGACGAGGCTTGCTGGCGCGTACAGCTTCGCGGAGAGATTCAGCACGCCGTCGAATGTCACCGGCCCGCTCAGGCCCAGAGTGATTGGCGGCGTGAAGACAGTCATCGGTGAAAAAATCACCTGTTCGTTCGTGATTTGGAAATTGACCGCGGCATCCGCGATTTGGAAATTCGCGAGCGCCGAGACACGCAGGATGTCGCCGATTTGCCGGAGCAGCTCGAACTGCGAGCAATCGCCACCTTTAAGCACGAGCGTGCCGCTGCCAGCGATAGCCTTCCGATCCGCGCCGAGGCCCGAGACCTGTGCATCGCCGCTGACGATGCCGGAGATTTTCTGCCCGGTCATCCCACCCTGCAAGGTGGCAAGGGCGAGGTTCACGGCGTTGATCTTCAGGGCAGCGCGGCCAGTCGCGCCGATGACGTAGGCGGCTTCACCGGTGATTTTGCCGCCGCCGGTCTCGACGCTGAAATCGCGAAGTGAAAATGACTGGCCGTCGCGGACGGCGACGCCGGTGAGATGCTCGACCGCCACACTGCCGTGCAGCACTGCGCGAGTGATGGTGAGGTTTCCGCTGAACGCGGTCTCGCTCACATCGCGCATGGTGAGATTCATGCCGGTGATCGTGGCGAAAGGAGCGCGCGTCTTGCCGATCATTTCGACCGTGCCGTCCTCGATGAGGATTTTCCCGATGGAAATCGCGGGCGGTTTCTTCGCCGTGGATGCGACGGGAACCGGCGGGCTCGGCGGCAGGATTGCCAGCGGTGCAGGCTCTGCCGCTGGCGGCGGAAGCGCGGCCTTGCGCGATGGAGTCCAATGCCCCTCGGCGTCCTGATACAGACGGATGTGCGGGCGGCGGATGCGCACTTCGGTGAGCCCGAGGCTGCCACGCAGCAGCGAGGAAAAGCTGTGGCTCGCCGAGATCCCGTCGGCTTCAAACAAAATCCCATCCGGGCCGGACACCGTGATTTTTTTCGTCGAAAGACCGCTCCACGACGAAAACCCGATCCCGTCAATTTTCACCGGCATCTTCAGCTCATCGCTCAGCCTGCCCTCGATCTGCGCACGCACGGCGGCGGACTGCAGCCAGCGATCCATGCACCATCCGCCCACGGCGACGAGCAGCACCAGCACGATGGCGGCGATGGTGATGTATTTTGTGATGCGTCGTTTCACAGGCGCGGGAAATTAGCGGTGCACCGGACAAAGGAAAGGGCGGAAAGTGTCTGGCAACGGGCGCATCGCGCTGCGTAGAAAGACGGACACCCGTGCCGGACACCGCCATCATTTTCAATCCCAAGGCCCGCAGTGAAAAGTCCCGCGACCTCGCCTCGCTGCTCCGCGAGGTGGCACCCGAGGCGCGATTGCTGATGACGACCGGCCCCGGCGACGCGCGCAGGCTCGCCTCGGAGGCGGCGCGTGAAGGATTCCGCATCGTCGCCGCAGCGGGCGGTGACGGCACGGTGAACGAAGTCGCCAACGGCCTCGCCGGTTCCGAGTCCGCGCTCGGCGTGCTGCCCATCGGCACGATGAATGTCTTCTCGAAGGAACACGATCTGCCGGAAAAACTGGACGAGGCATGGGCCATCATCCGCGCGGGAAACCTGCGCGAGATCGATCTGCTCGCGGCGAACGGCACGCATTTCATCCAGCTCGCAGGCGTGGGGCTCGATGCCCAGGTGGTGAAGGAGACGACGTGGGAATCGAAGAAAAATCTCGGGCCGCTGAGCTACCTCATCAGCGCCGCGCAGATCGCCGCACGCACTCCGCCGAAGCTCATCATCGAGGCGGGCGGAAAGATCAGCGAGGGTTCGTTCGTGCTCATCGGCAATGGCCGATACTACGGCGCGAAAATCGTGCTCTTCCCCAAGGCACGCGTGGACGACGGCATGCTCGACGTGCTCATTTTCAAAAACATCGGCTACCTCGACATCGCGAAGTATCTCGCAGGCATCCTCGTCGGGCGACACACCGGGATGGACGGCGTGGAATACTTCCAGGTCTCCGAGGCGACCGTGCGCTCCGCCGAGGAGGTCCCGGTGGAGGTGGATGGCGAACTTTCCGGCGCGCTCCCGGTGACTTTCCGCGTGGCAGGAAAGCTGCGGCTTTGCGTGCCTTAGATTTCCCGTTTTACAAATCGCAAAAACGGCCATAGTCCAGATGCCCGTCCTATGAGCCTCCCAAGACGCCAGACCTCCTCCTTCCAGCACGTCTGGTCGCCGGGGCGTTCCGCCGGGGTGCTGGTGTTCTTCTGGACGATGATTTTCTGGGGCACCATGCAGGCGGTGCTCGCGTATTGCACGGAGAACCACCATATCCCGAAGAACCCGCTCGAACTGCTGCAACTGGAGCAAGGCGTGTTTTCCAAAGGCGAATTCAATGGCGAATACTGGCGCCTCTTCAGCTACCAGTTTCTCCATGCGGGAACACTCCACTTTTTCACGAATCTCATCGTGCTCTGGTACGCGGGACGTGAGATCGAGCCGATCGTCGGGCGTGTGAATTTCGTGTGGCTCTGCCTGCTCGCGAATGCAATCGGCGGCGGAGTGAGCCTCATGCTCGGCAGCGGTGTCGCTGTCGTCGGATTTTCCGCCGCTGTCGCGGCAGTGCTCGCGGCGTATGCGACGATCATGCCGGAGCTCGAGACAGGCTTTTCATTCTTCCACCTTTTCCCCCTGCGCTGCCGTGCAAAATATCTCGCCATCGCGATGCTCACATTTGCAGTGGGAGCGGTCGCGACGCGGACGTTCGGCGAAATCGGCCCGGCGGGAATTCTCACCGGCAGCCTCCTCGGCTGGGCATGGGCGCGGAAACTCGGGTTCGGCAACCCGATGTGGTTTCAGCGCCGCAAGTTCGAGCGCACGCAGCGCGAACTCCGCATGCAGCGGATGAACGCGGAGGATTTTGTGCGCATGGAGATCGATCCCCTCCTCGAAAAAATCGCGCGCGACGGAATGCAGAGCCTCACACGCGATGAACGGAAAGTCCTCGAACAGGGACGGAGCAAGCTGTGCTCGCAGACGCAGCACGCGGACTGACGCATCGCCATTCCGGGAACCGCAGTGCGCGCGGAGCTTTGAGTGCTGGCGCATCGGGTGTTCACCGATACCCTCATCGCACGATGCACTGGCAGCCACCTGAAAATCCTCTCCCACCTGAAGCTGATGCACCGTCGAATTGGGACAAATGGATGCGTCCACTTTATTGGCTCGCAGGCGCGAGATGGGAGACGCTCCAGCACTGCCCGGCGACCGAACGCGAGCGCATCGCCGTGCTCGGCAGCACGGTGCTGATCCCCACGATCATGTCGTTTCTCGGCATGATTTTTTACGCGAAGAGCCGCTTCTCCGAACCGCCATGGCTCGCAGTACTCGGCATCTCGCTCGCATGGGCGTTCGTGATCCTGAACACCGACCGCATCCTGCTCGCGACCTATCGGCCATTCCAGCCGTGGTGGCGCAAGCTGATGCAGGTCGTCTTCCGCTTCGCACTCTCAGGCGTCGTCAGCGTCGCCATCGCATTTCCATTCTGCCTCGATCAATACCGCCCCGCGATCAAGCACCGCATCCAGACGGAGATCCAGGGAAAGCTGAACGGCCTCCGCGAAAAGGAAGCTGCCAGGCGCAAGGAACTCGCCGCCGAGCTTCAGAAAATCCACGACGACGAGACTGCCGAACGCAAGCAGCTCATCACCGACTTCAATGCCAAGCGCGACTCGCTGATGGCGCTGCTCCCGGAATTGCAGAAGGCGATTATCAATGTCGAAACCTACGCCGACGAGCGAATGGACGAGGAACGCAAGAAGGCGAGCCTGCCGGACTTTGTCGCCCCCGCGAGCGGAGCCACGCGCGCCGTCATCGCGCAGATCGAGGCGCAAAAGGAGACCCTCGCAAAAACAGCGGTCACGCTGGACACAAAGCAGGATCTCCACCGCCGGCTCGTCGAGGCCATCGCCCGTGAGGTCGCCGGGCAGCCGAATGAATTCTATCCCGAGGCCAAGAAGCCCGGTGAGGGCCCGCGCACAAAGGACATGCAAGTGCGCGACCGGTCCGTGAGCACGGAAATCCGCCAGCTTGAGATCACACAGCGCGCACAGCAGTCCGCGCTCGTCGCCAGTGACAAGGAACTCGCCGCCGCACGCCTCACGGATCGCAATGCCTGCCTCGACAACCTCGGCGGCAAGCGCGCCGCATTCGTCGAAGAGGCCAAGGAAAAGGAACGCATCCGCAAGGAGCGGCTCGAAAAAGTCACCGCCGAGATCGCGGAAATGGAAGCCGAGCATCCCGTCCTCCTCACACGGATCACCGAGCGCACGACCGCGCTGGAGGCTGGAAACAAGAGCGGCGTGAAGCGCGCCGACGACGAGTTCGGTCCGCCCATCGCGCGCTTGGATCGCAAGATGAACGGCGTGCTCGACCCGATGGAAGAGACCATCGGCCTTTACAACGTCATCTTCCTCCCCGCCCCCGATGCGGACGCCACAGAGCGCAGCGAGCAGGGCAAAAAGTGGATCGCCGGGATGTTCCAGTTCCTTGTGATTTTCGGCACGCTCTTCGTCCTCGATCTCGTGCCCATCATGGCAAAAATCTTCAGCCGTCCGGGGCCGTACGATGTGCTCGTCGAGCATCCCGAGTTTGTCGCGAATGAAAACCTGCGCGCCTTTTGGAAGAAATACGGCGAGCACGCACGCGACTGGTCGGCGCTCGGCATGGGCGAGGATTCCAGCGCGCGACGTCTCCTGGAAAGCCATCCGCGCCGCGCGAATGGCGTGCATGACGACGTGCGTGGCGCATGAGTGCCGCACGTGCCGCGGCGAAAATTCCCCTTGCCAACGCACCCCTCGATTCCCATCTTCCACGCCCGCTGCGAACGGGGTCTTAGCTCAGTTGGTAGAGCGCCTCAATGGCATTGAGGAGGTCAGGGGTTCGAACCCCCTAGGCTCCAGTCCGCTCGCAGCGAAGTGAATTTCAACCCGGCATCGCTCGTCGTCTGCGTCCGGTTTGCTGCCGTCTGATTTTCAAATCCTCGCAACTCGGACTCGCCTCATCAAGGCGATGCACTCACCTTTCCCACGTGCCCGAATCCATCGCCGAGCCCAGCCTTTCCGAAGCGGCACCCGCGCTCGCCGGGCATCTCGCGCGCGTCCGGCAAAGGCAGCGTGACGTCGCACTGCGCACCGGAATCGCAATGGCAGTGGTCACGCTGCTCGCGTGGCTCGCGATCGGAATGCCGCTCGACTGGCTGATCGTCCTGCCCTTCTTCGTGCGCGCCGTGCTGCTCACCTGCGGCCTCGGATTCGCAGCCATGCTCGCGTGGAAATTTGGCATCCGCGAATGGATGCGACAACCGGATGACGAACGCACCGCCCTCGCCATCGAGCGCGCGCTGCCGCAGTTCCGCAGCCGCTTCATCGCGAGCGTGCAACTCGCGCGGCAGCCGGAGATGACGGGCCGCTCGCTCGTGCATGCGCTGCTCGAAGAGACGGCCACCGTCGCCGCCGATGCGCCGTTCGATGAGGCCGTGAACACGGACGCGATGCGCCGCTGGCTGCGCATCGCAGTCTGCGCGATCATCCTCGGCGCGGCGCTGTGGTTTCTCGGCGGGCGCGCGAGCTGGCCGCTCTTCCAGCGCGCATGGCTCGTGAATGTGCCGGCGCCGCGCAGGACGATGATCATCGCATTCACCGGCGATCGCGTGATCGCCATCGGCGATGATCTGCGCATCGAGGCCACCGCTGCGGGGATCATTCCAAGAGCGGGCAAGCTCATCATCGAGTCATCGAAAGGGCGGCGTCAGGAATTTTCCTTCGATGCCGTGCTCGGGAATCCCGTGCATTTTTCCCGCACACTGCAGAGTGTGCAGGAAGATTTCCGCTATCGCATCGAGCTAGGCGACAATCGCACCGACACGGCAGGCATCCGCGTCCGCGCGCGACCGGAAGTCACGAGTCTCGCGTGCGAGCAGCACTGGCCTGCGTATACGAAACTCGCGCCGACGCACCGTCAGCCGGGCAACCTGAAACTCCTCGCTGGCTCGAAGCTCGCGATACACCTCACTGCGAGCGCACCACTTCGCAGCGCAACGCTCCGACTGACGGGCACCGAGCCTTCGCAGATCATCCGCAGTGTCCCGCTCGGCGCTGATGCCCTTTCCAGCGCATGGACCGGCACGGCGGAGATTCCCGCGAAGGATGTCGCCGGGATGACTTTTCAACTCACGGACACCGAGGGAGTGGAGTCGCGCGCGATGGCCGCGCATCGCATCGAGATCGTGCCGGACATGCCGCCCACGATCCGCATCCTGCTGCCCGCGCGGCGCGAGGAATTGCTCACGCACAACGCCACTCTGCTGCTCGGCTTCGAGGCGAAGGACGACTTTGGTGTCGCGAGAGTGCTGCTCCATTACGCCGTGAACTGGACGGAAGGCATGCCGCACAAGACGGTGGAACTCGACCTGAACGGCGTGCAGCCGAAGACACTCGTGCGGCGCTTCGAGTGGAAAATCGCGCGCATCACGCCTCCGCCCGTGGAGAATGACACGATTGATTTCTGGCTCGAAGCGCGCGATGCGAATGACGTGACCGGCCCCGGCACCGCCATCATGCCCGAGCACTCGCAGGCGCGCATCGTGAGCGATGAGGAAAAGCGCGCCGATCTCGCGAACCGGCTGAACGACACGCTGCACGGCCTCGATGCCGTGCGCCAGAGCCAGCAGGATCTCGCGACGCGGCTCGGCGTTCTGATTCATGAAAAGCCCGCCACGCCGCAGTGAGCGCAGTGATTCTTTCCGCGACAATGGCCGCGCCTCTGCCTACTTTCCCGCCGTCATCGTCTGACGCATGAAACTCCCTCCGCATCTTCTCGCGAGACTTGCCTGCGCCTGCGCCACGCTCGGCACAGGCGCCGCATTTGCAGAACTCCCCGCTGCGCCGATCCGCGAGAGCGAGCAGGCTCAGTCGCAAATCCAAGGCGAGACGCGAGCGCTCGCCGATACGCTCGATGCGATGCTGGGCGAATACGAGCGGAACAATCTCACGGGCGACGATGCCAAGGCCATGCGCAGCGTGCGCGAATCGCTCGCCTCTCTTTCCGCCACCGAGATGCGGCAGGTCGTGGACATGCTGCAGCGTGCGCGCGCAGCGACCACGCCGGACACGGCGGTGAAGAGCGTCGCCGATGCATTCACGGCTCAGAAACAGATCATCGTCGCGATCCAGCGCATCCTTGCCGAACACCTGCGAGAGCAGGAGGCGGCGGATATTTCCCGGCAGCTTCACGAACTCGCTGACAGACAGGCGGTGAATCTTCGGAATGGGATCGAACTCGCCCGCATGACCAATGGCGTGCAGTTTGAAACCTCGGGCGCGATCGAGCGCGCACAGCTTGAGACGCAGCGCGCCGAACAGGCGGCCATCGCGGATGAGCTGAAGATGATCCGCAGCAAGATGGCGCGGCTCGCCGCAAGTCCCGAGAATGCCGCCAACGCGAAGACTTTCACCGATGCCGCCAGGCAGATCGAACAGGTGGAGCCGGTCACCGCGGCGGCAGCGGACGCGCTGAAAGCCGGGCAGATTTTCAAGGCTGCCGGGGACGAAAAGGCGAGCCGTGACGAGCTTCGCAAAATCGCGCGGCAACTCGCGCCGCGTGAGCAAGGGCCCGAGGCCTTGCGCAAGGCCGGGCGCGAACTTGGCGAGGTGATCGCCGAGCAGCGCGTGATGCGCGATTCCACAGCCATCCAGCGCAAGCAGGCGAGCCTCGACAAATGGCTCGCGGACAAACTCGCGGCGAACGATCGGAATGACGCACTGCCGCAGCGCCTGCGCAATCAGCCTGCATCCGAATTGCGCAAGAACCCGGAGATCCAGAGCCGCTTTGAAACCGAGCAGAAGGAGAAGGATGCCCAGCTCAGAAAGCTGGAAGATCAGCAGGGCGAACTCGCCGACAAGACGGACGCTCTCGCTCAAAAAATCGCCGAGGTGCCGAATGTCACCAACGGACTGAAAGACGCCGCTGCAAAAATGCAGGAGGCCCGCGCCGAAATGCAGGATGCGAACGCACCGCAGGCCGCGCGGCAGCAGGACGCCGCGCTCGCACAGCTCACGACGGCACAGACGGAATTGAAACGCCGCGCCGACGAGGCGGAAGCCCGCGCGGCACAGCAGGTGGCGCAGAACCCGCCCGCCCAGCCGAACAATCCCGCGAACGCCGCACAGATGGCAGAGGCGATGAATCAACTCGCGCAGGCGCAGCAGCAAATCGAGAAGGCACAGGCGAATCTCCAGGATGCCGCCGAGCAATCGGGACAGCAGCTCGCGCAAAATGCCGCACAAGCTGCACAGCAGGCCGCCGACGCGGCGCAGCAAGCAGCCGAGGCGGCGCAAGCCGCGCAGAAGCAGGCCGAACAAGCGGAAAATCCGGAGGCGGCCAAGCAGGCAGGGCAGGCTGCGCGGCAGGCGGCACAGGCTGCCAAAGTCGCACAGCAAGCCGCGAAAAGTGCGCAGCAGACCGCAGCAAATCCCGCACAGCAGGCGGCCGCAGCACGGCAAGCTGCGCAGCAGGCAGGGCAGGCCGCAGAAGCTGCGCAACAAGCGGCAGAGGCCGCAAAAAATTCCCAGCAAGCAGCGGCCGCCGGCGCACGACAGGCTGCGCAGTCCGGGCAGACCGCGGCGCAGACGGCAAATCAGCAGGCGGAACAAAAGGCAGGCGAGGCCGCGCAGACTGCGACAAAGGCCGCGCAGGCCGCAGGGCAGGCGCAGCGGATGGCGCATGCCGCGGCCAGCAATGCCCAGAATGCGTCGCAGCAGGCGAGCGCCTCCGCCGCGACGCAGCAAGGCGCACAGCAACTCACGCAAGCCGCGCAGAGTGCTGCCAAAGCTTCGCAGCAAAGCGGCACACAGGCTTCCGCCACCGCAAAGCAGGCGATGCAGCAGGCTGCGCAGCAACTTTCCAACGCCGCTTCACAGGCGAAAGACGGGCAGAACAGCGCCGCTCAGCAGTCCGCGCAAAACGCCGCGCAGGCACTCGCGCAGGCGCAGGCCACCATGGCCGCGCAGCAGGCAGGCCTGTCTCCATCACAAGGCGGCGCACCGATGCCGCCGCAGGGACAGGGCAAAGAGGCGAAGCCGGGAAAGAGTTCGCTGGCGAGCGACCAGCCTTCGCAAGGTGCGGAGGCTTACGCGCCCGGCGATCCGCAGGCAGTGCAGCGCGGATCTCGCGAGGCGGCGCTGAAAAGGGTGGACTTCATCGGCCTTCCTGCGCGCGAGCGTGCGGCGATCGAGCAATCACTCCGTGAAAAGTATCCGCAGGAATACGGCGCACTGGTCGAGCAATACCTGCTGAACCTCGCGAACGAGAGCGCGAAAAAATAGCCCCCGCAGTTTTCAGCGGCGGCTCAGCACCGGCGCGGACCGCGTCCGCTCACACCCACATTCCATCGGGCAGCACCGCGCCTTTCGGAATCACGACGATGCCATCGCGGACGTACCACAGCGGCTTTTCCGTGCCATCGCTCCAGCGCACAGGCGGCCCGTCGCAGTGGTCGGCCTTGCCGTCGGGCGTGATCACCACGCCGTTTCCGACCCGTGCATTTTTGTCCACGATGGCGTGATCGACGACGCAGTTCGATCCGATGCCGAGCGGCGGCTCCCCTGCCCTCGCAGGCCGCAATTCCTCGTAGTAGTCGGCACCCATCACGATGCTGTTCTTGATGGTCGAGCCGCTCTTGATGATGCTGCGCAGGCCAATCACGGCGCGCTCGATATTGGCATCGCTGATGATGCAGCCGTCGCTGATATTCGCCTGCCGCACCGTCGCCCCATTCACCTTGCTGCCGGGCAGGAAGCGCATGTGCGTATAGATCGGCGAAGTCGCGTCAAAAAAGCTGAACGGCGGCAGCGGATTCGTGAGCGCGAGATTTGCATCGAAGAATGCACGGATGGTCCCGATGTCCTCCCAGTAGCCTTGGAAAATGTGCGCCTGCACGCGGTACTTTCCGAGCGCCTCGGGGATGACGTGCTTGCCGAAATCCATGTGCTTGTTTGCGAGCGCCTCGCGGAGTGTCTCGCGATTGAAAATGTAGATGCCCATCGAGGCCTGGTAGAGTTCGTCCTCCGGCGAGCGCCCCAGCTCCTTCAGCAGCGCGGGCGGGATGCGCAGGCTGTCGAGCACCGCGGGATCCTTCGGCTTTTCCACAAAGCGCGTGATGCTGCGCGCGGCGTCGGTGTGCATGATTCCGAATTCCGTCGCGTCCCGCCGCGCCACGGGGATCGTCGCGACCGTCAGTTCGGCGTTTTTCTCGATGTGCTGCTCGAGCATCCGGCGGTAATCCATCCGGTAAAGCTGATCACCGCTGAGGATGACGTAGTAATCAAATGGCCCGTTCAGAAAATCCGGAAGGTTCTGCCGCACCGCGTCCGCCGTGCCCTGATACCAGTTCGAGTCGCCCGGCGTCTGCTGCGCGGCGAGAATCTCCACGAAGCTGCGCGAGAACTGATCAAACTTGTAAGTCGAATGGATGTGCCGGTGCAGCGAGACGCTGTTGAACTGCGTGAGCACGTAGATCCGCCGCAGCCCCGAGTTCAGGCAGTTCGAGATCGGGATGTCCACGAGCCGGTATTTTCCCGCGAGCGGGACCGCGGGTTTCGAGCGCTCCTTCGTGAGCGGGAAAAGCCGCGAACCCGCGCCACCGCCCATGATGATGGCCAGGGTCTTCTCTGTGACTGCAGGCCAGTTAAAATTGGAGTCTATTCCCATGATGCGATGCTAGGCAGAATGGGCGCACGATGGGAACGGCGAAAATCGGCTGAGACCACGAATGGACACGAATGGGATTCCTCAAGGGCGAGCGAGGCCAGGCAGACGCCTCTTCGCTCCATTCGTGTTCTTTCGTGTCCCTTCGGGGTTCAAATGGAACCATCACGCCACAGTTGCCACCGCCCGACTTGCACGCTTTAACGATGCGCTTATGGCCGACCTGAATCACCTGCTCGCAAACAACCGCGCATGGGCGGACGACATCAAAAGCCGGCAGCCGGATTTTTTCACCAGTCTCTCTGGAGTCCAGAGCCCCGAGTACCTGTGGATCGGCTGTTCGGACTCGCGTGTGCCGGCGAACCAGATCACGGGCCTCATGCCCGGCGAGGTTTTCGTCCACCGCAACGTCGCCAACCTCGTCATCCATACGGATCTGAACTGCCTTTCCGTGATGCAATTCGCCGCCGACGTGATCAGGGTAAAGCACATCATGGTCGTCGGCCACTACGGCTGCGGCGGCGTGCTCGCCGCGCTCACGAACCGACGCCTCGGCCTCATCGACAACTGGCTGCGCCACATCCAGGACGTGCGGCACAAGCACGCCGAACTCATCGAGCGATTCCC
>JAYWEO010000159.1:0-4415 GCA_043779225.1 Prosthecobacter sp.
CGTCGCCTCGCTCGGCTTCGTGCCGATGGCGCTCGCCACCGGCGCGGGCGCGGAAGTGCAGCGCCCGCTCGCGACCGTCGTCATCGGCGGCATCATCAGCTCCACGCTGCTCACGCTCATCGTCCTGCCCGTGCTCTATTATTGGTTTGAAAATCCCAGTGACGCCGAGCCCGACACCGCCACCATCTGATCCGCCATGCAGCTCTACCTTCTCAAAATCCTCATCTCCGCCGCCGTCTTTACACTCATCACAGAGGTGGCGAAGCGGAATACCGCGCTCGCCGCGCTCATCACCGCGCTGCCGCTCACCACACTGCTCGTGCTGTTCTGGCGACAACATCAAGAGCACGCAACCGCGCCGCAAATCGCCGACTATCTCAGCCTCACGCTTTGGTATGTGCTGCCTTCGCTGGCCCTGTTCGTCGCGATGCCGTGGCTGCTCCGTCACGGTTGGAGCTTCTATCCGTCGCTGGCAGCCAGCGCCGCACTGACAGTCGGACTCTACGCCATCGAGGTGCGCGCCCTCGGCATTCTTGGCATCAAGCTCTGACCCCTTTCACCAAACACACCTTCCTATTCAGACCATGAACGACTTCCTTCAATCCGTGCAAAGCGGCAGCACGAGCCTCTGACTTTTCATCCCGACCGCCATCCTGCTCGGTGCCTTGCACGGCTTGGAGCCGGGGCACTCCAAGACGATGATGGCAGCGTTCATCTCGCCATTCGCGGCACCATCGCACAGGCCGTGTTGCTCGGCCTCTCGTCGGTGATTTCGCACTCGCTCATCATCTGGCTGCTCGCCGCGCCCGCGCTGTATTTCGGCGGCCAGTGGAATGCGGAAAGCGTCGAGCCGTATCCGCAAATCGGCTCCGCCGTCTGCATCCTCGCGCTCGCTGCACGGATGTTCTTTCGCACCCGTCGTGAGCCGCGTGAAGCTTCCGGGCATCATCACCCCGAAATGCGAGAGCAATTGCTGAAACTGCGGGTAACGAGCTGCCGTTCGTTCAAGCGGAAAGCCCATTTCCGCGGTCAGCCACCACCCATAAGTGAAAACTCGACCCCGAATATCACTCGCTTCCATGTTCCCGCCTCGCCAATTTTTCCTACGAAAACTTTATGGGGCTCAAGAGGTCGCGAGTTCGAGTCTCGCCGGCCCGACCATCTTCAGACCTGGGGCGGATCTTGCCGGGAACAGCAATCATCGCGTTCGTGCTTGCCAAGGATGTCACGGACAGCGGGATTGTCGTGCCATGCTCTCCAGACTGATTCTCCTCCCCGCTGCCTGCCTGTCATTTTCGACGCTCCACGCGGCGGTCGAGGAATCGGTGAAGCAACTCGCCGCGATCGGACGTGAAGGCGCAGGCAACGAGGCGGCATCCGCGGCGTGGAAGAATGTCGTGGCCGAGGGACCGAAGGCATTGCCCGCATTGCTCGCCGCGACGGGAAAAGGCGGGCCGGTCGCGGACAACTGGCTGCGGCTCGCGGGCGACGCGATCGCGGATGCGGCGCTGCGCGGCAAGCAGCCGATGCCGGTCGCGGAGCTGGAGGCGTTTTTGAAAGAGACGAGGAATCCTGCATCTGCGCGCCAGCTTGCCTTTGATCTGATCGGAAAGGCGGACGCCGCGCTCGCGGACAAGATCGAGCCGGGGCTGATCAACGATCCTGTGCAGGAACTCCGGCGCGGCGCGGTGCAGCGGCTGATCGCCGAGGCAAAGACGAAGACCGGTAACGCGGCGCAGGGCGCATATCTTCACGCACTCGACGCGGTGCGCGACGAGGATCAGACGAACGAGATCGCGGGAGAGCTGAAGAAGATCGGGACGGCCGTGGATTTGCCGAAGCACTTCGGGTTTCTGATGAAATGGAATGTGATCGGCCCGTTCGAAAACACGGATCGGAAGGGTTTCGCAACGGTGTTCGCGCCGGAGCGCGAGGTGAAGCTGGATGCGGAATACGACGGAAAAAAGGGCAAGGTGCGGTGGAAGCCTTTCGAGAGCAAAGACGAGCACGGGAAGCTGGATTTCAACAAGCCGCTCGGCTCGCTGAAGGAAGTGACGGCGTACGCGATGACGACGATTGATTCCCCCACGGATCGCGAGGCGGAGCTGCGGCTCGGCTGCAAGAATGGATGGAAGGTGTGGCTGAACGGAGAGCTGCTTTTCAGCCGCGACGAATATCACCGCGGCGCGCAGATGGACCAATACAAGATGAAGTGCCATCTCAGGAAAGGCGCGAACACGGTGCTCGTGAAGTGCTGCCAGAATGAGCAGACCGAGCAGTGGACGGTGGAATGGGAATTCCAGCTCCGCGTGTGTGACAGCACTGGCACGGCGATCCTCGCGGCGAAATGACGCACTGCTTTTCGCGTGACGCAATACACTGAATGGGACTCCATTTTTTAAACGCAGAGGCGCAGAGAGGAGAGGATGAGAAACGCAGAGGAAATGATTTATTTCCCTCTGCGGAACTCTCTGTTCTCTCCGCAACTCTGCGTTAAAAAATCCGACTGTGAGACCACTGCCAATGAGAGCTGCAAACCAACGCCCCATATTTTTTCCCAACCCATGAAACGACTCCTCGCGCTCACGCTCGCCGCACTCCCCTTCCCTCTCGCAGCCGCGGACTGGCCGCAATTCCGAGGGCCGGACAGCGCCGGCACCGTGGCGGATGCGGTGATTCCTGCGAAACCGAAAATCGACTGGACGCTGCCGCTGCCAGGCCGCGGGCTGGCGAGTCCGATCATCGTCGGGAAAAAGGTGTTCGTCACGTGCTCCAGCGGACCGAAGCAGGAGCAGTTGCACGTCATCTGCGTCAACTTTGACGACGGCACCAAAGTCTGGGAACGGCAGCTCAAGGCGACGGGACGCACGATGTCGCATCCGAAGACTTCCATCGCGGCATGCACGCCGTGCAGCGACGGGAAGCGCGTCTTCGCGCTATGGAGCAGCAATGATCTCGCGGCCTTCGACCTCGATGGAAACCTGCTGTGGCTGCGCGGGCTCACGGTGGATTACCCGAACGTGAGCAACAGCCTCGGCATGGCTTCGTCGCCCATCGTGATCGGCGAGACGCTCGTGACGGTGATCGAAAATGACAGCGAGAGCTACACCGTCGGCATCGACGTGAAGACGGGGCGCAACCTCTGGAAACTCGATCGCCCGAAGGCCGCGAACTGGAGCAGCCCGGTGCCGTGGCGCGCGGATGCGAAGTCGCCGATGATCGCCGTGCTGCAGTCGTCGAAAGGTCTCACCGGCGTGGATCCGGTGAGCGGAAGCGTGCTGTGGAATTATACCGAAGGCGCGTCCACATCGAGTTCGAGCGTCGTCGCGCAGGGCGTGATTTACGCGCCTTCCAATGGCATCACCGCACTGGCGCCGCAGGCGAATGGCAGCGCGCCCGAGCAAGTCTGGCGCTCGAAGCAGGTCAATCCCGCGACGATCAGCCCCGTGGTTCTCGACGGGAAAATCTTGGCCTTCAACAGTGCCGGCGTGCTCTCGACGGCGGACATCAAGAGCGGCGGCAGCAAGTGGAAACTGCGGCTCACCGGGCCCTTCAGCGGATCGCCTGTCGGCGCAAATGGCAGGCTCGTCGCGGTGAATGAAAAGGGCCTCGTGCAAGTCGTGGATGTGACCGCGGCCGAGGGCGCGGCGCTCGGACAGCTCCAGCTCCCGCTGAAGGAAGGCTCGAAGGAGATGATCCTCAGCACTCCGGCGCTGTGCGGGAAGCATGTCTTCATCCGCGCCGACAGCGCGCTGTGGCGGCTCGGCGAGTAGCCGCGCACAAGGCTGCTCAAGGCTGCACCTCAAAAATGTGGACATGATCCATCGCCTTCTCCTCCTGCTCACTGCACTCGGCGTTTTCACGAACGCACACGCGGCGACCATTTCCGCGGATGTCGTCGTCTATGGCGCGACGCCCGCGGGCGTGTGCGCGGCGATCGGCGCGGCGAGGGAGGGCGTGAGTGTCGCGCTCGTGGAGCCGACTTTGCACATCGGCGGCGTGAATACCGGCGGGCTGTGTTTCAGTGACTCGAATCAGATGGTGCGCGAGGCATTGCACGGGCTGTTCGAGGAATTCCACCGGCGCATGGAGGCGGACTATGTGCAGCGCGGCGTCACCCTTCCGTATCGCGTCGCGGAGAAGGACACGAAGCCGTGGACGTACGAACCGCACGTCGCGCAGCGCGTCATGGATGCGATGCTGAAAGAGGCGGGCGTGCGCGTTTACGCGGGACAGGAACTGAGTCGCGTGGAGAAAGACGGCGCGCGCATCCGGGGCATCATCACCGCGAAGGGCGACACGTTTGCGGCGAAGGCATTCGTGGATGCGACTTACGAGGGCGACCTCATGGCGGCGGCGGGGGTGAGCTGGACGATCGGACGCGAGGGGCGCAGGGAGTTCGGCGAATCGCTCGC
>JAYWEO010000160.1:0-18067 GCA_043779225.1 Prosthecobacter sp.
TGTGCTTTTTGGAGGGGACAGGTCTCTCCCTTGGTCCGAGCCGCGGCGTCTCGGACGCACCCCATCACAGCGGAACCCAGGTTCCGCAACGCCTCCTGAAGCGGCTGCGCCGTGGGAGACTGCGCCTCGTCCGGCTGTCGCGCGTCCAAAGCGCAGACTCCCCGTTGTGTGGGTTGGTGGATGAACTGCGCCGTCCTCACTGCGCTCCCGGCCTACTCGCTCCGCTGCGCTATGCGAACGGCCTCCCGCTGCGTTGCGGGCGGCGCAGATCATCCGTAAGCGGTACGTGAGGTGCCGCTGAGGTGGAGTAGTCAGAGATTGGGTAGGCGATAGGCTACGCAATTTATGAACCGGAAATCGGAACAGATATTGAAAGTGGACAAGGCGGGGCGCGTGTGGACACCGCGGGAGCAGCGGGAGGCGGCCCTGGATGAATTTGAACGCAGCGGGATGCCGGCGTCGAAGTTCGCGGAGCGAATCGGGGTGAAGTATTCGACGTTTGCGTGGTGGGCGCACCAGCGCCGCAAGCAGCGAGGCGGTGCCGATGCCGTGCGGGAACGGCGTGGTGAGCCTGCCGCATTGAAGTGGGTGGAGGCGGTGCCGGAGCACGCCGGGCCATCATTGGCGGCGTGCGCATTGGTGGTGCATTTGCCTGGCGGTGCGCGGATGGAAGTTGGTGACGCATCGCAGGTGGCGCTTGCGGCGGGATTGCTGAGGGCGCTTGGGGCGGGAGGTGCGGGGTGCTGAGTTTCACCGGCGGGCTGCGGGTGTTCCTGGCGGTGGAGCCGGCCGACATGCGCAAGGGCTTCGAGGGGCTGCACGCACTGGTGAGCGAGCGGCTCGGTGAGAACGTGCGGGGCGGCGCGCTCTTTGTGTTCACCAACAAGCGGCACACGCGGCTGAAGGTGCTCTACTTTGATGGCACCGGGCTGTGGCTGATGACCAAGCGGCTCGAAGAGGGCACCTTTGCGTGGCCCAAGCCGGAGGAGATCGGGGCGTCCAAGCTGGCACTGAGGCCGGAGGCGTTTGCGATGCTCACCGACGGGATTGACCTGCGCGGGGCAAAGCTGCGTCCGTGGTTCGAGCGCGGATGAGGCGGCGTAAAAATACCGCATCCACGCCGGGAAAAATCCAACGGCTGAACGGCGCGGTTGTCGAACACGCGCGATGCCCGAAGCGACGCCGCGCGAGATTGAGTTGAGCGAAGAGCTTGCTCTGGCGACGGCGGAAAATGCGCGTGTGATCGCGCAGCTCGGCGACGCACGGACGGAGATCAAGCTGCTGCGGGAAAAGGTCGATGCGCTCATCCAGCGGCTCTTCGGGGCGCAGAGCGAGAAGCTGGATCGGGAGCAACTGCTCCTGATGCTGCAGGGGTTTGACTCGCCGGGAAAATCCCCGGAGCCCGTGGCAGCGGAGGCCCCACGGCGCTCGACGGCAGCATCGCCTCCGCGTGAGCGCGGCCCACGGCTGCCGGAGCATCTTCCCGTTGTCGAAGAAGTAGTCGTGCCCGAGCCGGTCAAGGCGTGCCCGGATGCGTGGAGGTGTATCGGCGAGGAAGTTACCGAGCAGCTCGACTACGAGCCCGCGCACTTCTTCAAGCGGCGCATCGTGCGGCGCAAGTATGCGCGCAAGGATCATCCCTTCGCCGCGCCGATCCTCGCGCCGCTGGACACCTTGCAGGCCCGCTGCCTCGCCGCGCCCGGCCTCATCGCCGCGGTGATCGTCGGCAAATACTGCGACCACCTTCCGCTCTACCGGCAGGAGCAGATCTTTGCCACGCGGCACGGCGTGCAAATCCCGCGGCAAACGATGGCGCAATGGATGGGGCTGGCCGCCGACTGGCTGCGACCGATTTACGAAATCATTCGCACCGGCGTGCTCGGCGGTGGCTACGTGCAGGTGGATGAGACGCCGATCGCGTATCTGGTTCCCGGCCACGGCGAAACCAAACTCGGCTACCTGTGGGCCTGCTCGCGCCCCGGCGGCGACACCGTCTTCACCTGGCACACCAGCCGTGCTGCTGCGTGCCTTGAACACATCATCCCATCCGGCTTCCGCGGCACCCTGCAGACCGATGGCTACAGCGCCTACCCGGCGTTCGTGCGCCGTCACAACGCCAGCGCCGGATGCGAGGCCATCACGCTGGCCGGCTGCTGGGCGCACGCCCGGCGCGGCTTCATCGAAGCCCGCGAGAGTGCCCCGCGCACCGTGGGCTGGGTGCTCCGCCACATCACCCACCTGTACCAAATCGAGCGCCGCCTGCGCGACAGTGGAGCCGGTCCGCGCCTGCGCGATGCCGTGCGCGCCTCACAAAGCACCGCCATCGTGAACCGCATCCGGGGCGCACTGCTGCGCATCCGCCCGCGCCACCTTCCACAAAGTGCAATGGGCAAGGCCATCACCTACACCTTGGATCAATGGCCCGCGCTCGCGCGCTTCCTCACCGACGGCCGCATCGAGATCGACAACAACCTGGTGGAAAACGCCATCCGCCCCACCGCCATCGGCAAGAAGAACTGGCTGTTCATCGGAGCCGCCGAAGCCGGCCAGCGGGGAGCCGTCCTCTACACCATCGTCGAGAGCTGCCGCCGCCGGGGCCTCGACCCGCTGGCCTACCTCCGCGACGTGCTCACACGGCTTCCGAAGATGACCACCGGCCAGATCCCCGAAGTCACCCCCGAAGCCTGGGCCAAAGCACTCAATCAACGCCACAACTCCAGCGCCGCTGCATAGGTTGCGTAAGTTCCGTAGCACTCCAGCTACGCAATCTACGGCTCCGTTCCCCGCTGCGACTGACCGTCAATACAAAGCGCACGGAACCATGCGTGTTGCTTACGATCATCCGACGATCCTCCGGGCCGTTCCACCTTTCACAAAGCGCGCCAGAGGAACTGTCACGCTTCGTGCGGACCTCCGCCCGGCGAAAGTGAGTTGGACCTTTGCTCAGCCTCCGTGGGAACTCCGGGGACGCTTCGCGTCGGCCAAGTGGGGAGTGCCGCCTTGCTGGCGCTCGCCCCCGCTCAATCGGCGCGGGGCCTGGGAAGGAGAGAGAAAGGTGTTCCCTTGCTGCTCGGCGCGGTGCGCCTGTGCTGCGCCAGAAAGCTTCCCACGCGACAACTGCTACTTCCGGGCCGCTGGCGATACTGGCGGCGGCAGCGTTTTCGGCGATGCACATGGGCGCTGCATTGCCGCACTGGAGTATGAGCGCGCCGTTGGCTTCCCATAAGGTGAGCGGCGTCTTGCTCGCGTAGGCGGTGATGGGTTGGACGGCTTAGGCGGTGATGGGTTGGACGGCTTAGGCGGTGAATTGCTTTTCGGGTGCGCTCGCTTCGCTGGCAAAAACAGCGCGCTCTCGTCGCCAGATGGCGAGCCACTTTCCGTCGGGCGCGACGGCGAGGATGACGAGCGGGGATGCGGAAGATCGTTTTCAATGCGACGGGTCTGTTGCCGACCGTGCTCCTTCCGTGTTTTTCAGAAAATTCGCGGCGTCTTCCGACGCCATCACGCGGCTGATAGCGAGGTGATGCTCGTAAGTTTCAGCCGGTGTGTGGACGGGATGATTGAATGGATTCCAGCCAGCATGAAATTGCGTTTCCATGCTCCGAATTTTGCGCACTTGATCGTCGTCGAGGTGATACGTCACGCGCCAGCGGGCAAGTGTGCTTTCGATTTTCTGAGAGTGCTTGCTCTTGGCTCCGATCAAGCCCCCGCAAAGAAGGGCGACGAACGCTCCGGCCAGCACCGCGATGATCTTCCATTTGTCGCCACGGCTCAACACGGCGGGAGGAGTCGGTTTCCCCTTCTTTCGCTTCATGAGGAACGAAAGGGCTCTCCCTTGCCGACACCGACGAGGAGGCGCCTAATCTTGCGCGCAACGCGGTCCGTCATGTCAATGCTCCGTGTTATTCACAAACGCCCTCCGGATTTCGTAAAGCACGCGGCCAATCAGCCGGATGTCCTCGGTGATGACACTGGCTTCGCCGGTCATGTCCTGCTTGAACTGAAGCCGCTTCTTGAAGCTCGTGAGCATCGGAAACGGGATGTCCACGAGGACGAGGTTTGCGCCTTCGCGGGCCACCATCGACACGGACTGCACGCGGCCGGTGACGATTCCGAATTCCTTGTAGGGGAACTCATCGAAGCGAACCCGAACGGCCTGGCCCGGACGAATCTTGCCGGTGCCACCCTGAAGGACCGGCATCCGCCCGATCAGCCGCGAGGTTTCCGGCAGAACGAGGAACACTTGGCGCCCGGCAGTGACGTATTGTTGGTCACTCCAGAAATCGTAAAAGGCGATAACGCCGTCGGCGGGCGCGCGAAGGACGAAATCAGCCTCCCAGACATCGAGTTGCCCGCGCAATTTGTTGAGAGTGAGGCGGAGGCGTTCGCGGGCCAGTTCAAGAGCCTCGTCGCGGTCGTGATCGAGATCGCGCAATTCCTTCTCTGTGCGCGCGGATTCGATCTCCGCCTCGGTCAGACTTTTTTGCAAAGCACCGTCGCTCCTTAATTGGGCGAGCACGGCCAGTTCCTGCTCTTGCAATTGCGTGGTGCTGATCGAGTCGCGTCCGTGGAGCACTTTCATCCGGTCATACTTTGCGCGGGCGAGTTCCAATTCGCGGCGGTTGATTGCCTGCTCGGCGCGGAGCGCGGTAATCTGCGTTTGCTTGCCAACCAGTTGCTTTTTCAAAAGTGCGCCGGCCTTTTGAGCATAATCGTCCGCAATCACACCCTTGTTGAGATTGTACGCGCCGAGGAAATCCCCGTAGGAGTCCTGAAGCTTGCCGAGTCCCTCCTCCGGGCCGAAGTCCATTGGAAACTCCATGCCCTCGCCGGCAACTTCCGGCGCAAGACGGGCGAGTTTTTCTCCCAGCGCCAGCGCGGTTGCGGAACGCGCGGGACTCTGGATAATCGCGAGAATCTCGCCCTGGCGCACGCGCTGCCTCTCTCGGACGCGAAGGCTTTCAAGGTGCCCGCTCTGCCGCGCCATCACTTCCACCACAGGCTGGGTGCCGGTGAGCGTCATGCGAGCCGTGATCGTGTCGGGATACTTGATGACGACGGAAAGGAAGAGCAGGAGCGTGAGCACCGCGGCGAGCATCGTGGTGCCGGATTGCAGCAGCCAGTGCGGTGGCCGGCCCATGAATTCGCGAACCTCGGCGCTCATGGCTTCCAACTCTCTCGATGGAAACGGACCGACGGCGCGCGACGGCAATTGTGGTTCAGGCGGCATTGGATGTGCGTGCTTTGAGCAGCCGCAGGGCGTTGGCGATGACGAGCAGCGTTGCACCGGTGTCGGCGAGAATGGCGAGCCACAGGCTGGCGTGGCCGAGGAGGGCGAGGACGAGGAAGATCGCTTTCAGCGCGAGGGCGAAGGCGATGTTGAACTGGATGATGCGGACGGTGCGACGGCCAAGCGCAATGGCTTCGGCAACTTTGCTGAGATCGTCCTGCATGAGCGCCATGTCGGCGGTTTCGATGGCGGTGTCGGTGCCCGCGCCGCCCATTGCAATGCCGACACTGGCGGCGGCCATTGCCGGGGCGTCGTTCACGCCGTCGCCGATCATGCCGACGTATTTCAATTCGCCGAGCATCGCCTTCACGCGCTCGATCTTTTGGTCGGGAAGCAGGTCGCCGTGGGCTTCATCAATGCCGGCCTTCTTCGCGATGGCGT
The DNA here is from genome assembly GCA_043779225.1 of Prosthecobacter sp. Taxonomy (GTDB): domain Bacteria; phylum Verrucomicrobiota; class Verrucomicrobiia; order Chthoniobacterales; family Chthoniobacteraceae; genus SXWH01. Next base: position 5,672 of record JAYWEO010000160.1, read on the forward strand.
CGGCGGTGCGCTGGTTGTCGCCGCTGAGCATGACGATCTTCACGATGCCCGCGCGGTGCAGCGCGGCGATGGCTTCGGGTGCGTTCGCGCGCATGGCGTCGCCGACGGCGAGGATGCCGAGGACTTCGCCTTTGCAGCCATCGTGCGGCTTGTGGCCGACGACGACGACGGAGAGCGCCTCCGCTTCGATCTCGGCAAGCTGCTTTTCGATCTCCGGTGAGCAGACGCCGAGTTCGTGCGTGAAGCGGTGATTGCCGACGAAGTAGCGATGGCCGTCGAGATCACCCTCTGCCCCGCGCCCGCTTTGCGCCTGGTAGTTTTCACTGCGCGGAAAGGCGACCTTCTTCTCGTTCGCATACGCGACGACGGCCTGTGCCAGCGGATGCTCGGAATGCGTGTCAATGGCGGCGGCGATGCGGACGATCTCGGCTTCGTCCTTCGATGTCACGGTGACGACTTTCGTCACACGCGGCTTGCCTTCGGTGATCGTGCCGGTCTTGTCCACGGCGAGCGCGCGAAGTTTGCCCACGGCTTCCAGCACCGCGCCGCCCTTGATGAGCACGCCCCGCCGCGCCATCGCGGTGAGGCCGGAGACGACGGAGACAGGCGTGGAAATGACGAGCGCGCACGGGCACGCAATGACGAGCAGCACGAGGCCGCGATAAAACCATGTGAGCCACGCGGCATGGAAAAGCAGCGGCGGCACGAGGATGACGAGCAGCGCGGCGACCATCACCGTCGGCGTGTAATAGCGGGCGAAGACATCCACGAAACGCTGCGAGGGCGCTTTCTGCGACTGCGCCTCTTCGACGAGATGGATGATTTTCGCGATGGTCGTGTCCGCCGCCCCTTTCGTGGTTTTGATTTCGAGCGAGCCTTCGCCGTTGATGGTGCCTGCGAAAACGCCGTCGCCCGGTTTCTTCTCCACCGGCATTGATTCGCCAGTGATGGGTGCCTGATTCACGGCGGACTCACCGCTGGTCACTTCGCCGTCGAGCGGAATCCGCGAGCCGGATTTCACCGCGATGGTCGCGCCCACGGCGACTTCCGCGACGGGCACCTCGCGAAAATCCGCGCCGTCCTTGAGCAGCGCCGTCTCGGGCGTGAGCTGCATGAGCGCCTGCACGGCCTTGCGCGCTCGCGCGAGGCTGAAGGCTTCCAGCAATTCCGAGAGCGCAAAAAGGAACGTGACCGCCGCGCCTTCCGACCACTCGTGAATCGCCAGCGCGCCGATGACGGCCACCGTCATCAGCACATTCATGTCGAGTGCGAAGCGCCGCACCGCCCGCACCGCCTTCGGCACGACGAACCAGCCGCCCGCGACTATCGCGATGCCGAAAGCGACATCCGCCAACACTGGCGCGGACTTCATCCACTGCAAGAGCAGACCAAGCCCCGTGAAGACACCGGACACCGCGACGGAGATTTGCCGCATCCGCTTCGCGCCCTCCAAGTCCGCCGCATCGTCGCCGTCGCGCACCGCCTTCATACCGGTGCTCGCGACCGCGCGGATGAGCTGCTCCGGCGTCACGCTCTCGTCGTGGAAAAGCGTGACTTTTCCGCCCATGAGATTCACGCGCACTTCGCGCACGCCCTTGATCGGGCGGAACACCTGCTCCAGCGCCTCGACTTCATCCGCGCAGTCCATTCCGGCAACGCGCAAAGTCGTCTGGATATTCCCGACGGCATCCGTATTCAGGACTGCGCTTTCCTTCGCTGGCTTGCTGTGGTCGTGGCCGTGTTCGTCGTCTTTGTGCTCGTGACTCATGCTTTTTTCCTCAGTGCTCGAAGAGGATGACGATGACACCCAGCGCCACGAGCAGGCCACCAAGCACGCCGCTCTCATACTTCTCGACGAATTTCAGATTCAGCTTCTCGATGCCCGCGAGCGTGAGCCAGGTGAAGACCACCATGCCCGCGACGGTCGCCACGGAGAGGATCGCGGTGAGCAGGAAAAATCCGCCCCAGCCGTAGCGCACGCCGGAGACATAGACGGGCAGAAAACCTTCGCACGGCGAGAATGTGAGCAGCGCGAGCAGGCTCAGGATGGCCGCCCAGTCCGACTTGCGCGCGGGCGGCTGCGCTTCCGCGAGTTCCTCGGCGATCGTCTCGTGTTCGTGGCCGTGCCCGTGCTCGTGGGCCTCGGTGAAGCGAACCTCGTGCTCATGGGTGTTGCCGCCAAATATGAGCCGCACGATGGCTTGGAATTCGTGCGGCTCCGGGATGTCGTCCGTTGATTCGAGGAAACCATCGCCAGCACGGAAGGCGAAGGTCTGCCGCACGTCTCCGGGACGCACCGTCTCGATGGTGATGCTCTCCGCAGCCGGGAGCGCCTGCGGCTGCTTCGCGGGGTTGTGGAAGAACAGCCGCCAGCGCGGCGGCACGCCGGTTTCAAAGACGGTCAGCTCGACGAACCCGTGCCAGGTATTCACGAGCATTCCGCCATTCGGGCCGTGCTCCGTTTTGCCGTGGGCGTGCCCATGATCGCCATGCGAGTGCCCGCCGAAGGCGTGGGCGTGCCCGTGGCCTTTGCCCTGAAGCTGCCGCACCACGTAAAAGAGCCCGAACGCGATCAGCGCGCCGCCCGCGATCCACGGGAACCAGCCGCCGATTTTGTCGCTGAGCGCGATACCGCACCACGCGAGGAGGAAGCCGAGCACGGCGGTAAAAAGCACATGCCCGCAACCGGCGAGCGCCGTCACGAGCAGGGTCTTGGAGCGGCTCCACTTTTGCACCCGCCCGGTGAGCACGAAGGGCAGCCAGTGCGTCGGGATCGCCGCGTGAAAAAAGGCGACGGTGAAGCCGGTCGTGCAGATAGCGGTGAGGGCGGTGGAAGTCATGAAATTGAAGTCGCGGGATGCGGCCTATTCCTCGTCGGAAAGTATGAACACCTGGCTCGCGATGCGCGGGCCGAAGAACGGGACGCGGTAACGCGCGGTGATATGCTGGCCGCGCGCCAACAACGTGGCGGCGACGATTTTTTCGTCGCGGAAGAACTGCGTGCGCGGCCCCCACGAGACATTGAAGCCAGCGGGCGTTTTCACCGTTCGCACGGTGAACCGCTGGTGCTCCGGTTCGACGGCCACGACCTCGCCTTGCAGCGTGCTCGACATCGGCGGTCGCGCGGCGGCGCGCGGAGTGGCGAGGGCGGATACGGCGAGCAAGGCGAGGAGCAGCGGCTTCATGGCTACTTGGCGACCTCCTGTTTGATCCCGATGGGGTCGCTGGCTTCGCCGACGACGGTGCGGCCATCGAGAACCTGCACCGAGTAGCCGACATACCTGATGCCTTCGGCTGCGACTTTTTTCGGCTTGGACTTGCTGCGACTGCTGCTGCGTCCGCTGCTTTTGGAAGCCACGTAGTGCTCAGGCGTAGAAGTCGTGGAGATAGTCTTGCTCTCGACAGTCTGCCGGTCGTTCACCAGTGCCAGTTTGATTTCGCCGGAGCCGAGCGTGCTCAAGTTGTGGCTCTTGAGATCGCGCCCGTAGGCCGCCCATTTGATGACGCGGTTTTCCGAACTCCTCGGGTGTCCAGTAATGACGATGGCGAGGGTCTTGTTCTGCGTGGTGGTATCGGCGCTCGCACCCTTGATGTCTTTGACCTGGTTTGCGCTCTTGATGCTGACGACGACGCGGACGCGATCATTGGACGCCACCATCTGCGCGTTTGCTGAGGCACCGATCAGTGCCGCGGCTGCCGCGAAGACGCGAAGCCACGGGCTGAGGCGGAGTGTGGGAGAATGTGAATGATTCATTGGAATGGGCGGTTACGCCGCGGGGATGCTGGCCTGGAGCGCCTTCAGCGCGGAATCGAGGAGCGGGAGTTTCGCCTCGGCCTTGGCTTTCATCTTGTCGTCGGCGAGGTGGTGGATGTCTTCGAGGACGTTCACGGCAGCCTTGCCCTGCGCCTTCGCCATCTTCGCCTTGTCGGTGGCAGCTTTCGCGGGGAGTGCGTTGATGAGCTTGGCGAGCGCGCCCACGGTGTCGTCGGTCTTGTCGAACTGCGACGCGGCGAGTTGTCCGGCGAGCGTCTTTTGCTGCTCGGCAATGGCTTTCCAAATTCCGGCGGCGTCACCGGGGACGGCGATCTTCGATTCGGGCAGGCCGTGGTGTTCGTGGCCGTGTTCGTCCTTCTTTTTCTCGGCGGCAAAGGCGCTGGGTGCAGCGGCTCCGACGACGAGGCTGAGGGCGATGGCGAGGAGGATGTTGGTTTGTTTCATGGTTTGTTTGGTTTGTTTGGTTTGGTTTGCGGGGTAAGGGAACGGGGCTTCTCAGTGTGCGGGTTCCGGCGTTGCTGCGACGGCGGGTGCGTCGGCCTTCGCCTGTTTGCGATGGAACATCCGGTAGAGCACCGGCAGCACGAGCAGCGTGAGCAGGGTGGAGCTGATGATGCCGCCGATGACGACGGTCGCGAGCGGGCGCTGCACTTCCGCGCCGGGGCCGGTGGCGATGGCCATCGGGACGAAGCCGAGCGACGCGACGAGCGCGGTCATGAGCACGGGGCGCAAGCGCGTGACGGAGCCGCGGAAGACGGCTTCATCCACCTCCACGCCGTCTTCGATCAGCTTGTGGATGAAGGTGAACATGACGACGCCGTTGAGCACGGCGACGCCGCTCAGCGCGATGAAGCCGACGCCTGCGGAGATCGAGAGCGGGATGTCGCGCAGCCACAGTGCGAGGATGCCGCCGGTGAGCGCCATCGGGACGCCGGAGAAGACGAGCAGCGCGTCTTTCAGCGAACCGAACGCGGTGAAGAGCAGCAGCAGGATGAGCAGCAGCGCGACGGGCACGACGATTTGCAGGCGCGCGCTCGCGGAGAGCAGGTTCTCAAATTGCCCGCCCCATTCCAGCCAGTATCCGGCGGGGATTTTCACCCCGTTTTTGATGCGCTGCTGCGCGTCGGCGACGAAGCCGGCGAGGTCGCGTCCGCGCACGTTGGCGGTGGTGACGATGCGGCGCTTGCCATTCTCGCGGTTCACCTGGTTGAGGCCGGGCTCGACTTTGAATCCGGCGAGTTCGCCGAGCGGAATGAAGGCACTGCCGCTCGCGGCGGACTCGACTTTCGCGACGATGGGGACGATGCGCGATTTCCCGCCGGACTCCTCGCGCTTCGGCAGCGGGATGGGAATGCGGCGCATCGCGTCGAGATCGCCGCGCAGGGCTTCCGGGAGGCGCACGACGATGGGGAAACGGCGGTCGCCCTGGAAGAGCATCCCGGCATCCTTGCCTCCCATCGCGATCTCCACGGCTTCCTGCACCTCGGCGATGTTCAGGCCGTAACGCGCGAGCTTCGCGCGATCAATGTCCACGCTGAGCACGGGCAGGCCGGTGCTTTGCTCGGTCTTCACGTCGGCTGCGCCGGGGACGGTGCCGAGCACTTTCTCAATCTGTTCGGCGGTCTCCGCCATCACTTCAAGGTCGTCGCCGAAAACCTTCACGGCCACGTCGGCGCGCACGCCGGAGATGAGTTCGTTGAAGCGCATCTGGATCGGCTGCGTGAACTCGTAGTTGTTGCCGGGCACGAGTTTCACCGCAGCCTCCAGTTCGGCGACAAGCTGCGCTTTCGGCTTGTTCGGGTTCGGCCATTCCTTGCGCGGCTTGAGCATGATGAAGCAGTCCGCGACGCTGGGCGGCATCGGGTCGGTCGCGATTTCGGCGGTGCCCATTTTCGCGAACATTTCCTTCACCTCGGGGAACTCCTTCACGCGCTTCTCCAGAATGTCCTGCATCTGCACGGCCTGGGTGAGGCTGGTGCCGGGGATGCGCAGCGCGTGCATGGCGATGTCGCCTTCATCGAGGCTCGGGATGAACTCGCTGCCCATGCGCGAGGCGAGCAGCAGGCAGAGCACGACGAGCACGACCGCTCCGCTGGCGACGATGCCGCGCGTGGCGAGCGCGGCGCGCAGCACCGGCTCATAAATGAAGCGCGCGCCCCGCATGAAGAAATTCTCCTTCTCCGAAATCTTGCCGCCGAGGAAGAGCGCGATGGCGGCGGGGATGAAGGTGAGCGAAAGCACCAGGGCCGCGGCCAGCGCGAGCATCACGGTGTAGGCCATCGGGTGGAACATTTTCCCCTCGATGCCTTGTAGCGACAGGATCGGCAGATAGACGACCATGATGATGCAGACGCCGAAGATGGACGGCTTGATGACTTCACGCGTGGCATCGAAGACCACCTCGAAGCGTTCGCCGACGGCGAGCAGGCGCTTGCGGTGATGCTGTTCCTCGGCGAGCCGCCGGATGCAGTTTTCCACGATGATGACCGCGCCATCAATGATGATGCCGAAGTCGAGCGCGCCGAGACTCATCAGGTTCGCGCTGATTTTCAAATCCACCATTCCGGTGATGGTCATCAGCATCGAGAGCGGAATGATCGCCGCCGTGATGAGCGCGGCGCGGATGTTTCCAAGCAGCATGAAGAGGATGACGATGACGAGGATCGCGCCCTCAAAGAGGTTTTTCTTCACCGTCTCGATGGTGGCATCCACGAGCAGCGTGCGATCATAGACGGCAAAGGCTTCGACGCCTTGGGGCAGGCTGCGATTGATCTCCTCAAGCCGCGTGGCGACGGCGCGCGAAACGGTGCGCGAGTTTTCGCCGAGCAGCATCATCGCGGTGCCCATGACGACCTCGCCGCTGTTGTGCGTGGCCGCGCCGGTGCGCAATTCCTTGCCGAGCGCCACATCGGCCACGTCCTTGATGTAGATCGGTGCGCCGTCGCGCGTGGTCAGCACGATGCCGCCGATGTCCTCCATCGCCTTTACCTGGCCGGGTGTGCGGATGAGCCATTGCTCGCCGTTGCGCTCGATGTATCCGGCGCCGACGTTCTGATTGTTCATCTCCAGCGCCTTCATCAGGTCGTGCATCGTCAGCCCGTAGGCCACGAGTTTCGCGGGCTGCGGCGTGACGTGAAACTGCTTCTCGAAACCGCCGAGCGTGTTCACCTCGATGACGCCGGGCAGGTTGCGGAGCTGCGGCTTGATGACCCAATCCTGCAACTCGCGCAGGTCGGTCGGCGTGTAAGGCTTGCCATCTTTGCGCAGCGCGCCGGGCTTGGCCTCGACGATGTAGGTGTAGATTTCCCCGAGGCCGGAGGAGATCGGCCCCATCTGCGGTTCGAGGCCGGGCGGGAGCTGGCTTTTCACCTGCTGGAGCCGCTCGGCGATGAGCTGGCGCGCGAAGTAGATGTCGGTGCCGTCCTTGAAAATGACGGTGACCTGCGACAGTCCGTAGCGCGAAAGCGAGCGCGTGTAGTCGAGCTTCGGCAGCCCGCCCATGGCCGTCTCGACGATGAAAGTGACGCGCTGCTCGGCTTCGAGCGGCGAGTAGCCGGGCGCTTCGGTGTTGATCTGCACCTGGACGTTCGTGATGTCCGGCACGGCATCAATCGGAAGCTGCCGGTAGTTATACACGCCGAGCCCGCACACGCCGAGGACGACGAGCAGGATGAGCCATCGCTGGCGGATGGAGAATTGGATGAGTTTGTCGAGCATGAGAGTGGAGCGTTAGAGTGCTTCGCCGCGCACTTCGCCGGTGCGGATGCGCACGGCGGTTTCGATGTCGGTGACGAGAATGAGGCCGTCGCCGTGCGTGCCGGTGTGCGCGACCTTGCGGATGATCTCGACGATCTGCGGCGCGAGCGCATCGTCGGCGACGATTTCGAGCAGCTTCTTTTTGTGGAAGAAGAGACTCTCGTCGGTCAGCACGAACTCGCCGTTTTTGCCGCGCCCGCGGCCTTGGCCGAGTGCGTCGAACACGGTGAGACCGGGAAAGTGGGGCAGCTCGTGCAGCGCGTGGATGACCCGCGAGAGGACGTGCGGCTGGAGAATGACTTTGATTTCTTTCATGGTGTGGACGCGGTTAGTGGTCGTGGGTGGCACCGGCTTTGCCGACGTCGGCCTTGACGATGAAGCTGTTTTCGGCGGCGTATTTGTCGCCGGCCCTGAAGCCCGATTTGATCTCGACCCACTCATGGTCGCGCCGTCCGAGTTCCACCGGCACGGCCTCGAAAAGCTCGCCGACGCTGATGAACACGACATCCCAATCGCGAAAGGTCTGGATGGCGTTCGCCTTCACCGCCACCGGCACCTCGGCCTGATCGGTGATGACGCTGCCGCGCACGAACAGCCCCGGACGCCACTCGCCGCTCTTGTTCGGCACCGTCGCGCGGGCGAGCATGGTCTGCGAATTCTCCGACCCAAACGGCGAGATGTAATCAATCTTCGCCTCGACCTTTTCCATGCCCGGCCCGCCGTCCAGCACCACGGTCTGGCCCTCGCGCAGCAGCGGGAAGTCCTGCCGATACACGGAAAAATCCGCCCACACGGTCGAGAGATCCGCCACGGTGAAAAGAGCCTCCTGGCCGGAGACGAATTCGCCAATCGTGACGTTCTTCCTGATGACGTTCCCGGCGATTTCCGCAGTGATGTCGTAAGGACGGAGGCTTTCGTTGCTCTCGACGGTGGCGAGCACTTCGCCCTTCGCCACCTTGTCGCCAAGCTTCTTTTTCACCACCTTCACCACACCGGGGAAGCGCGGGAAGACGTGCGAAATCTGCTCCTCGTTCGGCGCGATCTTGCCGTTGAGGTCGAGCTGGATCGAGAGCTTCGCCGGCCCTGCCGTCTCGATGCCGATGCCGGCTTTCTTGCGAGACTCCTCGGCCATCTCCACGCGCCCTTCGACGCTCTGGAAACCCCACTTGTAAGTCTTCCCGCCACGCTCGACTTCCACTTTCGCATCGAAGGAATGCGGCTCCACAGCGGGCTGCTCGCCCGCGAGAAACATGCCCTGTTTCGCGAAGGTGATGATGTCTATGCGGTTGATGCGGTGCAGTTCGATGGTTGCCTCGATGCCCTTCGGATCGAGCGGCTTGCCGTTCTCGTAGAAATAGACGCGGAAGGCCGGTTCCAATCCCGCCGGTTCGTAGATCGTGACCTCGGTTTGGAAGTCTTTCTCGCCAAACAGGCGCCCGCCTTTCGGGCCTTTGGCCTTTTCCTCCTCGTGCCCGTGGCCTTCGTGTCCGCCCTCGCCTTCCTCGTGTCCGCCGCCGCCGTGGCCGTGCTCGTCCGCTGGCGCGGGAGGTTTGATTTTCAGGATTCTGCTGCCGACAAACATCGCGCCGGTGAGCAGCACGATGATGGTGATAGTTTGAATGAACGTCTTGGTCTTCATGAAAATGGAAAAGGGTTTGGTTGCGTTACTTCTTCTTCCTACCCGTCTTGGCGGGCGCGGCCTTCGGTGGCGCGAAGCTGCGCGGGAGTTCCGCGGGCCGGGCAGTCAGCGCGTCGAGTTCAGCGCGGGCCTTTTGGAAATCAGCGAGCGCGCGGACCTGCTGCGCGCGCGCGGCGTTCAGCGTGCGGCGCGCATCCAGCGTCTCGAAATAGGTGAAGCGTCCCGCCGCGTAGCCTTCGTTGAGCTGCTTCTCGGCCTCCTGCGCGCCGGGGATGACGCTTTCTTCGAGAATATCAATCTCCCGCTCCGCGCCCTTCAGCCTTTGATACGCCTCGTTCAGCGCCGCAAAGGCGCGCGCCTCGGCGGCGCGCTTCTCCTCGTTCAGCTTCGCGAGGTTTGCGCGGGCTTCGGCGATGTTCCCCTCGTTGCGATTCCGCAGCGGCAGCGGCAGCGAAAAGCCGAGGACAAACGTGGCGTTGTCGCCCCTGCCCTCCATGCGCGGGCCGCCCTTCAGTGTGATGTTCGGCCGCGCCAGTGTCTCTTCCTTCGCCAGCCGCGCCTCACGTTTCTCCCGCTCCGCCGTCCATTGTGCGAGAATGGGATTTCCGATCAGCCGTTGGCGAAGTGTCTCAAGCGACGGCCCCGGCTGATGCTGGTCGAGATTGCCGCGCACCCCGGCGAAGTCCGGCCTTTTCGCGCCCCACTGCGCCGCAAGGTTTCCCCGCGCGATGGCGAGGTCGCGCCGCGCCTGCTCGATGTCAATTTTCGCCGACGACACCGCGACCTTGGCCCGGATGGACTCGACCGCGCTGGCCTTGCCGATGATCACGCGCTTGTCGGTGATCGCGACGGCATCGCCCGCCACGCGCATCACTTCCTCGAAGAGTTCCATCCGGCGCTGCGCGGCGAGCGCATCAATGAACGCCAGCGTCGCCGTCTTCAGCACCTCGACGCGCTTCACCTGATACTCCCGCTCGATCACCGTGCGCCCCGCCTCGGCCTCGAAGATGCGTGCGGGCCGCTTGCCGCCAAGCTCGATGAGTTGGCTGAGCGCCAGCGTGTTCTCCATCTGGTCGCCGTTCCGGTATGGGCCGGAGCCGGTCGGGTTCTCGATGTCGAGGCTGAGTTCCGGGTTTGGACGCAGCCCCGCCTGGAGGATGCGGGCCTCGGCGGCACGCAGCTCAAAGTTGTAAGCCGCAAGTTCCGGGCTGCCGCGCAGGGTGCGTGCGAGAGCATTGGCGAGCGTGATGGAACCGCCGCTTTCCGCGGCGATGGCCGTGAGAGGCAGTGCGATGAGGAAGGTGAGAAAGTGGAGTTTTCGAGTGAGCATGGGTTTGGTAAAAGTTGGGTGAATGCGAGCGCCCGCGGATGTGCGGACACGAAAAACCCCGGCGAGAAACCGGGGCTGAAAACCTGACGCTACGGAATTCGCCGTGCCATCCGGGCACGGCGATGCGCGTCAGGTGCTAGGCGATCTGAGGAGGATGCTCGATGCCGAGCGGCACCGCATCCGGCGGAAATTCATCCGCGTGTGCTACAAAGTCCAAAGGAGTGAAAGCTGCATCAGCGACACGCGTCGGTCCCGGCGTCAACGGATCGATGATCTGATGGCAAATGCACTGGCACCCATCGCCCCCGCCCGGAGTCTGGTCGTTCGGAGCGGACTTTCCGTGTTCCGTCTGCCCTTGCTCGCGATGCGAACAGCAATCGGCAAATAGCTCGACGCAGTATCCCGTCAGAACGAACAGGGAGACAATGGCGAGGAAGAATTTGGAGCGCAGGAAACTCAAGGGCGAGACTGGTAAGCGAGAGGCTGCGGCTTTGTCAAGGAGCAGATGACTTCGCGAAAATTGATGCCCGATTCCAGCGTCACGCACTGACTGCATGTGTCATCCGGCGAGGGTGCCTTGTCCTTCTTCTGCGCTGGCTGGTCGCCCTCGCAGCAGGGCGCGACGGCGACTTGCGGCTGCACCGCGCCATGCAGTTCGGGCGGGAGGATCTCAACAGGTGCGGTTGCGAGCATTGCCGGGGTTAGTAATGAAATCGGGCATGTCGGTCCGATGCAGGCACTCCCTGAGTTTCTTTCTGAATCCTGCTTCAACGAGATAATCGCCAATGGAATGACTGCCGCGGCGAGCAAGAGATGTTCGGGTAATTTCATGTGCGGTGGTCGAGCGAAACGTAGCGCAGGCGCAGCGCGTTTGCGATGACGGAAACGGAGCTGAGGCTCATGGCGGCTCCGGCGACGATGGGGCTGAGGAGCAGGCCGAAAACGGGATAAAGCGCGCCTGCCGCGAGCGGGATGCCGAGCGCGTTGTAGAGGAAGGCGAAGACAAGATTTTGCCGGATGTTGCTCATCAGCGCGCGGCTAAGTTTCACGGCGCGGACGAGGCCGCGGAGATCACCGCGCAGGAGCGTGATTCCGGCGCTCTCCATCGCCACGTCGGTGCCGGTTCCCATTGCGATGCCCACGTCGGCGGCGGCGAGTGCGGGGGCATCGTTGATGCCGTCGCCGGCCATCGCGACGCGCGCGCCTTTCCGGCGGAGTTCTTTGATGATGTCGTGCTTGTCGGCGGCGCTGACTTCGGCGGTGACTTCATCAATGCCGAGCTGCCCAGCGATGTGCTTAGCCGTCGCCGCATTGTCGCCGGTCAGCATGATGATGCGCAAGCCGAGCGCGTGAAGGTCGCGGATGGCTTCGGGCGTATTGGCTTTGATCGGATCGGCGAGCACGAACATCCCGGCGGGCTTTCCATCCACGGCGGCGAAGATGACGCTCTTGCCTTCGCGCTGGCTGGCGCTGGCGGCGGATTCGAGTTCTTCAAAACCCACGATCTTTTCGCTGCGCAAAAAGCCCGGTTTGCCGACGAGCACCGCGCGCCCGGCGACCGTGCCCGCGACACCACCGGCGGTGACGGAGCGAAAGTCGGGGACGTTTTCCAGCGCGAGATTTTTTTCCTTCGCGCTCGCGACGACGGCGGCGGCGAGCGGGTGTTCGCTGCTTTGTTCAAGCGACGCGGCGAGGCGCAGGAGTTCGTTGGAGTCGGTGCCGGGGAGCGCGTGGATGTCCACGACGCGCGGTTTACCCTCGGTGAGCGTGCCGGTCTTGTCCACGACGAGCGTGTTTACTTTCTCCAGCCGCTCCAATGCCTCCGCGTTCTTCACGAGCACACCGAGTTGCGCGCCGCGCCCGACGCCGACCATGATGCTCATCGGCGTCGCAAGG
>JAYWEO010000161.1:0-6712 GCA_043779225.1 Prosthecobacter sp.
CACGCTGTCGCCGCCGCCGATTATCGTCTTCGCGCTGCGGTTCGCCGCAATGTCCTCGGCGATGGCGAAGGTGCCCTTCGCGGCTTCCGGAATTTCAAACACGCCCATCGGCCCGTTCCAGATCACCGTCTTCGCCTTCGCGATTTCGTCGGAGAAAAGTTTCACGCTCGCGGGCCCGATGTCCACGCCCTCCCACTCGGGCTCGATGCTCTGCCCTTCGGCTGCGAGCTTCACGTTGCCGAGCTTCTTCGCGTCAAAGTCGAACGCATCCGTGACCATCGCGTCCACCGGGATAAGCAGCTTCACGCCGCGCGCCTTCGCCTTTTCGATCGCGGCCTGTGCGATGGGTTCCCACTCGGGCTTGTAGAGACTTTTGCCGATGGCGATGCCCTGCACGAGCTTGCGGAAAGTGTAGGCCATGCCGCCGCCGATGATGATCGTGTCGGCCTTTTCCAGCAGACGATTGATGACCGCGATCTTGTCGTTCACCTTCGCGCCGCCGAGGATCACCACGAAAGGGCGCTCCGGGTTTTCCAGTTCGTCGTGCAGATACGTAAGCTCCTTTTCCATCAGCAGTCCGCTCACCGCGGGCAGGAATGCCGCGACGCCCGCCGTCGAGCTATGCGCGCGGTGTGCCGAGCCGAATGCGTCATTCACATAGATCTCCGCGAGGTCCGCCATCGCCTTCGCCAGCACGGGATCGTTCATCTCCTCGCCGGCCTCAAAGCGCACGTTCTCCAGCAGCGCCACGTCGCCGTTCTCCATGTGCGCGATGATCTTCGTCGGCACTTCGCCGATCGTGTCGTGACTGAACGCGACAGGATGGCCGATGAGCGTGTGCAGGTGATCCGCGATCGGACGCAGCGATTCTTTCTCGCTGCGCTTGCCCTTCGGCCGTCCGAGGTGGGAGCAGAGAATCACCTTCGCACCCTTCCCGATGAGATACTGGATCGTCGGCAGCGTCTCCTTGATGCGCGTGTCATCGGTGATGACCATGTGCCCGTCCTTCTCGTCGAGCGGCACGTTGAAATCCACGCGCACGAGGCAGCGCTTCCCGGTTACGTCGATGTCGCGAATGCTTTTCTTGGCCATAAATTTGAGCGCGCGATGAATCGCCAGCGAAAGCGGAAAGACAAGCTCTTTGCGGTGAAAATGCCGTTCCCTTTCGAGCTTGGATGCCGGACTGCCAACGGCTCTCCTCCCCGCCATGCGCATTCTTTTCTCCATGCTCCTCCTCGCCACCACACTCACCGCCGCGGAAATCCGCACCGTCGCCGGCACCGGCGTGAAAGGCTCCGCGGGCGACGGCGGGCCTGCCACCGCTGCGCAGATTGACAATCCCTTCGGCATCACGCGCGGGCCGGATGGCAATCTGTGGTTCTGCGAATACACCGGGCAGCGCGTGTGCAAAATCACGGCGGATGGAAAAATCCACATCGTCGCGGGCACGGGCGCGAAGGGCTACAGCGGCGACGGCGGGCCCGCGCTGAATGCGACTTTCAATCTCCCCCACGAGATCCGCTTCGACAAAAAGGGCGACCTTTTCATCGTGGACATGACGAACCACGCCGTGCGCAAAGTGGACATGAAAACTGGCGTCATCAGCACCTTCGCCGGCACCGGAAAGCCCGGCTACTCCGGCGACGGCGGACCGGCGAAGGACGCGCAGTTCAAGCAGCCGCACAGCATCCAGTTCGACCCCGCAGGCGACCTCTACATCTGCGACATCGGCAACAACGTCATACGCAAAGTGGACATGAAGAGCGGCATCATCAGCACCTTCGCCGGCACGGGAAAACCCGGCCCCACACCCGACGGCGCACCCATCGCCGGCACACCGTTGAACGGCCCGCGCTCGATGGACTTCGACGCACAGGGCAACCTCTGGCTCGTCACGCGCGCAGGGAATCAGGTCTTCAAATTCGATCTGCGCTCGGGGAAAATCCACCACATCGCAGGCAACGGAAAAGCGGGCTTCACCGGCAACGGCGGCCCCGCGAAGGACGCCACACTTTCGGGCCCGAAAGGCGTTTCCGTCGCGCCAAACGGCAACGTCTATCTCGCCGACACCGAGAGCCACACCGTCCGCATGATTGACATGAAAAGGGGCACACTCGAACTCATCGCCGGCACCGGCGAAAAAGGCGACGGCCCCGAAGGTGACCCGCTCAAATGCAAGATGGCGCGCCTGCACGGAGTCTTCGTAGACAAGGACGGCAGCGTCTTCATCGGCGACAGCGAAGCGCACCGCGTGCGGGTGGTGAAGTAGCGCCTTTCGGTCTCGCGAGTTGGTGATACTCGGCATACTTGCATTGCGATATGTTCAGTCGGCTTTTCAGATTCTTTAGGACAAAGCGAGAACCTGAGCCAACTCCACAAGCTGCTCCCGAGACAGCTCGCGAAGCAGAGCTTTATCCCGAACCCACGACTGACGAGCGTTCAATAAAGCGAGAGCCTGAGCCAACTCCACAAGCTGCTCCCGAGACGGCTCGCGAAGCAGAGCTTCATCCCGAACCCGCGACTGATTATCGTTCAATTGATCCCGCTCTTGACGAGTATCAAGATGGCTACCCGCGGGACTGGGAGGCACGAAGGCGTGAAATTCTCGACCGAGACAAGTTCATGTGCCAAGCGCCGGGGTGTTGCTGGCGAGCGGCTGACATTCATCATGTCATTCCGAGAGCCCGCGGCGGCAATCATCGAGCTGAAAACCTAGTTGCACTGTGCCGCGTCCATCACGCAATCGTTCATTTGGACACGAACAAAATCGAGGTGAGTCTCAAGGGAAGTTCCAATCGCTGCACAATAGTTTCACGCCACTGGAATAGAGGTGCTCCTGTTCCAATTCATATCAGGAGATTTCAACGAGTCACCGAAGCGGAATTGAAGCAGGTTCGAGAACACTTCGGGCTCAAGTGCCGGAGATGCGGTTCAACGGCTTGGAAAGGACATCTACGCATTTCTGAATACACGATCCGAATCCGATGCTCCGGTTGCAATACTCGTTGGAAACTTGAAGCTGGGCTGCGCGAGGAAACGGGCACTCTACTCGCGACGATCTTTCTACCGACGCGCAACGTCGGCAGATTCACCTTCGATCCAAAATTGATCCATGGGCTAGAACCTCTGAAGGCTTATGAAGGATGCCCTGAGTGCGACAGAAACGGACGGGACGGTTTCTTGATCGAGAAAAGAGATGAAGAAAAGGGCCGTTACTTTGGATGCACTCTACACAAGACAGCAAATTGCCCCTACGTCAGGCCAATCGATTTGGAATAAGCAAAGTCACCTCACCGCCGTAACCAACGGCTGCGTCCACGCCTGCTCCATTTCATCCGGCGAGAGGACGCCTTCCTTGTGCTTCCAGGAGACGATGCGGGCGCAAAATTCACGCACTTGCCGTCTTCGTCATCACCGTGCGCTCTGACTTGTCCTGGCGCTCCCGCGCATCACGGAACATCGCGGCCAAATCGTAGTCATACCGTTTCATCAGTTCCGCCTTCACACGGCGAACTTCGGTGATGACCGAATCGGTCGCCTCGGAACCTCCGATACCGGGCTGCGAGGCATCCGTGAGGCGAAGTCCGATGACTGTCGGATCAGTCGTTGTGGCGGGGTTGGTCTTGGGTGTCGGTGTCGCCATCGGTGATGAACTGCTCGGGTGTGCAGATGACTGGAAGGTGGACTCCCATGCTCGAAAAGCAAGAGTGGAGGCGCTCGGCGATGAATGGGTTTGCGATGTGCTTGCAGTTCCATGTGAGCAGGAAATCCATGCCGTGAACTCCCGCGGCAGCGAGATGGGATGCATCACGGCCCGCGAAGGAAGGCAGGATGCCGCTCCGGATCAATTTTCCCGCGAGCGCCTCGACCTGCGCGTCGAGCTTGAGAAGCCGGATCCCGGAAAGCATCTGAAGCCGTTCGGATGCCTTCGCGGGTTCGCCCTCGCCTGCCTCATCGAGCACAAACTGCGATGTGAAAAGATCGAACTGCTGCCGGTGAGAATCCCACCACACTTTCGTGATTTCCTGTCTCGTGAACTGCAAAAGATTCCGCGACGGGCGCGCGACGTAGTAGCTGGGGATCGTCGTCTCGATGAAGATCGAATGCGGCATTGCGGAGTCTTGCGCCGCCCGTCACCGCCACGCAAGCACGCCCTACCTCACCCCCGTCACCACCGGCTGCGTCCACGCCTGCTCGGTTTCATCCGGCGCAGGGGCTTCGGCTTTGGGCTTGGAGGAGATGATGCGCGCGCGGACGTAGAGTTCGTCGCCTTTGAACGTGTAGCTCGCGGTCGCGCCTTCGACGGTGGCGAGGATGCTGCCGAGGTCCTTGCTGTAACGGCGCGTGGTGTGGAGCGTTTCGCCGCGTTCGCCGAGCACGGGATCGCTCTTCGTGTCCCAGCCTTGGCGCGTGCCGATGAATTCCGTGCGGTACGTCACGCCTTTTTCAGGCTCGATGGCGATGGAAATGCCGCGGCTGTCGTGCCGCACATCGCGCAGCGTCACACCGGAGGATGCGTAGAAATCCCCCGCCTCCATCGCGGCGATGAGGCTCGCGGCGTCCAGCTTTTCCGAGCGCACCATCACCCAGCCGCGGCCTGAGCGACTCTGTTTCTCGGGCGCGGGAGTCGCTTGGTAGTTGTGCGAATCATCCGTCGCCATGCCGAAGACGACGCGCTTGCCCGCGGTGATGCGTTTCGTGAGCACGATGTCCCAGATGCGGTCGGTGCTCGCGCGGAGTGCGTCGCCAAAATTGTGGACGGTCGGGTGGCCGTTGTACACCTCGAAGAACTGCTCCCGCTCCACCTCGCTCAGTTCCTCCGCGGTGAGCGCCCAGTTGAAGTTCGGGTGGTTGATGTGCGCGATCATCGGCACGCCGGTGCGCTCGCGCTGCTCATGCACGGCGTTGAGCGTGTTGTTCATCACCTCCACGATGCTGTGCCCGCCGAGGGGCTTGATGACCTCCTGCACGTTCGTCGCATTGATGTGGATCGGCGCGGTGAGGAAACGATCCGTGATCTCCTCGCTCTTGATCATGAGGAAATGCGCGGGCTCCTCGAACTTCACGCGGAACTCCGCAAGCATCTTCAGCCGCACCCACAGCCCGGTCTCGCCGGGGCGCGTCTCCACCCACGGCGTGCCGAAATGCGCGAGATACTTGTCGAAGGCCGGCTGCCCGCCCTTGGTTTTCGCGATGGACACCCAGCGGTCATAGTCGGCGATGACATTGTGATCCGACAGCGCGAGAAAATGATAGCCGTGCGCCTTGTACCAGTCCGCGATCATTTCCGGGTAGTCGTCCCCGTCGCTCCACAGCGAATGCGTGTGCAGGTTCCCCTTCCACCAACGCGCGGGATTCACAGCAGCCGATGCAGGCTCGGCGGCGATGGCGGAAAAATGCACGGAGATGGCGAGGAGGACGCAGAGGAAATGACGCATGGATTGGGAGGATTGTGATGCGGACATTCTGCCGCGAGGGAAAATCAGCCGCGGCACGACGACGCCAATCAGCCAAGAATCGCCTTCACCACTTTCGACGGTTCGACTCCGGTGAGCTTCTGGTCGAGGCCTTGGAATTTGAAGGTGAAGCGATTGTGGTCGATGCCCATGCAGTGGAGGATCGTGGCGTTGAGGTCGTTCAGGTGGACGGGGTTTTCGACGATGTTGTAGCTGAAGTCGTCGGTCTCGCCGTGGACGATGCCGCCCTTCACGCCGCCGCCGGCCATGAACATGGAGAAACATTTCGGGTGGTGGTCGCGGCCGTAGTTGTCGGCGGTGAGCTTGCCCTGCGAATAGACGGTGCGGCCAAATTCGCCGCCCCAGACGACGAGCGTGGAATCGAGCAGGCCGCGCTGTTTCAGATCCTGGATGAGCGCGGCGACGGGCTGGTCGGTGTCGCTCACCTGCGAGCGGATTTCATTCGGCAGATTGCTGTGCTGGTCCCAGCCGCGGTGGAGGATTTGCACGACGCGGACGCCGCGCTCGACGAGCCTGCGCGCGAGCAATGCGCTCGAAGCAAACGTGCCGGATTTTTTCACCTCGGGCCCATACATGTCCAAGATGCTCTCGGGCTCGGATGCGGTGTCCACGAGTTCCGGGACGCTGGTCTGCATGCGGAAGGCCATTTCGTATTGCGCGATGCGGGTCTGGATTTCCGGGTCGCCCATGCGCTCGAAGCCGCGCTGATTCAGCTTCGCGAGCGCATCGAGCATCGTGCGGCGCGCGCCGCTGGAGACGCCGTCGGGATTTTGAATATACAAAACAGGATCGCCCGTGCTGCGGAGCGCGACGCCCGTGTATTTCCCCGAGAGGTAGCCGGAATTCCACATGCGCGTGAAGAGCGCCTGCGCGTTCGCCTTGCTCGACCACGTGGGCGTGAGAACGACGAATGCGGGCAGGTCGTTGTTCTCGCTGCCGAGGCCGTACGCGAGCCACGAGCCGAGGCTGGCCTTGCCGGGGACTTCGCTGCCGGTCATCACGAAGGTGCAGGCGGGGTCGTGGTTGATGGCGTTCGTGTGGACGGTCTTGATGAGCGCGATGTCGTCCACGACGCGCGCGGTGTGCGGGAGGAGTTCGCTCACCCAGCGGCCGCATTTTCCGTGTTGGGAAAAATTGAACATGCTCGGCGCGACGGGGAGCCGCGCCTGGCCGCTGGTCATCGTGGTGATGCGCTGGCCCTGGCGGATCGAGTCGGGGAGATCCTTGTCGAACTG
>JAYWEO010000162.1:0-7252 GCA_043779225.1 Prosthecobacter sp.
CCTAGGAAGCTAGGCAACATGGAGGAGACCATGGAGACTTGGAATAATTCTTCGGGGAAAGAAGCCACTGCGGTAAGCGTTGTCGCTTCCCTCCGCAGCGAGGGATCTTTGGCGCGTGAGCATTCCGGTGGCAGCCGGCTTGTCAGCATTCTGATCGCCGAGGACAGCCGCACCCAGGCGATGGCACTTTGCTACGTGCTGGAGCAGCATCGATTTGAGGTGACTTGGGCTCGGAACGGGAGGGAAGCGTTGGAGCGCGTGCGCCAGCAACGGCCCACCTTGGTGATTACGGACGTGAACATGCCCGAGATGAATGGCTATGAATTGTGCGACCGGATCAAGGGCGATGAAGCGTTTCGGGATATTCCGGTCATCCTGCTGACGACGCTCTCCGAGCCGAAGGATGTCCTCAAAGGCATCCAGTGCGGCGCCGACAGTTTCGTGGTCAAGCCGTGCGACGAGGCCGTCCTCATCTCCCGCATCGAGCACCTGCTGGACAGTATCCCGCCCAAGGTGTCCGCCGGGAATCCGCCGGTCACTGAGATCGTCTATGATGGTCAGAGCTACCTCATCGACACCGCGCGGGCGCGGTCGGTCGAGCTTCTCCTCTCGACTTACGAAGTGGCGCTGCAGAAGAACCGCCAGCTTGAGGAGGCGCAACGGCAGCTTCAACGACAGGCCGGAGAACTCAGGGAGGCGCTCGCGATGGCGACCGAGTCCCATGAACGGCTCAAGGCGGCACAGATGCAGCTGATCGAATCCGAGAAACTCCAGTCTGTCGGAAGGCTGGCCGCCGCCGTCGCCCATGAGGTGAAGAATCCCCTCGGCATTCTGCGGATCGGAGTCCAGTGGCTTACGGACGGGCCATTGTCGCACAGCGGGGAGCAGACCGATGGCGTCGTGCAGGATCTGAAGGACGCCGTGGAGCGAGCAAACCTGGTCATCAGCGACCTCCTGAGCTTCGCGGCGCCGCACTGCCTCGAAATCGGGGAAGCGTGCATCAACGCACTGATCGAGAAAACCCTGCGGTTTGTAAAACACGACCTGGCGATCGCGAAGGTCAGAGTCGCCAAGGATTTCGCAGACGACCTTCCGAAGTGCCGCGTGGATCCGAACAAGATGCTGCAGGTCTTTATCAATATCTTCGTCAACGCGGCACACGCGATGCCGGGCGGAGGGACGCTCTCCATCAGGACATCGAAGGTGGTGATGAATGCGGATGATGCGGACTACGCGGCCAGCGGCGCATCCCTCCCGCGCTACCACTCAGGCGATACCGCGGTGGCCATCGAGATTCGCGACACCGGGACGGGAATCCCCGAGGAGAATCTGAAGAAGCTTTTCGATCCCTTCTTCACCACCAAGCCCCCCGGGCAGGGGACGGGCCTCGGCCTCGCGGTCTCGAAGCAAATCGTCGACATGCACGGTGCGATGCTCAGCATCCGCAATGCAGAAGAAGGCGGTGCGATCGTGACGATCACATTCGCGCAGACGGCCAGCCAGCGCTGAGGTTCCGATGATGGCCGCGATCTTTTTTGCCTTTGGGAGGGCGGCCGATCCATCTTCCAGACCCAATGAATTCCTGCGAAGAATGACAGCCGCATTCCCCGCCCGGAGCCTTCGCCGAATTCTCGCGGTGTGTCTGCTCGCCACCGGCCTCTTGCAGGCGGTCGAGCCGCTCGCCTTGCGCGAGGACGACGCGCCGCAGCGGGTGGCACCGGGGCTGGTGAAAGGTTCGCACGTGAAGGTCTTCATCCCGAGCCTTCCGTATATTTTCACGTCGCATTCGATCAATGCAGGGCTCATCCGGCCCTCGGACAATGAACAGGGATGGGAGTACGACATGGCGGTCTCGCATCGCCAGATCGACGAGAAGACCTATGAGTTCAAGCTGCGCGAAGGTGTGCAATTCCAGGATGGCAGCCCGTTCGACGCCGATGCGGTCGTGTTGAACATGGGGTATTTCAAAAAGAAGCCGACGCTCTACAGCAAGATCCACCTGGTCTTCGACCATGCCGAGAAGGTGGATGACTATACGGTGCGTTTTCACCTCACGGAGAAATACGGGAGCTTCCTCAACGACGTGATCTGGACGCATTTCTATACGGCTTCCTATCTTGAGAAGTTTGGCTGGAACGGCAAATCGACTTGTCCGAATCTCGCAGAGCCGGGACCTTACGGGCTCGGTCCCTATATTCTCAGGGAAGGCTATGTGGAAGGCGACCGCCACACCAAGGAGGTCGTCCTGGAGGCCAATCCGCACTACTGGGACAAGCGCTATCCGAAGGTGGAGAAGATCACGATCTTTACGGAACTCGACAGCGCCAAGGCGCGGGACATGGCCTTGAAGGAGGAAGGCGCGCTGGATCTGATGAGACTCTCGCCCGAGGACAAAATCGCGACCATCCTGTCCCCGTTTGCCAAGCTGCTGACTTCGCCTTCCACCAATAACATCACCATCCACATCAACATGCGGAACGGAAACCCCCGGCTGATGGAGAAGGAGGTGCGCGTGGCACTGAACCAGGCGATCCACCAGGCGAACCTGCTGCACTTTGTCTATGAAGGCGAAGGCGATCTCTCGGCGGTCGGCGCATCGCCAAACTTCCCCGGAGTCCGCGAGGTCTCGCAAACACTGAAGCCGTATTCCGAAGTCGAAGATCCCTGCGCGCCGGCCACGCAGGAGCGGCTGAAGAAAATCCTCGACGGGCTGGAACTGCGCGTCTTCACACAGGATCACTTCCTCCCGCTCTGGCGCGGCATCGAATCGCAATTCAGGAAAGTCGGCGTGACGCTGAAAGTCGAAGTCGCACCGAGCGAAGCGGAAATCTTCGGCACGTTGCTCACCACCAACGCGCGTCAGAACAAGACACAGTGGGACTTGCTCGCGTGGGGGAACGACGACTGGTATTTCAATCATCCTTTCACCTTTTTCCTCGTCTATCGCACGCACGATGTCTGGAGCACGATCTTTCCCGACCCGGTCCTGGACGGCGACATCGAGGAGATGTTCCGCACCGCGGTCGCGGAGCCAGGGTTCGTCCCCGTCTGCGAAAAAATCATGCGGCGCGCCTATGAGAATGGCTATCTGCTGGCGGTCCCCGCGCCGGGCAATGTCTTCGCCGTGAACAAGGAGGTCGTCATTCATCCTTACAAGATGGCCTGCATGCCGCTGTGGAAAATCCAGGTCACCGGCCAGCATTGGTCCGTCCGGCAGGGGCCGTATCCCGAATCGCTGAGAAGGCCCGTCCAGATCATCCGACTCCGCTGACATGCCTGCCGATCCGCATTTCCCTGACCCCAATCGCCGATGAAAAACTGGAGCATCTCCTTCAAGCTGCTGTGCCTCGTGGCCATCGCCATCATCACCTTTGTCGGCATGGGCCTCTATGGCATCGCCAATACCCGCTCGACCTTTGGCTGGGTCAGGGAAGTGAACTCGACCGCGCAGGACTTTCAGCGGAGCGCCAAGGAGATCAGCGACCCGCTCCATCGCGTGCGCGAGCTGGCCCTCTCCATCGTCCTGGCTCCGGATCGCGCGCTCCGGGAAAAGCTGAACTCGGCGCGCGAGGAAAAGAGCCGCCAGCTTGATGAAACGTTCAAGCAATGGCCGCTCAATGGCATGGACGCGATGGAACGCGCCGCCTTCGGCAAGTTTCGGGCAGCGTGGGAAGACTACAAGAAGCTCACCGCTTACACCGTCGATCGCGCCCTCAAAGGCTACCAGGAAGAGGCCTTCATCAATTCCAGTGGGGCCGCAGCCTGGCAGTTTGATGCCGCCATCGGTGAATTGGAGGCGTGGCAAAAGCTGAAGATCAACGGGGCCCAGGCGGCCTATCGCGAGGCCGACTCCCGGTTCAGGTGGGTCGTCCGGACATCGATCCTCGTGATCGTTTTGACCGCGCTGCTCGTCGGAACCTTCGGCTTTTTCATCGTGCGCACCATTGCCGGGCCAATCGGCGTCCTCACCAGGACGGCCTCGCGCATCGCCGACAACGTGGATGACACTCAGGCTGAGCAGGCACTCACGCCAGTGTTGAACAGCGGCGGTGAAGTCGGCCGGCTCGCCCGCAATTTTTGGCGGATGGTCGGCACCCTGCGCACCACGATCCAGACGGAAACCCAGTCGCGCGCACGCATCGACGAAATCCTCAGGAGCACACGCGCCGCGGTCGGCCAGCTCGGCAGCACGGGCACGCAACTGCTCAACAGCACGAGGGAGCAGGCCGTCGGCGCCGAGAAGCAGGCGGACGCGGTCACCCGGATCGTGGCGACAGTGGAAGAGGTGACCCACACCGCCCGGGATGCAGCCAACCGCGCGGCTGGCGTCGGCAAGACCGTCCAGCGCACGATCGAGATCGGCAACGCCGGACGCAAGGCCGTGGACGAATCTGTTTCCGCGTTGAACGGAGTCAGGAAGCAGGTCGAACAGACAGCTCAAAACATGATGGCCCTCGTCCAGCAGACAAAGGCCATCTCGGACATCATCACCACCGTGGACGACATCGCGAGGCAGTCGCACTTGCTGGCGGTGAATGCCGCCATCGAAGCCGCCAAGGCAGGGGAGGGCGGAAAGGAATTCACCGTCATCGCCAAGGAGATCAAGGTCATGGCCGGGCAGTCTCGAAACGGCACCGCGCAAGTCCGGCAAATCCTCGGTCAGATTTTGAAAGCCACGGGTGCTGCGGTCGAGTCGATGGAAAGAGTCACCGCAGGAGTGTCCGGGGCCATGGAGGTGGGTGACCTGAGCAACAGGACCATCAATCAACTGGCCGCCGCCCTTTCCGAAGTGGCGCAGACTTCGGCGCAGATTGTCGCTTCCGCCGAGCAGGAGGCGCAGGGCATGATGCAGATCAACGATGCGATGAAAAACATCGACCATGTCGCCCGGCAGGCGCTCCTCGCCATCCAGGGCACCGCGCAAGCCGCTCGCCAGCTCAACGATCTCGGCAACCAACTGACGCGGCTGAGCGATTCTGGAAGCTCCACTGAGATCCGTCTCTTCGTCGAAGGCCGCAGGCGCGACGAAAGGCAGTGATTTTGTGAAAGGCGAAGTGTAAGACGCGGGCACTTCTCTGCACATGGAAACCACGATAAAAATCGCCCTCGTCGGCGCCGGCATGTTTGGCGGCGACGTCCACCTCCGCGCATATGCCGACTTGCAGCGCTTCGGCATCGCCGGGCAGCTCGCTCGCGTAGGGCTCGACAAGTTCAACCGCGAACTCGCGCCGGTGAAATTCGATCTCGTCGCCGTCGCCACGCGCTCGCAGAAGTCCGCGGAAAAATCCGCCGCCGCGTTTGCGGAATGGACCGGGCATTCGCCGAAGTGCTATTCCGGCGACGAGCCGTGGCACGACATCCTGCGTGATTTTCCTGACCTCGACGTGCTCGCCGTGGCCACGCCGGATCATCTGCACACGCAGCCGATCCTCGCCGCGCTCGCAAAGGGTGTGCATGTGCTCACGGAAAAGCCGATGTGCCTCTCGACGCACGAGGCCGATCAGATCATCGAGGCCGCGTGTGCGAAGAACTGCATCGTCGCCGTGGACATGCACAAGCGCTACGACCCCGATCATCTGCGGATTCGCGACGACATCCAGAACCGCATCGGCGCACCGCTTTACGGGACCGCGTACCTCGAAGAGCCGCTGGAGGTTTCGACGAGCACATTCAAGTGGGTCGAGTCGAGCGACCCGTTCAGCTACGTCGGCCCGCATTGGACGGATCTGATTTTCTCGTACTACAAATCAAAGCCCGTCTCGCTCACGGCCGTCGGGCAAAAGAAGCGTCTCGTGCGCGACGGCATCAATGCCTACGACGCCGTGCAGGTGCGCGTGGATTTCGACAACGGCATGAGCATCAACTTTCACAACAACTGGATCACGCCGCCCGACTTCGAGGGGCCGGTGAACCAAGGACACGAGATCGTCGGGGCGGATGGAAAAGTGGAGAGTGACCAGCAATACCGCGGTTTTCGCTGGTGGAGCAAGGGCGGCGGCTCACGCACGTCGAACAACCATTTCACGCGCGATGTCGTGCGGGATGATGGCACCAAGGCCTATGTCGGCTACGGCGTGGACAGCCTCACCGTCGGCCTCGTCGCCGTGTGCCGTGTGAAATTCGCAGGCGAGACGCGAGATGCGGTCGCGCACCTGTATCCGACCGCCGAGGAGGCGCGCATCACCTGCGCGATTGTGGACGCCGCGGCGCGTGTGCGGGATCTGAATTTCAAATACATGGCGGAGGGGAAGGGGGCGACCGTCACGGCGCGCTTCGGAAGCGACGGCATCACCATCTGCGATCCGAATCGCGCGAGCGAAGGGACGGACAAGGTCTTTCAGCGGATTTATGAGCGCGCGATTTGAACCCACCGTTTGTGCGGCAGTGGGGTTGTGTCGTGAGAACATCATGAACACCTCCAAGACCGCGCCGGCAACGCCCCGCACAGCTCCGAGATACCAATCGGCTCTCTGGCTCCTCGGCATGGTTTTCATCGTGTCAATTCTCCCTGCGCGGGCAGCGGAGGACGCCAGTCGTGTGAACACCGTTCGCGTTCCCGGCGCGCTGAAGGTGATCAAGGCATGTTCCGGTGCGGACGGCGCGATTCATGTCGTCGGCGAATCGGATGCCGGGCCGCAGTATGTGATCTCGCGCGATGGCGGAGTCACCTTCAGCGCACCGCTCGCGATGGTGGACTCGGCGGTGCGCAAGCCCGGCGTCAAGTTCACCGTGTGGGATCTCGCTGTCGGGAAGGACGGGCGCGTGCATGTGGCGCTCGGGACGAATGCGTGGCAGCTCAAATTGCCAAAGGAGGAATGGGGTTTTTTCTATGTGAGTCTTTCGCTGGGAGCGAAGTCGTTCACCCCCGTGCGGAATATCAATCACAAGCCGAGCGAGGGGTTTTCGATCGCTGCGGGATCGGGCGGGGCGGTCGTTGCCAGCTTCCTGTCGGGAAAAATCTTCACGATGGTGTCGAGTGACGGAGGCGCGACTTTCTCCGAGCCCATCGAGGCGGATGCCGCGTGGAATCCGTGCAAATGCTGCACGACGAGCACGGCCTTTGGCGCCGATGGCAGACTCGCGCTGCTTTACCGGGAGGAGACGGACAACGAGCGCGACATCTGGCTCGGACTCTGGGATCCGGCCCGGGGCGGCAAGCCCGTGCGCACGCGCATCAGCTCCACGCCTTGGAAGATCGCGGCGTGCCCGATGACTTATTTCACAGTCACGCCGGATGCGAAGGGCTACGTGG
>JAYWEO010000163.1:0-23812 GCA_043779225.1 Prosthecobacter sp.
GCGCATTCACGAGCAGATCGATCTGCATCCGCGAAAGCTGCGGCGTGTTGTCGTTCACGAGTTCGATGCCGGGATCGAGCGGAGGCATCTTGTGCGCAAGGTGTGCGTCGGCGGGGGTCTTGAGTTCCTGCTCAAGGCTGCGCACGAGCGTCATGTGTTGTTCGAGCATCAGCTTGTCGCGCGCGCTGAGCTTGGCGGAGACGCGCTTCAGGTCGGCGTTCACGTCGTCGAGGATGCTCACGAGGCTGTCCTTGTCCTTCATCTGGCCGTAGAGCTTCTCGAACATCCGATACGGATTATCAAGCGGCGCGACAGGCTGGTTCGCGCCGAGGTAGCTCATGCGCGTCCACGGGTCCGCGCGGTTCGGCACGGCGACGCCAAATTCCACCGAGCCAAATCGCGTCTTTGTCTCCGGTTTGCCCTGGAGGAATTTTTTGATCTCCTGATCGATCGAGATCCCGCCACCCCAGCCGGCGGGATTGCCGCCGCCGCCCATGATGTTGCCGGGCATCAGCTCGGCACCCGTGAGCAGGCAGCTCATGCCGCGCATGTGCGAGTCGCCGTCGCCGCGAACTTTGTTGAAGACGCCCTTCAGCATGAGCGTGCGATCCTTGAACGGCGCGAGCGGCTCGAGGATGGATTTGAAATTCAGCGCCCCGTCCTTGCCCTCGGGCCAGAACTCGTCGGGCAGCGTGCCGTTCGGCGAGAACATGATGATGAGCCGCTGGCGGCGCTGCGGGAGCGGAGCGCCCGTGAGTGACGGCAGGCCCGCGAGAAATGGCATTGCAGCGGCGGAGACGCCGAGGTTGCGGAGGAATTGGCGGCGGTTGAGGTGCATCATGGCAGTGTGTGAATCGATCCGTGAGAGTGCAGCTTAGCGCGCTGCGGGTGAAATTTCCGCGACTTTCTGCGGCGGCGGTGCAAGAGCGTGCAGCGCCGCGACAGTCGCGATGTCGCCGAGCAGCTTCTGGATGTGGAAGCCGTTCTTTTCAAACTGCTCGCGAAGGTCGTCCAGAGCGTGTTCGCCGAAGGCGAGCGGGTTCTGCTTCACCACGTGGAAGAAGAGCTGCCGCACAAACGAGCGGTGCGCAATCGCGCTGCCCACGGTGTAGTCGGCGATGTCCTTCGGCCCGGTGAGTTTCACCGTGCGGCCGTCGTCGGTCTCGAATTCCGCGACGGTGTTCACCGGCTTGTTGTTGTCCTGCGTGCGCCAGCGGCCCACGGCATCGTAATGCTCCAGGCTGAAGCCGAACGGATTGATCACCGAGTGGCAGGAGGCGCAGGCCCCGGTGCTCGTGAGCTGCGTGACTTTCTCGCGCATCGTCAGTGACGGATCAAATTTCTGGTTGTCGAACGACGCGGCGACCGAAGGATTTTTCAGCGAAAGGCCGACGACACTGCGGCTGAGAAAAACCCCGCGGTGAATCGGCGACGACGCGCGGCTGTAGCTGTGCAGCGCGAGCAGATACGGGTGCGTGATGATGCCGTTGCGCTGCTTGGGGTCGAAGCTCACGCGCTGAAAATCCGAGCCCTTCACGTCCTTGCCGTAATATTTTCCGAGCCGCTCATTCAGCCACAGATAGTCGGCGGTGATGAGCTGCCGGTAGTCCGACGCGTCGCTCCACACGGTCTCCTCCAGGAAACGCCACAGCGACTCGCGCAAGTCCGCGAGCATCGTCTGGTCGAATCCGGGGAAAGCCTTCGGATCCTTCTGCGAATTGTCCGCGCGCTCCAGCTCCAGCCAGTGCTGGAAAAATCCCCGCAGCTTTGCCTTCGCACGCGGGTCGGCGACCATGCGGCGCGACGCGGCGGCGATCTGATCGCGCGTCTTCAGCTTGCCCTCGGCGGCAGAGCGCGCGAGCAGCGAGTCGGGGATCGAATCCCAGAGCGTGAGCGCAAGCTGCGATGCCGCGGCGAAGTCGTCCGTCTTCCCGTCGTTCGCCAGCTCGGGATACAGGAAGTGCGGCGAATTCAGCGCGAGCAGCACCACGCGCTTCACCGCGATTTCGGGCGTGCGCGCCTTTTCAAAATGCTGATCCACGAAAAGCTTCCGCTGCTCCTCGTCGAGCGGACGCCGGAACGCCGCCTCAACAAAACGCTTCGAGAATTCCTTCAGCTTCGCCGCGCGATCCTGCGCGCCGGATTTGCTCCCCGCAAAGCTGTCCAGGTTCGCCTCGACATACAGCATCACTTCGACCGCACCCTGCGTCGTCGCCTGATCCCATTCCTTCGAGATCGTGGTCCCGCGCTCGTAGCCGTCGCTGCGATCATCCGCGGGGAACTGCGTCTTCACGACCATCGTCGTCGCGCGGCCCTGCGGCTCCAGCATCGCCTCCGGCACGAGTTCCTGACGGCCATGCGGCGGCTTCCAGTGCAGTTCCACGGACGCGCTCTTTTCCTGAAATTTCAGATGCTCCAGCGAAATCGGATACGCGCGCCCGCCGAGCAAAAAGATGCTCTTCTTTTCCTCGCGCACGTTCGGTCCCGGCGTCACCCACGCATCAATCAGCGGCTCGCGCGGATTGTTCACATAGAGGCGCACGCCGTTTTCCGTCTTCACGATGAACTCATACATGCCCGTCTCCGGCGCGAAGACGGAGCCTTCCCAGCGCGTCGTGAAATCATCCGGGCGCAGCCGGTTCACGTCGGGGCTTTCCGTGCCAAAGTGGAACGAGATCACCTTGTCCACCTGCTCATAGCTGGTGCGCTCCTTGCGATTTCGCTCCGCGCGCTCGGCGTCGCCCCGCGGCTTCAGGATCGGGCCGATGATCACCGGGAAGCGCCCGCTGTAGCGTGCCTTCAGCCCGTGTGTTTTTCCAAAGGGCCGATCAAACCCGCCCTGAAAGCGCCCCATCAAATCCGCGACGGAATTCTGATGCTGCTCGACCGTGAGCCGCGACAGATCCTCGCGCACGGGATGGTTCCGCAATTGCGCAGTCGGCGAATAGAACGCGTCGAAAATATAGGCCGCGACATCGTCCGCATCCTTGCCGGTGCAGGTGCCCTCCTTGTCCTCGGGCATGGACTTCGCGATATACTTCGCGAGCGCCGGGACATTGCGGCGCCCGATCAGCGGTTCGTCATGCTTGCCGGCCACGCCCTCGCCCTTCTTGCCGTGGCACTCCGCACACATCTGGCGATACACCTTCGCGCCGGGATGCTCGGCCTTTGCCTCTTCCGCCAGTGCGCGGGCGGCTCCCGCGAACAGCATCGCGGCAGCCGTGAGGGACGCCACCGTGCGGGAGGCCTGAAAATGTCTGCGCTGGTTGTTTGAATCCACGCACCGCCAACCGTGCGGAGGAGCCGATTCTTAGAGGTAAACGTTCCGTTGCCGGAAAACGTTCGCGGCGACTCCTGCCCGTCCATGGTCCCGCTGCCGGGATGCGGCGGCGTGAGTGAGGCGATGAAAGCATTCCTGCCCTCGCTTCGTTAGGCTTGCATGGCGTGAGATTATTGTTCAATCATGCGACCGGATCTTCAAACCTCCCAAAAGTCCAAATATGGAACGCAAGAATATCAAGGTCTTGATGGTGGATGACAGCAGGACGGATTTTCATCTGGTCGAGCAGTTGCTCGGAGGGGGGAATGGACATCGCTTCGACCTGACCTGGGCTCCCTCGTACGAGCTCGCCCTCGAGCAATTGCGGAATCCGTATGATGCGGCGCTGCTCGATTTCCGGCTGGGAAACTACACGGGCCTGGACTTGCTGCACGCGGCAAAAGAGGTCGGCTGCCGGTTTCCGCTGATCATCCTGACCGGGTTTGCGGATCCCATGCTCGACCAGCAGGTGGTGGCGGCAGGGGCGGCGGATTTTCTCCCGAAGGATGAGATGACCGCGGCGCTGCTGCAGAGGTCGATTTCCCACGCCATCGAGCGTGTGCGAGTCCAGGAGGCGCTGGCGGAGTCCGAACTGAGGTTCCGTTCCATCACCGAGGCTGCGGCGGATACCATCATCGCGGCCGATGCCGCGGGGAACATCGCCTCGTGGAACAGCGGCGCACGCTTCATGTTCGGCTGCGCGGGCGAGGAGATCATGGGCAGGCCGGTGACGGATCTGATCGTCGAAAGAAATCGGAGCCAGCTTGCGGAGGAGATGGAACGCCTGAGGTCTGGAATGTCGGGCAACCTCCTTGCCGGGGCGGGCCAGTTGTTCGGGCTGAGCGCAGGCGGCAGCGAATTCCCGGTGGAGATTTCGATCAGCACGTGGCTGGCGGGGGGGGCGCGATTTTTTGGCCTGGTCATCCGCGATATCACCCAGCGCGTGCTCGCCGAGAACCGTCTCGCCGAAGAGCGGAATCTGCTGCGCGCGATCATCGACAACCTGCCCGATCACATCTACGTGAAGGATCTGCAGGGGCGCTACATCGTGAACAATGCGGCGCATCTCAATTTCATGGGCGCGGAGGACCCGGTTGAAATCATCGGGAAGACGGTGTTCGACCTTTTCCCGCCGGAAATCGCGGCGGCTTACCAAATGGACGATCTCGCGGTGATCCGCGCGAACCGCCCGTCGCTCGAGCGGGAGGAGCCGACGGTGGATCGGCCGCACGGCGAGAAGGGCTGGCTCGCGACGAGCAAGATCCCGCTCCGGAATACCGACGCGCGTGTCGCGGGCCTCGTGTGCCTGAGCCGGGACATCACCAAGCGCAAGGCAGCGGAGGCGGCCCGGGAACAAAGCGAGCAGGAGCTGCGAAAGGTCGTGGATGAACTCAAGCGATCCAACACGGAACTCCGGGAGACCCAGATGCTGCTCATCCACGCCGAGAAGCTCGAGTCGCTCGGAAAACTCTCGGCCGGGATCGCGCATGAGGTGAAGAATCCCCTCAACCAGCTCCTGCTGGGGACGGAGTTTCTGCAACATGCGATCCCTGACACGGAGACGACGTGGGCTGAGGTGCTCGGCGACATGCGCGGTGCCGTGATGCGGATGGACAAGATCCTGCGCGGCATGCTCGAATACGCGGCTCCGAACGAACTGGATCTCCATGTGGAGGATCTGAACGAGGCGCTCGAGAGCGCCCTGCTGCTGCTGCGGCTCGAACTGATCAAGAATCACGTCACCATCGAAAAGGACATGGCCGGCAATCTGCCGCGCGTGGCACTGGATCGGACGAAGGTCGAGCAGGTGCTGATCAACCTTTTCGGCAACGCCATGCACGCCATGCCGAGTGGCGGCAGGGTGACGGTGAAGACCCATTGCGAGCCGGCGCGTGCCGGCGGGAGCGAGGACGTGGTCTTTGAAAATGGAATGATTCGTGCCGGAGACGCCCTCGCCGTGATGGAGATCACCGACTCGGGGCGGGGAATCCCGGAGGACAAGCTTGCGCGCATTTTCGATCCGTTTTTCACGACCAAGCCGAACGGGCAGGGGACCGGGCTCGGACTGACCGTGTCGAAGAAGATCATCGAACTCCACGGCGGCACGCTCCAGCTTTTCAACCATGCCGGCGGCGGCGCGACGGCGAGGATCACCTTCCGCGGATGCGCGGAGCAGGAAATGCCGGCGGTGACGCCGATTGACACACCGGGGCGCGCGGCGTAAAAAAATCTCATGAGTATCAAGCGTAGCCGCGTCTTGGTTGTCGATGACGAGAAGGTGACGACACGCCTGCTCCGGATGACCCTTGAGCAGACGGGAAAATTTGAGGTCAGGGCTGAAAATGATTCCAAGCTCGTGGTGGATGCGGCGATCGAGTTCCGGCCGGACATCATCGTCCTGGACGTGATCATGCCGGACATGGACGGCGGCGACGTCGCGGCTGCGCTCAAGGATCACCCCGCGCTGGCCAAAGTCCCGATCGTCTTCCTGACCGCGACTGTCCGCAAATCCGAGGTGGACGAGCACGGCGGGGTGATGGGCGGGTATCCTTTCCTCGCGAAGCCCGCGAGCACCGAAGCGATCGTCAAGTTCATCGACAAACACCTCGGCTTTTGATGCGCCTGCGGGAGATTCCCGCGCCCCGTCCTTTGGCCGCCCCCACAGCAAACAACCATGAACGGTGGCAAAGACGTATTGTTCAGCCTGATCGTTCCGACGCTGGGCCGCCGAGAGGACGTGGCCCGGCTGCTCGCATCCATCGAGGCGCAATCCTGCCGCGACTATGAAGTCATCATCGTCGATCAGAACCCTGGCGATCTGCTCGATGAAATCTGCCGCGACTTCGCGCGCCGGATGCCGCTGATGCACCTGAAGACCGAGGCGAAAGGCGCCGCCCGCGCGAGGAATCACGGGCTCGGTTTTGCGGAGGGAGCGATCATCAATTTCCCGGACGACGACTGCGAGCTCACGCCGGGACTGCTGGAGCGCGTCGCGATCCGTCTCCGCGAAGAGCCGGCGCTGGACGGACTTTTCGGCCGCGCCATCGACCCGGTCTCGGGGGAAAGTTCCGGCACGAAATTTGACACCGCCAGCCAGTGGGTGACTCCGTGGAATCTGTACCGGACGTCCGTCGAGTTCACGATGTTCCTGAGGAGGCCGCTCTTCGATGCCGTGGGGCTGCTCGATGAGAATCTCGGTGTCGGCACATTTTACGGCGCGGAGGAAGGCGCCGACTTTGTGCTCCGCGCCCTGTATCTGAAGAAGCGGCTCTTTTACGATGCCACGCTGCTTTTTTACCACCCCTGGAAGGTCCGGCGATACGACGAGGCGGAGCGGGCGCGGGCGTATAATTACGGAAAGGGATTTGGCCGCCTCGCGGTGAAGCATGTTCGCCTTTACCGTCGGCCGGGCGCGGCGTTGCGGTTCCTGAATTTCCAGGCCCGCGCCGCGGTGGCCGTCGCGCTCTACCTCTGCACGGGCAAGCCGGAGCGTTGCAGATTCTATCTGAAGGCGATCCAAGGCAGGCTGGTCGGCGCCTTTCGTTCGTGGAACGAGTTCCGGCATGCGGCCGGGGCTCCTGCCCATGGAGGTCGCTGAATGAAGAGGAGGTGCCGCCCCGTTCGTCTTGAGTGTGCGGCGCAAAAGGGCGTAGCATCCGCGTGAGGGCCAAATCCCGATGCGCATCACCCTGAATGGATATTACGGCTTCGCCAATTACGGCGACGAGCTGTTCAATCTGACGACGGTGCTCGCCGCGCGCCGCTGGTGGAGCGCGCATCCCGTGGACATCCTCGGCCCGCCGGTGCCGGGCATCGAGGCGGAGTACCGCGTTCCCTCGTGGTTTCCCGCGACGATCTACACCGCGCCGGGGCTTTTCGTAAATGCGAGCCGGCTCGCTTTTCTCGCATGGGCGATGCTGCGGCGGGACATGCTGCTGTATGCCGGTGGCTCCACGCTTTCCTACAGCAGCATCCTGAAAAAATTCCAGCGCATCGCCGCCGAGCGGAATGTGACGAAGTTCGCCGCGATCGGCGTCTCGATCGGGCCGTTTTCCGATGCCGCCGATGAGGCCGAGGCCGCGCGGTTCCTGCGAAAATTCACCTACTTCTCCGTGCGCGATCGCAAGTCGCTGGACCTGCTGGAGAAGATGGATGTGCCGGTGAAGCCGCTGCTGGCGCGGGACCTGGTGGGCGCGCTGCCACTGCTCCTTCCCGATGGTGGCGCACCGCGCACGGCGGTCCCTGCGCAGCCGCGCCGGGTGCTGGGGATTTCCGTCTGCCACTACGAGCGGCTCACGGGCGGCGACACCGCAGTCGAGGAGCGGCGCAACGCGGCGCTGTGCGAAGGCCTGGAGCGTTTCGTGAAGCGTGAGCGGGTGCCTGTGCGGATCTTTTGCCTGAACACCCATCCCCATTCCGGCGACGAGAAATTCTCCGGCGAACTCGCCGCGCGCCTCGGGCGGCAGGGTGCGGAAGTGGAAGTGATCAGCGCCAGGGAAAATCTTCTCGGCTGCTGGCATGGGCTGGCTTCCTGCGCCGCGGTGCTGAGCGTCCGGCTGCACGGGGCCATCACCGCGTATCTCTGCGGCGTTCCTTTCACGCTCATCGAGTACCATCGCAAATGCACGGATCTCCTCGATGACCTCGGCCAGTCCGCTGCATTGCGCATCGGGGCGGGGAGCGCGGACCCGGCTGCGGTGGAACAGGTCCTCGACCGGCTGTTCCGCGATCCGCCGTCGCCAGCCCTGCCTCGCGAGACCTACATCGCCGAGGCCGCGCTGAATTTTACGCAAGTGCCGTGGGCCTGCGGCACCGGAGGGAGCGCGTCGTGAAATTCAGCGAGATGATCCGGGGACTGGCCTCGCCGATCGGCGCCGTGGTCGTGCCGACGCTGTTCAGCTTTGTCGCGTGGTGCGTGCCGGGCTTCGGTGTCCTGCGCAAAGGCTTCAACCACCCGCTGCCGCTCCTCAGCGAGGGCGGGATCATGGTGGGCCTCTGGTACGGCATGATCATCGTCTGCGCATTTCTCGGGGAACGGCTGGGCCGTGCCCTTGCGCCCTCCGGGCGAAACGCGCGATGGACGGTGGGGCTGGACGATGCGTTCACCTACCGGGTGATCTCGATCATCGGCGCAGCGGGAGCCGGCTACGCATTTATCCGCGCAGGCTCCCTGGTGGGCTTTGGTGAAATCACCAAGATCGTCGGCGAGGGCCAGGCCAATCAGTTGAAATACGCGCTCTACGAGGACTACTCCGTCGGGCCGGCGTCACTTCGCTACGTGGTGATCTTCAGCGCGGGCCTGGCGATTTACCGACTGCTCACCGGCATCTCGAGAGGCATCTGGGAGATCGCGAATCTCATGGCGCTCTGCGCGGTCACGCTGATTTCGAGCCGGCTTTCCCTCATCGCCTCGGTCTTCACGGCCTCGGTGCTTTTCATCAAAAACAATCCGCCGGTCCGCATCCCGTGGATGCGAATCCTGCTCGGCGGCGCCGCCCTTTTCGGTGCCCTCAGCCTGCTGAACATGAGCCGCAACAAGAGCTTCTACGAGAATCGCTTCTCGGGTGGTTTCCTCGCGTCGGGCGTATCGGAGATCGTCGCCTACGTGGGTGCGCCGTTCCAGGGTGGCCTCGCCGCGGGACAGTACTACGGGCCGATCGCGCGCGGGATGGAGTCCATCGTCTATACCGATATCGAGGCTGAACTGGGGACAAACTCGGCATTTCTCGAAGTGGTCGAGGTGTGCGGGACGTGGTCCTTTTTCCTGATGGCGCTGACTTCATTCGGCGCGGCACTCATCATCGGGCTGCTCCGGCACCAGTGGGACAACCACTTCGCCCTCGTGGGGTGCGCCTTGCTTTACGCCTATGCGGAGGTCTGGCGCATCTACCTCTTCCTTCAAGGCATCATCATCGCCCTGCTCGTGATCGGCTTCGGGGTGCCTCTCGCGGTGATGCTGTTCAAGGAGGCCTTTGCGTCGAGACGCCGGGTGCATGGTGTCCTGCCCGCGGCGACGGGAAAAAATGCGACCCGTTCCGGGGAGGAGGCTGCCGCGTGAGACTCCTCCTCGATCTGCGCTGCCTCAGCCAGCCGAAGACCGGCATCCAGATCGTCGCGGCGAATTTCCTGCGCGAGCTGCTGGACAGTGCATCCGGTGGAGAACTGCAAGTGCTCGCCGGCCCGGATGAACAACTCGATGCGCGGCTCGAAGATCGGCAAATCATCCGCACGCCGATCGCCCCGTACGATTTTCGCCGACAGCGTGCAGTGGCCGCGCTCATGAATGCATGCGACGCCGACGCGGTGCTCTCGCCGACCTACTTCATGCCCTTCGGCGTGCGCAAGCCGTACCTCATCACCGTCCACGATTTGATTCCGCGCAAAGTGTGGCTCGGTGCGCCGTCGCTCTACGTCCGGGTGTTTCTGGGCGCGCGGATGCGCCGGGCGCAGGCCGTGTGGACAGTCTCTGAATATTCGCGCGCGGAAATCCTCCGCCATCATCCGTGCATGCGGGATCGGGTCCACGTCGTTCCATCCGGATATGTCGCCGCGCCCGGAGGCGCCGGTGTGGAAAAAGACACGCGCAGCCTGCTGCTTTTTGCCAGCCGGTTTCGCCACAAGAATATCCCCTTTGCCCTCCGTGCCTTCGGTGCATTGCAGGAACTTTCCGGCAATGCCTGGAAGCTGCACATCGTCGGCGACGCGTCCTCACTGCGGGATGCTCCGCTGCCCGAGGGCGTGTGCCTCCGCGGACGCGTGACCGATGCCGAACTCGCGCAGATGTACGGGACGACGTGGGGCATCCTGCTCCCCTCGGCGGAAGAAGGGTTCAGCCTGCCGCTGCTCGAAGGCATGAACCACGGCTGCGTCGTCTTTTACCACCGCCACACAGCGATGCGGGAGACCGCGGGCGAAGCGGGCATCGGCCTCGATCTCGGCAGCCCGGAGGAATGGGCGCGGGCCATCCACGCGGTCGGGCAGAGCGCCGGCGATGCCGCACTGCATCGCCTCCGCGCCTTGAGACGCTCCGCGGAATTCACCCGCGAGCGATTTGCCACGGCCTTGCACGGGGCCCTCTCGCGTTCGCTGGATGGATGGCGCGGCGAAACCACCGCGACCGGATCGCCCGCCCGCACATGAGCAAAATCGCGCTGGCTCATCACTGGCTGGTCAGCATGCGCGGCGGCGAGCGCGTGCTTGAGGAAATGTGCGCGCTCTTTCCAGATGCGCCCATTCACACGCTCGTCGCGCAGGTCGATCGGCTCACCGAGCGGATCACCTCGCACCGCATCATCCCTTCATTCCTCCAGCGCCTGCCGGGTGCGACGAGGCACTATAAGAAACTGCTGCCGCTTTTCGAATATGCCATCCCGCGCATGCGCGTGGCGCCGGATACGCGTCTGGTCTTCAGTTCCGACGCGAGCATGATCAAAGGGCTCGGCGTGCCCGAGGGCGTCCCGCACGTGTGCTATTGCCACTCGCCGCCGCGCTACCTCTGGGATCTCCACGAGACCTATCTGAAAGGCAGCGCAGGGATCGGAATGCTGGGGCGGTTCATCTTCCGGCGCGTGCTGCCGTCGGCGCGCCGGTTTGATCTCGCGGGTGCGAGGAAGGTGACCCATTTCATCGCGAATTCCGCCTTCGTCCGCGAGCGCATCCGCCGGATTTACGGGCGCGAGTCGGTGGTCATCCCTCCGCCGGTGTCCGTGGATGATTTCTCCCCGGACCGGCCACGCGAGGATTTCTTCCTGCTCGTCTCCGAGATCACACCCTACAAGCGCGTGGATCTCGCCGTGGAGGCGTTCCGGCGCAACGGACTCCGGCTGGTGATCATCGGCGACGGCTCCGAGATGGCCGCATTGCGCGGCAGCGCGCCGGAGAATGTGACCTTCCTCGGGAGACAGTCCTTTGCCGTGCTCAGGCAGCATCTTGAAACCTGCCGCGCTTTTATTTTTCCGGGGATCGAAGACTTCGGCATCGCACCATGCGAGGCGCAGGCGGCGGGCGCGCCGGTGATCGCGTTCGCGCAGGGCGGCGCGCTGGAGACGGTGAAGGACGGAGTGAGTGGCGTGTTTTTCCACGAGCAGACTCCCGAGGCCCTTGTCGCCGCGATCGAGCACTTCGGAAAGCTCCCGCCTTTTCCGCCCGGGGCCTGCCGCGCGAACGTCGCCCACCTGCGCCCCGCGGAATTCCGCCGTGCGCTCCGCGAATATTTCACCGCGGAGTTCCCGGATTTTTTCGTCGCTTCCTCCTGGCCCGCGGAACCCGCGCCGTGAAGTGGCGCTCGGCCCGCGGTCACGGGCCGGAAGATTTTGCGATCGCGGAATCTTGGAAGGGGCTGAGCTTCATTTTCCAGAGCACGAAAAACACGGCGGCGGTGATCGACATCTCTGTGGTGAGAAGCGCGACGGCCGCGCCGAGTTCCTTTAGCCATGGCGTGAGCGCCAGCACGAGGGCGACATCGATCACCGCGCCGCCCATC
Organism: Prosthecobacter sp.; assembly: GCA_043779225.1. Lineage (GTDB taxonomy): Bacteria > Verrucomicrobiota > Verrucomicrobiia > Chthoniobacterales > Chthoniobacteraceae > SXWH01. The sequence goes on from JAYWEO010000163.1 coordinate 11,802, forward strand.
ACGATGCGGTTGTAGATGCGTTCATGGCCGAGGGGGAACATCCAGCGGATGCCGAGCACGCCATTGAGTGCGGAAAATGGGCACACCAATCCCAGCACACGGAGCACCGGGATCGCCCGATCATAGCCTGGACCGAAAAGCAGCCGCACCAGCCACGGTGCCCCGAGGGTGAGCGTGAGACCGAGGAGCAGACCGATCGCCCCGAGCCAGATCGTTCCTTTGCGCACCGTCCTCCGCGCCTCGGGGAGGTCGTGCTTCACGAGATGCGCCAGATGCGGATAGAGCACCTGATTGATCGGCCCTGTAAAGGTGAGGAAGCCGCGCATCAGCCGCTCCGGCCCGCCGTAGAAGCTGACCACGGCCGGCGCAATCATCAGGCCGAGGATGAAGCCGTTCGCCTTCGCATAGAGCGTGATGACGGCGACGAAGAGAAAAAAATGCCACGCCTCGCGCAGCGTCCGCGCAGCCCGCGCGAAGCCGCAGACCGTGAGGCGGACGGAGCGGTGCATCAGGAACAGCGAGATCCCCAGTGATAGCGTGATGCTCATCGCCTGATAAAGGACCACGCGCGTGGCATCCTCCGGATGCTTGATGAGAAAGAACACACTGATCGTGAACAGCAGGCGGCACACGACCTCGATCGACGCCGCCAGGCCCATCCGCTGAATCCCTTGGAAATACCACAGCGGGCTGAACCCCTGCGCAATCGCGAGCCAAATCGCGCCGGCGAGGATGACGGGATTCCGCTGGAATGCCGGCACAGCGAGCCAGAAAATGATCCCGGTCGCCGCGCCGAGGAGACCCAGCCCGATCTTGCAGGCCATGACTTCGCCCACGATCGCGCGGAGTTTCTCAGGGTCATTCGCGTGCCGCGCGACCTCGCGCGTGGCGGAATAGACAAAGCCAAATTCCACGAGCATCGCAGGCCAGACTGCGACGGTCTGCGCAAAGAGGACCATCCCCCAAGCGTCCGGCCCGAGCACCCGTGCAAGATACGGCACCATCACCAGCGGGAGGATCGCATTCGCAAAGGTCACGCCGTAGAGCGCGATGGCATTCTGCACCAGCTTTCCGCGGCAGAGTGCGGCCATTTTCCGGAGATTCATCGGATGCCCTCCGCATCTGGCGACAGAACCGCCGCCGCGGCAACCGCGTTGCAGAGACATGACGTCGATAGCGGGCCAGCCATGATCCAGAGTGAGAGCAATCTGTGATATGCGAGGGAGAGCGGGGCAGGGTCAAGCCACACCTTGAGCGAGGAGAGTCATCCGGGTGTGGCCCTTCTCCGGATGCCAGAAATGTGCTTGCCGTGCCGTCCCACGCTCAATTCACTGAAGTCGCGCAAAGCTTCCGTCAACTTCGTTGCGGACTCCGCCTCCCAAGAAACCACCATGAGCCGTCTCGCTGAAGAGCTGTTGTCGCTATCGCGGTCCCGCACGTCCGAGGAGACTGCCGAGGTCAATAAGTCCATTGCCTGGCGTTTCTCGGCCATTAGCTTCGTCGGGGATGTGGTGATCGTATTAGGTGTGCTGGCCGTTGCCTTCTGGCTGCGCTTCAGGGTGAATCCGCTTGGCGGCACTGCGCCGCTTCCCGGTCTCTCCCGGGCGGATTATCTGCCTTACATAGGCATCTCCGGCTTGTCGCTCGTGTTCCTGCTCGCGCACTACGGGGTGCATCATGCATCCCATTTGCTTCGCTACCGGCAGGTCTCCTTTCTGGTCATCAAGGGTTGCTCCTTGTGGTTTGTCGGCATGCTGGTGGTGACGAGGGTCTTCATCTTTCCCCTCTCCCTTCCGTGGACCTATATCGGCATCGCCGCCGCCGGCCTGGCATTTGCCCTCCTGTTCTGGCGGGCACTGCTCCACTGGGTCGCCTCGTTTGACAGGTTCTCGCGGCATCTCCGTGAGCGGATCCTGTTCGTCGGCTGGAATGAAATGTCGGAGCGGCTCACGAAATTTGTCACCAGTGATCCTTCCCACGCTTACACGGTCGTAGGCTGCATCCCGCCCGGCAGCGGGCACTATGAGAAGGATCCGCCGGCTGAAATCCCGCACATCGCGGCGTTCCGGGACATCGTGAACATGCTCCGGGCAAAGTGCATCGACATCGTGATGCTGGCGGATCGCACGGCGTCGATGACGGAAATCGATGACCTTGCGACCATCTGTGAAAGGGAGCTGGTGCAGATGAAAGTGATCCCCTCCTATTTTCAGATTCTGGTGAGCGGCCTCAGCCTGCAGACCATCAGCGGCATCCCGATCCTGGGCATCTCGCAACTGCCGCTCGACCGTCCGGTGAACCAGATCCTCAAGCGGGCCGTGGATATTTTTGGCTCCATCATCGGCCTGATCCTGTCCGCGCCGATCATCGCCTTTTTTGCGGCTTTTGTTTACTTGGAATCACCCGGGCCGATATTCTACCGGCAGCGCCGGGTGCGCCGGGGCGGGGTGGCTTTCGACATGTTCAAGATTCGCAGCATGCGGCTGGACGCGGATCAGACGGACAACCTCCAGCAATCCACGCCGAAGAACGATCCGCGGCTTTTGAAAGTGGGGGCCTTCATGCGCCGGTGGAATATCGATGAGACGCCGCAGTTTTGGAATGTGCTCAAAGGCGAGATGAGCCTCGTCGGCCCGCGTCCGGAGCGGATCTTTCATTCGGAGAAACTCAGCGGCGAAATCCCGCACTACAGCGCACGCTATTGGAGCAAGCCGGGCATGACGGGCTGGGCCGCAGTCAACGGCCTGCGTGGGGACACCGACCTGTCCGAACGCATCCGGTGCGACCTTTACTATCTGGAAAACTGGAGCCTCTGGCTCGACTTCCAGATCATGTTCCTGACTTTCTCCCACCGGACAAACGGCGTATGAACGGGTGGCTGTCTCTGCGGTCACGGATGCCGGGATTGACATTCGGCATCTGGATTCCGTATTGCAGGCACCGCTGCTCGGCATGGACTGGTGCACTGGCTGAGCGCGCGGTCGCCAAATGAAGACTAACAGCAGCCAAACACCCGGAGCAGAAACGGACGACGGTGCCTCATTCGACCTGCAGGTCTTCTTTGAGCTAATACGACAGGGAGCCAGACGGGTCGTCGTCTGCGCCATCGCGGGCTTGCTGCTCGGCGCAGTTTACGTCGCTGTGCGGCCGGATAGTTTCGAGGCCATGGCGACTGTCCAAGTCGAGGAAGAGAACCCTTCGGTGATAGCGATCCAGGATGTCAACAAGGAGGATTTCCGGCTGCCCGAGGATCTGAAGACAGTCGAAGGGCAGCTATGCACCAGCAATCTGATCTGGCGTGTGATCCGCGCGAACAAGCTCGACGAGAAGCCCGGATATTTCAAACCCGGCCTGCTGCACAGGCTGACGGGGAAGCCCGTGAGCCAGCGCGACATGATTGAAGGGCTGTTGAACAGCGTGACCGTAAAGCTGCGCCGGGGCACGAGGCTGATCGATATCGTGATCCAGCAGGGGGACCCCAAAATGGCGCAGACGCTGGTGCGCTCGCTGATCGATGAGTATGCGACCCAGAACGCCGAGTGGCGCGTGAACCCCTCCAAGGAGGCGGGCAAGATGCTCGTCGAGGAAGCGGACCGCCTGAAGCGCAAGCTCGAAGACACCGAGCAGGCCCTTCAGGATTATCGGGAGAAGAACCGCGCGGTCTCGCTGGAGGAAAAGCAGAACATCGTCGTCGAGCGCCTGAAGGATCTGAACATGCGGGTGGCTCAGGTGCAGAATGACGCCGTCGCCCTGGAGTCCGACTTCGTCCAAGTCGAGAAAATCGGACGGCAGCCGGACAAGCTGCTCGCGATCGGGAGCATCGCCAATGCGCAGTCCGTCCTCGATGTGCAGCGGGTCCTCACGGAAAAGGAGGCCGCATTTGCCGTGCTCCGCCAGCGCTATGGCCCGGAGAATCCCGCATACGCCCAGGCCGAGCGGCAGGTGCAGCAGGTCCGGGCGACGCTCGATGCGACGGTGTTCAATGCCGCCGACTCGCTCCGCGCGAAGCATGAGGCTGCGCGCTTCGCCCAGGAGATGGCGGAGAAGAGACTGGCGGACCAGGAGCAGCTCGCGCTCGATCTCAACAAAAAGGCCACCCAGTACGACGTGCTGAGCCGCGAGGTGGAATCCGATCGCGCACTCTTCGCCGCAGTGCTCAAGCGGCTCAAGGAGACCGGGATCATCCAGAACATGAGCCAGACCAATCTGCGTCTCGTCGAGCCACCCATGCTGCCCGAGGCGCCGGGGTCGCGCAAAAAGCTGATCTGGATTGCACTCGGGCTGTTTGGCGGCGGCGCTGTGGGGCTCGGTGGCGTGATCGGCGGATACCTGAGGCGCCCCACGTTCCTGTTGCCCGATCAGGCCGCGCGGGTGCTGGGGATGCCGGGTCTGGGTCTGATTCCACACATGCCCGGCCTGAAGGGCGACGCCAGCCAGATTCCCTGCATCAAGGCTCCCCGCTCCCAGGCGGCTGAGGCATTCCGTTTTCTCGTCGCATCCACGGCGGCCAGTGATGACGCGGTCGGAAAGCAGATCGTCCTGTTCACCGCCACCGCAAAGGGAGACGGCAATACCTCTTGCGCCGCAGCCTACGCCATCGCCCTCGCGCAGAGTGGCGCGAGGACATTGCTGATCGATGCCGACCTGAGAAATCCCGCGATCGGCCGGCTCTTCTCGAGTCCCGAAGGATCCGCCGGGCTTGCCGACTGCCTCGCGGGCCGGAGCGATCTTGCCGCCGCCGTTGTCCCCACAAAGGTGGAGAATCTGTTCGTGCTCGTCGCGGGGCCGGCACCGGCCCAGATCTCCGCATTGTTTTCCGGCACGGCCTGCGGCGATCTCCTCCGCCGTGCGGCTGCGGAATATGGCCACGTCGTCATCGATTCCGCGCCGCTCAATATCGCGAGTGAAACCTTGTTCCTCGCCCGGTTTGCCAGCGCTGCATGCATCGTCTTGCGATCCGCAAAGACATCCGTCAGCGCGGCCTCGCGTGCCTCGCAGTTGCTGGAAAGTGTCGGCCGGGCACCGTTGGGATTCATCTTCAACCGCGCCCCACGCCGGATGATCACGTAGCGGCTCCCGCGGGCGCGATCAGAACATCCGCTCCGGGACGGTAATCACATCGCCCGGCACCACCGTGAAGCGCGGCGTGCCGGATTCCGTCGCGAGTTTCCGCAGATCCAATTTGTAAACCTTCGTGCCGCGCCGGATCAGAATCTCGGACTGGCGCGCGAGCCGCGTGTAGCCGCCGCCCAGCGCGATCGCCTCCAGCAGATCCAGCCGCGGCTGCTGCCCTCGCGGAAATGCGTACCGGCCCGGCTGGGTCACCTGGCCGAGCAGCACAAATGTCTGGCCCGCATATTCCGCCACGAGCACCTGGACCTTCGGATTCACGAGGATCTCATTTTCCCTCGCATAGGCTCCGATGCGATTCGCCAGGGTCGAGACATCCAGACCCGCCGCCCGCATCTCCGGCCGGGTGCCGTGCCCGAGGTAGGAAAGGCTGATGCGGCCATCCCAGTCCACCCGCACCTGCTGGTTGTAGTCGGCCTCGCCCGCGAATGTGATCATCAGCAGATCGCCCGGCTCGATCTTATACTGCCGGCCAGACAGGGAAGGCGGCGTCGCGATGTTCCGCGGCGGAATCTCCGGTTCCGATCCCGGACGCACGGCGCAGCCTCCGCCCATCAATGATACGCAGAGCAGAAGCGCGCAGCGGACAAAGGTTGAAATCGATCCCACGCACGGACACGTGTCGCGTGGGTCTGCGACTGTCAAACCAAAAGGAACCATAGCTAGTCCCGTCGGGCATTGGACGGCCCGCACTCTGCGTTTGACTATGCGCATCGGAGACAGGATGAAACCCTGGTGCAATTGCGCTCCAAGGCCGGCTCATCCCGCGGGTTCGCCCGGCTGATGCTGATGCTGTGTGCCATCGCACAAGCATCCGGACAGACCGCGCCCGCCTTTCGTTCCAATCCGCAGATCCAGCTTCCCGATGCGACCAGCGGTGCGGCGGAGACATCGCCACCCGGAGGCGAACGGCGCGATCTTTTCAACGGGGTGCCCCCATTTCGTCCCCAGGTCAAAGGGCTGCCGGTGCCGCCGCGCACCGGACAGACTCTGCCCGGCGCTGCCCGGAATAATGCATTGCCGAATGTGCCGATCCGGGTGGAGGGCGCGTCAGTGCCGGGGCGTCGCCCCGCGGCATCGGCGCGATCCCCGGAAACCCCCGTCTTCCTCCAGCGCCATGCGGCGAGGAATCTGGCCGCGCAGGACGACAGCCCGGCATTCACCCTGCGATCCACGGGCAATGCGGATGTGCTCATGCAGCTCAGCATCGGATTGCAATCCGACACATGGCACACCGACAATGTCTCGAACTCGCAGCGCCGCGTGGCCGTGCAGGACGTCATCATGGAATCGCGGCCCATCCTGCAGTTCGAAATAGGCACTCCTCCGGTGGATCGCACAGCGGACGAGTCCGGCACCGAATACTACCTCCGGCTGCAATACATCCCCACCTTGCACGTACTGCTCGAAGAAGGCACGTCGAGGACATTGCAACGGGTGATGGCGGAACTCGGCAGAGTCAGCCCGAAGCTCACCTCGATCTTGCGGTTCGAATATGATGAAAATATCTTTGGCGCCCTCGGGAACAACTCAGTCGAGGAGTCCAGCACAGTCACCGAGGTTTCCCCTTTCATCGCATACAACCTGAGCATAAAAACCGCCCTCCACGCCGAGGCGACATGGCGCCGCATCGCGCCGCAGGATTCCAGCACGCAGCGCTCCGAGTACATTGTCGAGGCCGGCATTGTCTCCGAGATGACGGCTAAGACGACGCTCGGCGCCGGGCTGGAGTTCGGGCACATCGCTTTCGATCAGGCGCAATTTGGCGCGCAAGACTATCAGCAGGCATATGCCTCCATGATTTGGCAGGCTTCGCGGACAGTGCGCTTTCAGACCCGCGCAGGAGTGGAGTTGCGGGAGTTCGACACGCCGGCACCCAAGCCAGCCCGCGTCAGCCCGGTCGCGACTGCGATCCTGAACTGGTCTCCAAATGAGAACTCCCAGGTCAGCACCGGCTTGCTGGTGCGCAACCAGCCGTCCGTATCCCGGCGGGGTGCGACGTATCAGGAGGTCCGCATCGGGATGGATGCCAGGCGCCGGATCACTGACAATCTTTACATCAGAGGCGAGGCTTCACTCACCCGTCGCGCCTATGACACCGGCGTCCGGGAAACCGAAGCAGTCGTGCGTCCTGCGTTCGGTTTTCACGCCCGCGAGAGCAGGCTTTTCGATAGTGTGAACTTCGAGATTTACTATCAATTCAAGCGTCTGGACTCAAACGGGGCCTCCTCCGATCGCGACAGAAATATCTTCGGGATCGAATCGACCTTCTATTTCTGACCCGATCGCGCGTCCGTTCACTAGGCAGCGTCAGGGCGCCTGCTTCTCCAGCGCGGCGAGATTCGCGGAATCATGCAGCGCCTTCATCTCCGCATCGGTGATCGCGCGATGGAAAACAGCGATCCCGCCGAAGCGCCCGATCGTCGCCTCGCCGAGCATGCCGCCTCCCGCGTAGCGCGCACCCACGGTGAAATCTGCGCCGCCGCCCGGCTTCGTCAGCCCGTGGTTTTTCGGATCGTAGTGAAAGATGCCGCGTCCGTGAAAATACGGATTCATCCCGCGATCGCCGCCGTCCGGTCCTTCCTTCGTGAAATAAGGATCGGTGCGCTTATGCTTCACCGCGTCGAGCTTCAGTTCATCGAGCCGGCCATTGATGTATGCGCGCAGATACTTCGAGTCATAGCCGGTTCTTCGCGTCCTTGCACAGCAGCAGCCCGATGCTCGGCGCATCGTCCTTGTGCCGCATCTTGTAGTCCACGGCCGAGAGATAGAAATTCATCTTCCCCGCAAACTCCCGCTCGAACGGCTTCATCTTCAAATCCACCACCACGAAGCAGCGCAGCCGCAGATGATAGCGGTATGTGCGGACATGGCTCAGTTCGGGATTCTGAATTGTTTGCGCATTTTCACCACAGGCAATGTCAGTCCATCGGACATCGGCACCTCGCAGCGCTCGACGACCTCATAGGCAAAGGCGGCATACAGCGGCTCGCCCGCAAGTGTGGCGACGAGTTCGGCATCGGAAAATTTCGCGGTCACGATGGCGGACTCGCACGCCGCGAGGAGCGCGCGACCGATGCCGCGCCGCGCAAAATCCGGATGCACAAAAAAGGCCCGGATGCGCGCGGGATCGCGCGATGGATCGATCAGTTCATCCTGGCCGGCGCGTGCGCGGTCGCCGCCGAAGACCGCCTGGCGCCTGCTCCATCCGCCGCAGCCGACGATGCGCCCCGCATTCTCGATGACAAAGTAGGTGCCGTCCGCGATGAGCTGCCGGTCCACGCCGAAGACCGGGCCGAGCGCCGCCTCCATCTGCGCGGGTGAGTAATGCGCGGCCTGGAGCGAACGCACCGACACGGGGATGAGTTCCTCCAGCGAAGGAACGTCATCCATGCGTGCTTGGCGCGGCGTCCAGATCATCGCGGCGCGGCTGCCGGCCTGGCCGCCAGCGGTTGCGAATCATCCGTGTAGAGCCAGTGTTCCATCGCGCCGGCGATGCGCGGCCATTCGTGATCGAGCATCGAGAACCACGCGGTATCGCGGTTGAAGCCCTTCACGATCATGTGCTGCCGGAAAATCCCCTCGAACGAATAGCCGAGCCGTAGTGCCGCGTCACGACTGCGCGTATTTTCCGAGTTGCACTTCCACTCCATCCGCCGGTAGCCCAGCTCGGCGAAGCAGTGGCGCAGGAGGAGGAAGTTCGCCTCGGTGTTTGCCTTTGTGCGCTGTGCAGGCGGCGCATACCAGATCCAGCCCAGCTCCGCGGTGCCATGCGCGGGATCGATGCGCATGAGCGTGATGCTGCCGGTGCGCCGCCCCGTGGCATTGTCCCTCACCGTGAACGGGATCAAATCTGGCGATGATGCCTGCGCGTGCAGCCATTCACGCATCGCCGCAGCATCCGCGAACGGCCCGACGGCGAGCCAGCGCCAGATCGCATCCGCAGTATCCGGTTCATGCGAGCCCGCGAAAAGCTCCTCCGCATCCGCATCGGGATCGAGCGGCGTGAGAGTGATGAAACGTCCGGCGGAAACTTGCTTCGCGGGCCTCGGCCAGCCGTTCGGGGGGGAGAAGGGCGATGGCTTCGGGTCGGGTTGGCTCATGGCGTGTCCGAGTGTGCCTTCAGTCCGGCGAATTCGCGATCCGTTTGATCCACTTTGGCGGATCCACCGTGCGCAGTTGTCGCACATTGGGAATGTGAAGGCGATGGGGCGTCTCATGATCACCTGCTGGCTCGATCGGGAGAAGATCGTGCGCGTGGTGAAAGTCAGCCGGGTCAAAGGCCAGTGAACCGGATGCCAGTCGTGAAATGAGAGGCCGCTGCGGGGGCTCCCACTTCAAATGCCAGACGCTCGGCTCACAAAGAAGCCGCCGCCCTATTTCACCTGCGATGCCGATGAAAAGTGCGACGGCGAAAGCGGCGGTGAATTTCATGAGAGGTGGCACGCATTCGTAGTGGCGCGCGTGCGCGGTGGTCGAGTGGCAGAGATGTCATCGTCTGCTGGAATCGCTGGCTTGATTGTTCGCGGACATAGGCGGCACATTGTGTGCATGAGACTCCGGCTCCTCCTCCTCCTCGCCCTGCTCGGTTTCGTGTTCACGTCCCGCGGTGATGATTTTGAGGCACGCGAATTTTCGAACGCCGACGGCTCGAAGCTCCTCTACCGGCTGCTCAAGCCGGCAAACATCGATGCGGAAAAAAAATACCCGCTCGTCATTTTTCTGCACGGCTCGGGCGAGCGCGGCGACGACAACAAGGCGCAGCTCAAGAATGGCGTCGGCGCATTTTCAAGACCGGACTCGCGTGAAAAATTCCCGTGCTTCGTCTTTGCGCCACAGTGCCCGAAGGACAAAAAGTGGGTGGACATGGAGTGGGGGGGTGCGGCTGGCACCGCGCCGGAGGATCCCGGGACGATGGAGCCTCTCGTCCTCGGTGCGGTGGATGCGCTCGGGCAGGAATTCACCATCGATCCGGATCGCATTTACATCACCGGCATTTCGATGGGCGGCTTCGGGACATGGGATCTGATCACGCGGCATCCGGAGAAATTCGCGGCGGCGATCCCCGTCTGCGGCGGTGGCGACAAGGAAAAGGCGGCTGCTGCCAAGCCGGTGCCCGTGTGGGCATTTCACGGGCTCGCGGACAATGTGGTGCTGCCCGTGCGCTCTCAGGATATGGTCGCCAGCCTGCGCGCCGCTGGAGGCACGGCGGCGCTCACCGAGTATCCGGGTGTCGCGCATGACTCATGGACGATGTCCTATTCGGAGCCGAACCTGCTGCCGTGGCTGTTCACCCAGCGTCGCGGCCAGCCCGCGCAGAAAATGGCGCTCGCCGTCAGCCAGTACACCGCGCTCGCGATGCCGCCGGAGAATGTCTTCCCCGGCAGCGGGCCGCTGCAGCTCGCGCCGTGGTTTCAAAAACTGTGGATGATGCGCCGGACCGAGTTTTCCTGGAACAAGGAGAGGGAGCAGCGTCCCGTGGTGTTTTTCGGCGACAGCATCACGCAGGGCTGGACGAATCTCGCAAAGGATTTTCCGAACCTGTTCGTCGTGAACCGCGGCATCAGCGGCGACACCTCGCGCGGCCTGCGCTATCGGCTGAAGGAGGACGTGCTCGATCTGCATCCGCGCGCCGTGAGCCTGCTCATCGGGACAAACGATCTCGCGCTCGGTGGCAAACCCGAGGAGGTGATCGGCAACATCCGCGCCATCGTCGCCGAACTCGAAAAGCAGAACCGGAATGTGCGCATCATCCTGAACCTCGTGATGCCGCGCGGCCCGAAGCCGGAAATGCCGGACCTTTTTCCCAAGAAGATCCAGGCTCTCAACAAGCTGATCCAGGAATTCGCCAAGAAGAACGGGCGCATCATCGTGTGCGACACGTGGGGCATTTTCGACGATGGCAACGGGAGCTGCAAAAAGGAGGAGTTCCCCGACATGCTGCATCCGAACAAGATCGGCTACGCGAAGTGGAAGGCCGCGCTCGACGAGGCCTTTGCGCAGATCAAGCTCTGAGCGGAGCGGGCGAGGCGCCGGGCTTACCAGTCCTCCGTCACCGTTTTGCACAGGCCCATGAATGTTTCCTCGACCATGCTCATGCGCCGCCCCTGCCAGTGAAGGATGCCCCAGCGGCGGCGTAGTTTCCTTTTTCCCAGCGGGAGTGCGACGAGCTTGCCTGCCTCGATCTCCTTCTTCGCCGTCCACGGCGCGAGGATGCTGATGCCGATGCCGAGTTTCACGAGCTCTTTGATGGCCTCCATGTTGCCCATGTCGAGCTGGCTGAAGAGGACGATGTCGTCCTCGCGGAAGTATTCCTCGATCATCGCCGAAGTGTAGCTCTTGCGCTTGTACACGATGTAATTCTGCCGCGCGATTTCGCTCCGCTCGACGCGGCCCGCGCGCGCCCACGGATGTTGCGGGCTCACGATGAACTGCATCTCGTCCGTGAACAGCGGACGGAAGTCGAGCGGCTCGCCGCGCTTCGGCTCGAGGTTCACCGCGAGGTCAATCCTGTGCGCGCGCAGCGCATCAATCATCTCCGGCGTGTCGCCCGGCTCGATGGAGATGGTGCAGTTTGGGAAGCTGTCCTTGAATTCGCGCAGCACACCCGGCAGCACGTGCTGGCATGCCGTCGTGCTTGCGCCGAGACGCAGCCGGCTCTGGCCCCATTTGCCAAGGCGGCCGAGTTCCGCACGAGCTTCGGACATCTCGGCGAGCACGCGGGTCGCGCGTGCGAGGAGCTGCTCGCCCGCCTGCGTAAGCACTGCTTTTTTGCCCATCTTGTCCAAAAGGCGACAGCCCACTTCGCGTTCGAGCGCCTTCATCGAGTGGCTCACGGCGGATTGCGAGAGATGAAGTTCGCGCGCCGCCTCCGTGAAGCT
>JAYWEO010000164.1:0-5170 GCA_043779225.1 Prosthecobacter sp.
GGCGTCTTGTGCGCGATGGCCACCACGCCGAGTTCGCCGCCGCGCCGCACCATCACGCGGCGCGGGCCGGTCTGCTCCGGCTCCTCGGTGTAGAGCTGCGGGATCGGGTGCGGCGCCTTCGGGATCGCGCCGTACTGCTTCGCGATTTCTGCAAGCGCAGCCGCGGGCTCAAAGTCGCCGATGACCGTCACCGTCGCATTGTCGGGCCAGTAAAACGTGTCGTAAAATTCGCGCAGCTTCGCGATCGGCACTTTCTCGATGTCGCTGCGCCAGCCGATCGTGTCGTGGTGGTACGGATGCGCCTGGAACGCCGCGCTCCACAGCTCCTTGTCGAGCGCGTTGCGCGGCTCGTTCTCGCCGCGCTCGAATTCATTCCGCACCACGACCATCTCCGGCCGGCGATCCTCCTCGCGTAGCGCGAGATTCCGCATCCGGTCCGCCTCCGTCTCGATCAGCAGCGGCAGCGCATTCGCCGGCACGGTCGCGAAATAATTCGTGCGATCCAGCCACGTCGTCGCGTTCGTTTCCGCGCCCGCGCGTTCGAGCACCTGGTCGAGTCCCGTGCCCTTGCTGCGATCAAATTTCTCCGTGCCCTTGAACATGAGATGCTCGAGCAGATGCGTCGCGCCCGTCGTGCCCGTCACCTCGTTCCGCGAGCCGACGCGGTACGTCACCATGAAAGTCACCACCGGCGCGGACTTCTCCGGCAGCAGCAGGATTTGCAGTCCATTCGAGTCGAGCCGGTATTCCGAAATCGGCCCTGCCTTGCGGACGAAGGGCACGCCGGGAATTTGCGCGGGTTTTTCTTCAGCGGAATGTGCGGGGGCAATCATGGCGAGGGCGAGTGCGGGGATGAGGAGTTTCATGCTAAAAGGGCGGCGAGTGTGAATGCGCCGGGCGCTGCGATGCACGCTGAATGTCGGGGCGGGGGAGACGGAAAAATGCGAGAAGGACATGCAAAAACCAGAGCACGCAATCTCGGGCACGCGCCGAATCGCGGACGCATTGCGCGAGTCAGCCGATGCGTTCGCGGCTTTTTCCGCGTGCTCTGCGAAGGATACTGGACAATGCTCGCCCTGCAATTTGCACCTGTAGCTCAACCGGATAGAGCAGCGGTCTTCTAATTTTTTCTGGGCATTTTCGCCCAAATCCTCCCGACTCATCCGCAGTCTCCAAACCCGCATGGATGCTTGTTTGACGTGCGATCGGACTTTTTCCTGAGTCCGCCAAAATCCTCCCAAATTTCGCAATGTGGTTACCTTTTCGGGTTACGCTGCGAGCAGCGGTTTCCTGCCCGCATACTCCGCCATGCGAGCTTGACATCACAACGCACTTCGACGACCTGCACACCCATGCGCCACGTCCGCATCTTCACTGCTCTGTTTCTCGCGCTCTGGTGGGTGCCGAGCACGGGGCACTGTCTGCTGGCGGCGACATTCCCTAAGGTTTTAGGGCCGTGTTGCGAGTGTGACTCTCAGACGCAGGAAGACGGCAAAGCACCTACGCCAGACGATACCTGCAACCAGTGCGTGACACTGGAATCGGGCATCAATCTTTCGACGCTCGTGCCCACGGTGGCACCTTGTCCGTTGTGGTGTGAAAATGATGAGTTTGCGCAGTTGATGCAGCGGCTCATGGAGGCCATGTCGGAGGAAGTGGCAGACATTCCGCCACTCGTGTCGCAGTGGAGTCCGCCGCCGCTACATGCGGCATTGTTGATTAAGGCCACGCCGGTGCGCGGGCCTTCTCTCCTCGCCTAAAGGCCGACTCATTCGAGTCTGGCTTCGTCGTCGTTGCGGCGTTTGCCGCGTGCATTTCCGCACGTCCGCGTCGCGTTGTGTCCTCTCCCTTTTTTTCGCGTCCATCCATGAAACTTTTTCTTACATTCACCCTCTTCATCATCGTCCTCGCCGCGCGGTTGAATGCCGCAAACGAGAAATCACCGCCTGCCGTATCGCTCGACAAACTCGTCACACAGGCGCTCGCAGAAAATCCAGAACTCAAGTTTTACGAGGTGGAAATTGCTGTCGCGAAGGGCGAACGCAAAGCGGCAGGCACTTGGGCGAACCCGGAATTTTCCGGTGAAGTCGGACGGAAGCGCGTGCGTGGCGACATCTCGGCGGAAGGCACGGCTTGGGCCGTGTCGGTTCAGCAGACATTCGAGTGGCCGGGGCGCATTTCGCTTCGCAAGGCCATCGCCGACCGCTCCGTGCAACTCGCAGAGGCCGGGCTGGAGCAGTTTCGCGCGGCGCTTGCAGCGGAAGTGCGGCGGAAAGGCTACGCGCTTTTTGCAGCGCAGCGGCGCGAGGCCGCAGCGGCGGAAGTCGCGGTGCGTGGCGAGGAATTGGTGGCGACGCTCGTGCAACGCGAACCGGCGGGAGTCACCCCGTTGCTGGAGACGCGCGCCATCGAGGCATCGGTCATCAAGTTGCGGCGTGCGGCGAGTGAAGCAGCGCAGCAGGCGATGGAAGCCGGTTTCGAGCTGAACCAACTGCGCGGACGCGCCATCGGCGAACACATCATCATCGCGGATGTGACGCCGACGTTTTCAGAATTGCCCAGCGTGAACGAACTCATCCGGCGCGCGGGGCGCGGGAACTTCGAGTTGCGCCAGCGCGAAATCGAACTCGCGCAGCAGGGCTTCAAAGTGCGGCTCTCCGAGAATGAAGCGTGGCCGAGCATCAAGGCCGGGCCGCAGTTCTCGCGTGAAAAGGCGGGCGATACCGAGACGCGAGCGGGCGTCGGAATATCCATCCCGCTGCCGCTGTGGAATCGCAACACCGGCAACATCGAGGCGGCGAAGGGCCGCGAGTTGCAGGCGCAGACTTCGTTGAGTCTCGCGCAACGCGGCGTCGAGCGGAAGCTTCGCGAACACGCGGCGAGCTATGCGCTTCATCGAAGGGAAATGGAGCGATGGAATCCGAAAGTCGCCGAGCAACTGCGCGAGGCTGCCGCGCTCGCCGACCGCCACTACCGCCTCGGGGCGGTGCCGCTCGCGACCTACCTCGAAGTGCAATCCAGCTACCTCGAAGCTCTCCAGGCAATCTACGCCACGCAGGCCGACGCGCTGACCGCGCTGGCCGAAATCGAACTGCTCACCGGAACCAA
Organism: Prosthecobacter sp.; assembly: GCA_043779225.1. Lineage (GTDB taxonomy): Bacteria > Verrucomicrobiota > Verrucomicrobiia > Chthoniobacterales > Chthoniobacteraceae > SXWH01. Next base: position 3,109 of record JAYWEO010000164.1, read on the forward strand.
GCTCACCAAATGAAAACGCTCATTCTCACATTCATTGCTTTCGCCGTCGCACTCACACTCAGCGGTTGCGGCCCCGCCGAAGCCAAGACCAGTGAGCACCCGCCGGAAAATGGCGCGCAGTTCAAAACGGGCGTCGGCGTTTCGCTGACTGACACGATGAAGAAAGCGATCGCACTGAAGGTCGCCGAGGTCGGCGAAGCGAAAATTGCGCCATCCTTCACAGTTACGCTCTCATCGTCCGCAAACGAAATCTCCGGCTGGCTCACAGCGGAGCAGGCCGCGCTTGTGACGCCCGGCATGAAGGTCGAATTGCGCAGCGAAAACGCGCCGCAAACACACGGCACCGTGAAGCGCATCGAAAAAGCACCCTATGCGACTCTCGGCGATTTTGAAGTCGTGGTGGAAGCGGTGACTCCACTTGAAACGGGCGTGCGCGTGCAGGCGACATTTCGCGCCGCACTTGGCGAGGCCGTGACCGCCGTGCCACGCTCCGCGCTGCTCAAGACGGCGGAAGGCAATTTCGTCTATGCGGTGAATGGCGCATACTTCGTCCGCACGCCGGTGAAAATCGGCGCACTGAGCGACGAGCACGCGGAAATCACCGATGGCCTCTACACCGGCGACCAGATTGTCGTCTCACCCGTGATGTCGCTCTGGCTCGCGGAACTCCAAGTTCTGCGCGGCGGCAAAGCCTGCACTTGCGGCCAATAAACATGCTGCACCGCCTTCTCGACCTCGTGATGCGGCAGCGCGCCGCCGTGATGCTTGCCATGCTCGTGCTCATCGGCGTTGGCGTGTGGGCGGCACTGCGGCTGCCCATTGATGCCGTGCCGGACATCACAAACCCGCAGGTGCAAATCAATACCGCCGTGCCCGCGCTCGCCCCGGAGGAAGTCGAAAAGCTCGTCACCTTCCCCATCGAAAGCGAAATGGCCGGCCTGCCCGAGATGGTGGAACTGCGTTCGCTGTCGAAGTTCGGCCTTTCGCAAATCACGATGACCTTCAAAGACGGCGCGGACTTATATCGCCTGCGCCAGCTCGTCACCGAGCGGGTGCAAGGCGTGCTCGACGAATTGCCGCCTGGCCTGTCGCCCAAGCTCGCGCCCATTGCCACCGGCCTCGGTGAAATTTTCTACTACGCGCTCGATTACACGCCGCACGCGAAGCACAAGCCAGCCACGCGCGAAGAACAGCTCATGGCGTTGCGGCAGATTCAGGAATACAGTGTGAAGCCGCTGCTGCGTGGCACACCGGGCGTCGCGGAAGTGAACACGAGCGGCGGCTACGAAAAGCAAATCGTGATTCAGCCCGACGTGGCGCGGCTCGCGTCAGCGGGCCTTTCACTCGATGCGCTGGCGGAAATCGTCGCGCAGAACACCCGCAACGCCGGGGGCGGCTACGTGGAAATCGGCGGCGAACAGCTCATCGTGCGCGCGGCGAGCCGTGTCACCACGACCGATGAAATCGCGAAGCTCCCGCTGAAATTCGCGGGCGGCGTGAAGCCCATCCTGCTCGGCGAAGTCGCCACCGTGGGCATCGGTGCAAACTTCCGCACCGGCGCAAGCACGGACAACGGAGCGGAAGCACTCGTCGGCGCGACCATCATGCTCGCGGGCGAAAACTCGCGGCTCGTCGCACAAGCCGTGCGCGCGAAGCTCGCGGAGATTCAGCAGAAGTTGCCGCAAGGCGTCGTCATCCGCCCGCTCTACGACCGCAGCGAATTGGTGAACCGCACCATCGGCACCGTGGAAAAAAATCTCACAGAGGGTGCGCTGCTTGTCGTCGTCGTGCTGTTCGCACTCCTCGGCAACTGGCGGGCGGCGCTCATCGTCGCGCTCGTCATTCCGCTAGGAATGCTTTTCGCCATGACCGGCATGGTCGAGCTCCACTTGAGTGGAAACCTGATGAGCCTCGGTGCGATTGATTTCGGCCTCATCATTGATGGCGCGGTCGTGATGGTGGAAAACATCGTGCGCCATCTCGGCGAACGGCAGCACGCACTTGGACGCCGCCTCACCGCCGCCGAACGCGCGAAGGAAGTGCTGCGCTCGGCGAAGGAAGT
>JAYWEO010000165.1:0-3531 GCA_043779225.1 Prosthecobacter sp.
TTCCGTTCTCGAACCATTTGCCATACGCGCGGTAGTGGAGCTGGTCGTGGATCTTTCCACCCCAGCGGAGCGTGCTCATGCCATGCACCTCGGTCCCGCCGCCGACTGAAAGCAGTCCGCCTTGCGTGTCCTTCGCCGGCTTGGTGACCACATTGATGATCCCGTTCACCGCGTCCGCACCCCACATGCTGGCACACGGACCGCGGATGACTTCGATGCGTTCGATATCCTGCAGCGGATAATCAAACGTATCCCAATACACACCGCCGTTCACCGGAGTATAGACCGAGCGGCCATCAATCTGCACCTGCAGCTTGCCGACAAACCGATCCGCAAACCCGCGAGAACCAACGGCCCATTTGCTCGAATCAATGTGCGAAATGCTCAGCCCCGGAACCATGCGCAGCAGCTCGGGAATCGTCGTCGCCCCGGAGCGGTCGATCATCTCCGGGGTGATCACAAACACGGCCGCAGGCGATCGCGCGACGGTGCTTTCTTCACGGGACACGGTCGTCACGCGGACGTTCATCAGATCCTCGAGGCTGGCGCCTGACAGGCCGTCCGCGGCGCGGGCGCTGCACGCCATGCAAGCGAAAACCGGGACGAGCCCGCGGGCGGAAGAGCGCAGCCACCCGCTTCGTCTGCGCGATTTCCCTCCGTTTGCCTCGGGATTTGAACGGCGTGGGGCGGATGGGGGTTGCATGCGAATTCTCCTAGTTAATTCATGGCACAGAAATGCGAACGGGTCGTCTTATGCCTAGTCTGGACCGGAATGGAAAGGACAAAGTTTCGTGCGCCATCGCGAGTGGCCTGAGTTTTTCTGGCATCATTTTCTGCAGACAACAAGGGCGGACAGAAAGATATGGATGGAACCCCCCGGGGGAAGCCAGCGGTCAGGCACCGGCACTGTGATTGCAGATAAACATATTAGGCATTGGGCTTTTCATCGACAATGATTCGCTTGTCGGCGAGAATCCTCAAGGCGTCCAGGACCATTAGGCGGTCACTGGTGACTCCGCTCAGATAGTCGGCGCTGATGCCGGTCATCGTGGGGAGGGCGGGCTGCATCTCAGCAATCCGGATGCGGCGGACACTGCTGATGGAATCGGCCAGGATGCCGACCTCCATCTCTTCGTTCTGGATCATGATGATCTTGTTGAGGTCGGTGATTCCCTTTTCGGGGAGGCCGAAGAATTTCTTCAAATCAATCACCGTGCGGATCTCGCCGCGCAGATTGATGACGCCCAGCACGAACGGCGGCGTGCAGGGAACCGGGGTGAAATCCTTTAGCAAGCTCACCACGCGCACCTGTGCGAGAGGCAGGGCGTAGCGTTCGCCTCCGAGGTGAAACTCGAGGGCTTCCAGCCAGTCCGACTCCACTTCGGCGGCCTGTGGCTCCTGCGCCATTTCTCTGGCACGGGCTTTCAGAATCTCCTTTTCCTCCGCGGGAGCCAGCGCGAAGCCGGTTTCCATCGCGGCTTGCGCCTCTTCGATCCTGCCGCGGGCTTCCTTCCAAATGTTAGGCTCAGATTCGTTCATGCGATTGTTTTGGGCGTCGGGTGGCGTCCTCATGCTGCGACCTCCTGCATGGATGAGAGGATATCCAGAAAGCGGCCGGCCGTGATGCCATCGGAGTCGGGCAGCTCAGCTTCCGGCGCATAGTTTTGCAGCAGTAAACGCGCGTTCGCAAAACACCGGCGTGCATCGCTGTTCCGGCCCTGGCGCAGCATGCTGTTGCCGAGTGCGAAGTGCGCGACCACGAAGCCGTGATCGAGATACAGCGCCTGCCGGAACGCCGTGACCGCCTCGTCCACCGCGTCCTGCTCCTGGAGGATGGCTCCGCGCAGGTAGTAATGCGAGGCGACGACCTTCTCGGCCTTGATCGCCAGATCGCAGGCGATGAGAGCCTGCCCGAGGCGGCCTTCATTTGCCAGCTGCCGCGCCTCGGCCGCGGGGTGTGTCGGGGCGATGGCGGGCCGTTCCGTCGTGGGGATCGGGGCGACAGGCTCCGCTCGCATCCAGTCCGGAGTGGCGGATGCGATCGGGAGGAACGCACGCTCCGGCGTCATTTCCTGCGGTTGCGGCGGGCTCTTTCGATAGACGGCAGTCCCCTCGAATCCCGCCGATGAAAATTCGGCAAAAACCTGTTGGGACGCCTCTGCGGCGCTCACGAACAGCCAGCCGCCATTGCGGAGGGAATGACGGAGATTGGCCAGCGCCTTGCGCAATTGTTCCGGCGAAAAATAGATCAGCACGTTGCGGCAAAAAATGATGTCCATCGCGTTGGTGTTCGTGGCGAGGGAGGGATAGACATCCTCGGCGAGATTCAGGCAGCCAAAGGTGACCATTTTCCGGATCGCTGGCAGGATTTCAAAATGTCCGTCGGGGAGTCTGTGAAAGGATGTCTCCTTCACCGAATCGGGCACACCGCGGAATGACCACTGCCCATACACGCCTTCCGCTGCCTTGTGGAGGAACTTCGGGTTGACGTCCGTCGCCAGCAGCGTCACCTGCCAGACATCAATGTCGGGGATGGCACGTCGCAGCACCATGGCGATGGAATACGCCTCCTCCCCGGTGCAGCAGCCCGCGCTCCAGATGCGCAGCCGCCTCGCGCTGCCCTGCCGTTCCTGAATGATCGCGGGAAGGATTTTTTTCTCAAGGGCATCAAACGCCTTGGGGTCGCGGCAGAAATATGTCTCGCCGATGGTGAGGTGGGCCGCGAGCGAGTCCATCTGCGCCATGCCAGTCCCGGCGCGCACGAGATCCCTAGCGTAATCATCCACACTTTCGAAGCCAAGCTCCTTGGCGGCGCTTCGCAAGCCGCGCTCCAAGTCGCCCAGGCGCTCAGGCGGGTAATGCAGGCCCAGATGGGCCTCCACCAGGCGGCTGATTGCATCGAGAAGTTCAATAGGGGGCATGACGGGGGTGAGATAGCTAGCGGCTCAACGCCAATTGCAGCGCGTCGTAATCCTCGTTGGAAAGGAATTTTTCCAAATCATGCACGAATATGAGGTCGCCTTGGAGTTTTATCACCCCGGAGATGCACTCCATTTCCGGGAGGATTTCCGACGACTGAACGATCTGCACCTGGCTGGCCGGGACCACGCCCGCGACGGTATCCGCCAGCAATGCCACCACGCGTGAGCGGATCCGGGCAATGATGAGATAGTCCGCCGCCCGCACCTCCCGCGCAGGCATCCCGAAACGCGCACGCATGCCGAGCACGGGGACGATCCTGCCCTGCATGTTGATCACGCCGAGGACGCCCCGCGGCGCGTCCGGCAATGGCGAGACGTCCACCGCACGGATGACACGCGCGACCGTTTCGAGATTCAGGGCGAGATCCAGCTCTCCCACCGCAAACAAGACCACGAAATCAGAAGCCGGTCGCGTCATCGGGACTATGGGTGACATTTAACCTAATGAATGGCAAGCCTGCCGAGAAACAATCGCAAAAATGTTATTATCATTTTCACCGTCAAACATTGTGGGTTTTCAATGCGTTTTTGCTTGCGTATTCGACACTGA
>JAYWEO010000166.1:0-2131 GCA_043779225.1 Prosthecobacter sp.
CGCGGAGATTTTCGCGAAGTGAACTCCGGCGCTCAGCGCCACCCAAAACCCGATGCCGTCATTCTGAACGAAGCGCCAGAGTTCGCGCTCGCCGCCGACGCTCAACTCGGGCAGATGAGCGTCACGCTCGGGAAATAGGTGCGATAGCGCGTGGCATCGCGAGTCAGCACCGTGAGGGCCGCCACCTGCGCATGCGCGCCGATGTAGAAATCCGGCAGCGGCGAAGTGCGGGTGCCGCCGCGCGCCCGATAAGCGGCGAACGCCTGGGCCGCGGGCCACGCCGCTTCGTAAGGCAGCGGCAATCGTTGGAGCGGCCAGCCGGCCAACGCTGCCGCGAGTTCCTCTTCCGCCCGGAAGGCCGGACACAATTCCGCGTAAATGATCGGATTGATCGCCAGCCCATCGTCAGCCGCCCGCATCAACTCGCCCTGCGACCACACCGCCCACCCGGAGTCCGCCGTCAGGATGTCCAGCAGCACATTGGCATCCACCAAAACCATTCAATCCTCTCCGCGCGTGCGTTGCATGATTTCGTCTGTGCTCAATCCGCGCGTCGCGGCCCCGACTGCCTTCCGCAGCCAGTCCGGTGCTTCGCCCTTGCGCTGGCTGTTCGCCGGCACCTTTTCCGGCACGATGACTTGCACCTCCGCGCCTTCGGCAATCTCCACATCGGCCGGCAGCGCGATGGTGCGGTTGTGGACTCGTGCGGTGATGGTCATGGCCGGAAGATGCCCGAACCTCGCGGTGCCGGCAACGGGGAACTCCCGATCCGCACTGACCTCGACGGCTTCATGGCGAGTGCGAAATTCTAAAGCTGGCCCTGCTCCCTTTCATTGTTACGCAGAACATCTCGAAACTCTGGAATATACTTGAGCCACGGATTGACTGCGGAGGCATCTTCTGTATTCGGGTGTAGTTCTTCGGTCACCGATTCGCGGATCGCTGCCAGCCATCCTCTGAAGACCCTCTCAACTCTGTTCGCGCGCCGCACCAGTTGATTGATAGAGTCCGCAACCCGGACAAAGTGTTCTTCAGGGGGAAGACCTATAAACGGATTTGCGCGGGTGTCTTCGGTCCACAATGAATGCACAAATCGGTTTCTATCCTGAACAAAATCGTTGAAGTTTATTTCAAAATCAGGAGCAAACACCTCTGTTTTTATAAGAGCACACTTCATTTGACCCAGGGTAACGCGGCGGCGATTTGGGTCGCTCGAAAAGAAATCTGCAACCGTCAGCCTAAGCTCGCGACAAGCACAGACGGACTTAATAACGTCTTCAACTCGCTGGAGGTAAATGAGCGCGCCCCCGGCAAGTTGAAGCACGGAATCCCGGGATGCAGACAGCCGTAGAAACTCGGCCATAAATTGCTCTGTCCGTTCCTTTCCAAAAAGGCGCTCCATTTCCACAAGGCAGTCACCAACAGCAAAGTTCACATGACTCTCATCAAGATTCGGGGTTCTCTCTCTGAGTGACATAAGTTGCGCAAACGCCATCGTAATTTCTTCCCATCGGAGTTCATGAGTGAACCTTACAAAAGACGATCCTATCTCAATACCAAATAATGTCAGAAGATCCTTTTCTTCTTCAACCAGACGTTGCCATTGGATGCCGTATGTCATGGGCACGAATAGAATGGAGGATCAACGAAACTAAGCTAAACTGGTCTCCTGCGCCGCGCGAGCAGCAGGCTACCAGCGAGGATGAAACTGACGGCCACGCTTGGCTCAGGAATAGTCGCCACACGAAACCCAACGTCTTCATTCTCGAACGTCGAATTGCTATTCTTACGGTAGGAGGAATCCATGTAGCTTGCGTCCCCGGAGCCTCCCCACGATCCGCCCCGCAGGTACTTACCCACCACGGCATCATTCCACTGCCAAACCTCGCCACTTTGATCGTAGGTGCCGTAGGCGCTGGCCGATCCTGTAAAGGCTCCAACATCAGTTAAGTAGCCATTCACTCCTCCCGTTGTGTAGCCGGTATCGTTACGATAGTAATTCGCTTGGTTCGGCGTATTGCCAACCGTGTTTCCCGGTGCGCTGTTGCTCTTGGTCGCAAATGTCCAGTAGCCGCCAACGCCCGGCCCACCCTTGTTCGGATCGTAATACGCCGCCTTATACCACTCGTTC
>JAYWEO010000167.1:0-2955 GCA_043779225.1 Prosthecobacter sp.
CGCTGCAAGGAACTCCTCGAACGCTACAAAGAAGAGGCCATCCGTTCATTGCGGGATCTTGAAAACGCAAGTCTCAAGGGACTGCTCCGCCGGGTCGTCGGCAAGATTTTCAACGACACGGAAATCAAGGGCTGGTGCAAGGAATTTGAGGCGAAGAATCTGCTCGCAGTCACTGGCACCGAGGCATCGCTCGAAAAAGCGCCCGCTGCCCGCGCTGTTGCCTCGGTGTGAGTTTGGCAGAAAAAAATCCCGGTCGGCGGTGCCACGGTGAGCGGTGAAAGACAATCGTGAATCGTCGGCTCTGGCCGCGCAAGCACGACAGCGAGCGGGCAGTCGCGGGCAACGCGGCCACGGCTGCAAATCCGCTGAACATCCCAGCCGTGCCTGGCCTTGTGAACGCCGGACGTTGATTTCCAAAGTATCCCGTCCGATTCTGAGTTGCACAAACGGGCGAAACGACAACCCTGAGACATCAGGCAAGCACGTCATGGAAACCATCCCCGATCCCTTTCACGAGCCGCGAAGAGAAACCGGTGTCTTGCGCTGCGAATTCCAAGGTGAGAGCGTGCCGATGATTCTGCGGCACGAGGACGTGCGCCGCGCGGCGAAGGACTGGAAGACGTTCAGCTCGGATGCTCCATTCCGCGTGCCGATCCCGTCGGAGGAGGATGTGCGCTCGATGCGGCAGCTTCCCATCGAGACGAATCCGCCCGAGCACACGGAGTATCGCGAGATCGTCGAGCCATTCTTTGCGCGCGCAAAAAACCCCGAGGTCATCGCGAAGGTGGAGAAGCTGATTGAGTCGCTGATCAACGACGCGCTCAGCCGCGAGTCCGTTGAGATCGTGAGCGAGTTCGCGCTGCCGCTGCAGTCGCGCGCACTCACCCATCTTCTGAATATGCCCGAGTCCGAGGCAGAGACTTGGATCGGCTGGGGCATCCACGTCTTCCGTGTGCAGGATGGGGAACTCGGAAAAGAAAAAGGTGCCGCGCTCGACAACTATCTGCGCAGCCAGTTCGACCGCGCGGAGGCGGCTCCGGGTGAGGATTTTTTCAGCGCGCTGACAAAGGCCGCGTACCGCGGTCGTCCGCTCACGCGCGATGAGATGATGGGGTTCGCAAATCTCGCATTCGCCGGCGGACGCGACACGATCATCCATTCCGTCTCATGCGCGATCGCCTATCTCGCGGGACATCCCGAGGCGCTGGAATACCTGCGCGCGGATCCGAAGCGCATCGTGCTCGCGTGCGAGGAATTTTTCCGCGCCTTCATGCCGCTCACGCACATCGGCCGTGTGTGCCCCGCCGAGACCGATGTCCACGGCGTGAAAGTGCCGGCGGGTGGCCGCGTCTCGCTCTGCTGGGCTTCGGCAAATCAGGATGAGGCCGCATTCGATGCGCCGACGGAAGTGCGCCTCGACCGCAAGCCGAATCCGCACCTCTCATTCGGCTTCGGCACCCATCTTTGCCTCGGCGCTCCGCACGCGCGACTGCTTCTGCGAACGCTCATGCAAAAATGCGTCGAGCGCGTGGGCCGCATCACGGTGATCGAGGCGCGCGAGCGCGTGGAAATCGAGCCAGCCTATCGCCGCGCGCTCGGCTACGAGACGCTGAGGGTGAAGCTGTCGCCGCTGTAACCGCGCGGGTCAGAACAATGCGCGTAAGGCGGGCTTCGTGATCTTGCCCATCGCGTTGCGCGGAAGTTCCGGCACGGCGAGAAGTCGCTGCGGGATTTTATAAGCGGAGAGCCGCCCTTTGCACCACTCGCGCAGCGTGGGCAGTTCGAGCGTCGCGTGCTCTTTCAAGACGACGACCGCGGTGACAGCTTCGCCCCACGTGTCGTCGGGCAGGCCGATGACGGCGCACTCATGGATGTGGTCGTGTTCAAGGAGCGCAGCTTCGATTTCGAGTGCGCTGAGTTTGTAGCCGCCGCTCTTGATGATGTCCACGGAGAGGCGGCCCATGATGCGGTAATAGCCACGCTCGCGCACGGCCATGTCGCCGGTGCGGAACCATCCGTCGTCGAATGTTTCCGCGCTAGCCTCGGGGCGATTCCAATACACACGGAACACGCCGGGGCCGCGCACTTGGATTTCGCCAGGCTCGTCCTCGGCGGTGATGATGTCGCCGGACTCGGACTTGAGCCGCACCTCCACGCCGGGCAGCGCGATGCCGACTGCACCGGGACGGCGCTCGCCGTGGAGCGGATTCGAGATGGCCATGCCGATCTCGGTCATGCCGTAGCGTTCGAGAAGTTTCTGGCCGGTGAGCGCGGTCCATTGCCCATGCACGCTCGCGGGCAATGCGGCGCTGCCGGAGACCATGAGGCGCATTTTTGCAAAGCCCGCGACGATGGCTGCGCGCTCCTCCAGCGATGCGGTTTCGAGTGCCTGGATGAGCTTCACGTAGATCGTCGGCACGGCCATGAAGAGCGTGTAGGCGTCGTTGCGCACGCGATCGAAAATGGCGGGCAAATCGAAACGCGCGAACGGCTCGATCGTCGCGCCGCTCCACATCGCGCAGCTCGTGATGTTGATGATGCCGTGGATGTGGTGCATCGGCAGGAAGAGCGGGATGCGATCCTCCGCGCTCCATTTCCACGCGGTGACGAGGCTCTCGATTTGCGCCTCGATATGGGCGTGAGTGGTCACGACGCCCTTGGGTTTGCTCGTCGTGCCGCTCGTGTAGAGAATCATCGCGCGACGCTCCGGTTTGATTTCGGGCAGCGGCTTTGCCAGTGAAGATGAAACACGATCCGCATCCACCAATCGTACGCCGAGCCTCGCGCAGAGCGGCGCGATTTTTGCCGCCATCGCGGAATCCGCGAGCACGATGGCTGCGCCGGAATCGGTGAGCGCGTATTCCCATTCGGGCTCCGTTGCGGAAAGGCAAATGGGCACTTTGATTCCGCCCGCGCGCCAGACGGCCCATTGCGCGGAGACGTATCCGGCGCCCG
>JAYWEO010000168.1:0-12179 GCA_043779225.1 Prosthecobacter sp.
ACGCCGTGCGGCGCGACGCGGCGGCCCGGCGCGAGGCAGTCGAGTTTGTCCGCCCAGCCCGCGTGGTAAAAGAAATGCGCCGCCGCCATCGGCACGTCGAAGTCCCGCGATTCCTTGATCGGCTTGCCGCCGTCCATCGTCTCCGCGACGGCAAATTCGCGCGCGCGATCCTGCAGCAGCCGCGCGATGCGAAAAATGTATTTGCCCCGCTCGCGGCCCGGCATTTTTCCCCACGGGCCGTCGAACGCCCGCTGCGCCGCGCGGTATGCAGCGTCCACATCCGACGCACCCGCGAGTGCGATGTCTGCGAGCTTCGCCTCGTTGCCGGGATTGATGGTGGCAAAATATTTTCCGCTCTTCGGAGCGACGAATTCGCCGCCGATGAAAAGGTCGTAGCGCTTCTTCAGCTTCGGGTCCGCCGTCTCCGGCGCGGGATCGAATTCCCACAGATCGCCAAACACAAGTTCGCGCGCTGACGTGCGGCGTGGGACGGATTTTTTGGCGGGGGCTTTTGTCATTGGATGCAGGCTATTTCGTATGACCGTCGTGCCCGGACATTCCCAGACCCAACTCGGTCAGCTGTGGGTGACAAATACGGCTGTTGGTGTCTCATTGTTTGCTCTGCGTCTTTTTTATCGGCGGTGACGCTGACGCGCGGCGCGGATCTGAAAGGGTCGCGCAGCCCTGCTCAATCATTGCGACAAAATCAGCGGCGTCGGAAAAATAGTTTTTGAACGAAAGGCGCACCTCATCGGTTGTGTCCGCGCGCACTAATACGATGTCACTGTCTGAACGATCGCGTTCAAGTGTGAAAAGTGCGCGAAGGGCGTCTGTCGAATCCCGAAAAGACCTCACCTCCAGTGCTCCGCCGGGAGAGAATATCAAAATCGCGTTGCGCTTGGCGCTCGCATCCTGATTTGCCGAACGAAGCCCACGCAGAGTTTTCAGAAGTAGGAGTTCCTTCTCCGCGGCGACGAACTGACGGACCAGTGATTTGTCGTCCAAATGAGGAAGTGGTCCATAAGATCTCTCGTGTGCTCGTGCAAGAATTTCACTAGCTAGAGCCATCGCATGTTCGTAGCGGACGTCACCCTTCTGGAATTTGGGTTGGCTCTCCGTAATGAAGCCAACGACTTCGACAGCAGTTGCCCACGCGTGCTGAACTAATGTTCGGTATTGAATCTCAACATAAAGCCCCTTAAGTGCTTTGCCTGAATCAGAACGGACGTCGTATTGATAGATGTCGTGAATCCCGCGATATCCCGTGGACTTAGGTTGCTGTATGTAGTTGTATTTGTCCGGTTCGTTTTTGAGCGAGTGATTGAAACGTGCTGCGTGGAATTCTCTGCGGAAGCTCTCCAATTGTTTGATGTTCCTGAAAATCAGGCGACACCCTGCGACATCATCCATTCGGGATAGTTGCATGCCCGGAATTCTATGTAGCTTGTCGAAGATGGTTCGCTTGCGCTTGTGGCGCTGAGCAACGGAAATGTTTTTTCCTTTAGTTCGGGTGCGGAGAATGGCTTGAAATGTATTTAATACCGCGCGGTGGGCTGCGCGCCACTCGTCGATGGCAATCAAGTCATCACTTGTAGCAGTGCCCGCACGAACAGCATCTCCTGCGCGGTTCACCCGGGATTTGGAACCTCCAGGGAAGGTCGTGACTGCCGAGTTCAGATTCATTGTGCGTGTAGGCCTAACATTTCAATACCCCTCCGTTGCGTCACTGAAGACATACGGCGCCTGATACGCGCCGGTGCGTTCCTTTTCGATCTGCCGCAGCAGATCGTTCAGCAGCGCGGATGCGCCGAAGCGGTAGCGCGAATGGTGAAGCCATGCGTCGCCGAGCGTCTCCTTGATCGCGATGAGGAAGTGCAGCGCCTGCTTCGCCGTGCGGATGCCGCCGGCGGGCTTCATGGAAATGGCCACGCCCGTATCGAGGTAGAAATCGCGGATGGCCTCGATCATCACCTGGTTGTTGCCGAGCGTCGCATTCGCCGAGGTCTTGCCCGTGCTCGTCTTGATGAAATCGCCGGGCCGCAGCACGCGCATCGCGAGGAACGATGCGGCGCGGATGTTGTCGTAGGTCTCCAACTCGCTTGTCTCGAAAATCACCTTCAGCGTGGCGGCGCCGCACGCTTCGAGCACCTGCGCGATCTCGTCCTGCACGAGCGCGAGTTCGCCCGCGAGGAATGCGCCGCGGTTGATCACCATGTCAATTTCATCCGCGCCATCGCCCACCGCCGCGCGCACCTCCGCGAGCCGAATCTTCAGCGGAGCCTGCCCCGAGGGAAACGCCGTCGCGACCGACGCCACTTTCACCGACGTCCCCGTCACATGTTTCTTCGCGTGCCGCACCATCGCGGGATACACGCACACCGCCGCCGTGCTCGGCACATCCATGCCTTCATGCGGCGCGATCGCTTTTTGGCAGAGCGATGCGACTTTCCCCGGCGTGTCCTTCCCTTCCAGCGTCGTGAGATCGATCATCGAGACCGCGAGCTTCAGGCCGAAGAGCTTCGATTTTTTCTTGATGCTCCGCGTCGCATATTTCGCCACGCGCTCCTCGACTCCGACGGCATCGACGGTGCCGACATCATCGATGAATCGGCGGAGTGCAGCTGGGGATGCGGCAGGCATCGCGCGAAGCTACTCAGGCGCGCTGCCGTAACAATCCCAAATGCCGGCACTTTCATGCGCGCACTAAGGCGCGCGACGGCGCGGGGTAGTGTCCATTCCAACCTCCAACCCACACAGACGCATCATGCAACCCCGCCGCTTCATTCTCGCCACCGCCATCGCCGCACTGCTCGCACCCTCCGTTTTTGCACAGACCAAGCCTGCGCCCGCGGCGCCGGTGAAGACCGCGGATGCGCCGGCGAAGCCCGCCGCGGCACCGGCGGAGAAACCGCAGTTCAAAAAAATCTACGGCAAAGTCGAGCTGAAGGACGGCGACACGTTTGTCTTCCTCGGCGATTCGATCACGCACCAGTGCCTCTACACACAATACGTCGAGGATTATTTTTACACACGCATGCCGAAGGTGCGGATCCACTTCCACAATGCCGGCGTCGGCGGTGACCGCGCGCAGAATGCGCTCGACCGGTTCGAGGACGATGTGGCGGCTTTCAAGCCGAAGTATGTGACCATCCTCCTCGGCATGAACGACGGCAGCTACCGTGATTTCGACAAGGGCACATTCGACACCTACCAGGCCGGCATGACGGCGCTGCTCGACAAGATCGAGGCGCTCGGCGCGACGGCGATCCCGATGACGCCGACGATGTTCGACTCACGCGCGAAGAAGCTCAAGGGCGACAGCGCCGAGCCGCGCGCCACGTACTACAACGGCGTGCTTTCACTCTACGGCTCATGGCTGCGCGAGCAGTCGCTGAACCGCGGCCTCGGCTTCGTGGACATGTGGTCGCCGCTGAACAACCTCACCCTCCAAAAGCGGAAGACCGATGCGAACTGGACGATGATCGCGGACGCCGTGCATCCCGGCCCGGTCGGCCAGACGGTGATGGCGACGGCGATCATCAATGACGCGGTGCCGAAGACAGTCGTCTCGCAGACCATGATCATGGCCGACGCAGTGAAACCGACCTCGACGGCTGCGAATGCAAAGGTGAGCGACCTCAAGGTGGACGGCGGCAAAGTGACGTTCACGCTGCTCGCAAATTCGCTTCCGTGGGTGCTCCCGCCGGACACCGCGGACGGCCAGAAACTCACGAGCCTCGGCCACCGCTACAGCAACGAAAAACTCACCGTGCGGCAGCTTCCGGTCGGCAGGTATGAGCTGAAGATTGATGGCGCATCGGTCGGCCAGTTCACGGAAGCCCAGCTCACCTTCGGCGTGGAACTCGAAGGCAACGACAAGACGCCACAGTATCAGCAGGCGCTGAAAGTCGCGATGCTCAACAAGCAGCGGAACGACGCGGTCTATCAGAAAATCCGCGGCCTCTACGGGCAGCTCAAGGGCAAGCGCGGCGCAGCGGCAAAGCTCGATGAAAAGGCGCCGGACTTCGAGGCGAAGAAGGAGGAGTTTGCCAAATGGCATGCTGAGATGAAATCGCAGGTCGCCTCGCTGCTCGATGAAGCGAAGAAGATCGAGGATCAGATCTACATCGAGAACCAGCCGAAGGCTCGCGCCTACGAACTGACGAAGCTGTAGGAAGTTCCCAACACCGACCCTGCGCCTTTCGTGAAAGGCGGCGTGACCGAGGTGCGTATGCGTCGTATGGAGATCCCTGTGCCGTTCCGCCTGCTCCGTTTCGCCGTACTCGCTTTCATCGCATTCGCATGCGGCGCGGCATTTGCGCAGCGGCTCAGCCCGCTCACGTCCGCGCCGGACTGGACGCGGCTTGAGGCGTATCAGGAGACGATCACACGCGGGGAATTCCAGCGCCTGCTCGAGACGGTGTATGCGCCGGGCGGCGCTGCGACGGGCATGATCGAGGTGCGGGAAGATGCCGCGGTGATTTTGAAAACGCTCACGCCCGCCGAGCCGTTCACGCTGCGTTTTGCAAAGGAAGCGGCTTCGGAAAAAGTGCCGCCGCATTTCTGGTGCGCGGCAGCGGCGCTCCCGCCTGCGCCGGCGGATCGTCCGCTCGAAGGCGTGAAGCTCGCGCTCGATCCCGGCCACATCGGCGGCGACTGGGCGCTGATGGAAGGGCGCTCCTTCCAACGCCCGAATGACAGGCCCGTCCGCGAAGGCGAGATGACTCTGCTCGTGGCGAAACTCGCCGCACCGCAGTTGCGCGCGCTCGGCGCGGAGGTGCATTTCGTGCGCGATGCCACCGTGCCGTCGTCGCCGTTCACGGTGGATGCGCTGCGCCCGGAGGCGAGGAAGGAATTGCAGCTCATGGCCGTGGTCTCGCCACGTGAGAACTACGACGGCATCCACGATGCACAGAAGGAGAACACGGTGCAGTGGCACGCGGAACGGCTCTTTTACCGCATCGCCGAAATCCACGAGCGCGCGCGCCGGGTGCGCGAAACAATCCGGCCCGATCTCACGGTGTGCATTCACTTCAATGCTGACGACTGGCGCGATCCGGAAAATCCAAGCTTCGTGGAAAAGGAGGATCTGCACGTGATGGTGCATGGCTGCATCAGCGCGGGTGAGCTGCGCTTCGACGACCAGCGCTTCGAGATGCTGCTGCGCCTGCTCACGCGCAGCCACGACGAGGAACTCGCAGCCGCCGCGCCGATCGCGAAGGCGCTCGCGGATGCGACGGGGCTGCCGCCTTTCACCTACCTCGGCGGCAATGCGGTGCGCACCGGCACGAGCGAATACGTGTGGGCGCGGAACCTTCTTGCGAACCGGATCTTCGAGTGCCCGGTCGTGTATCTCGAACCTTACCGGATGAACGGCGAAGTGACCTACGCGCGCATCCAGGCCGGCGACTACGAGGGTGAGCGCGAGGTCGCGGGAATGATGCGCCGCAGCATTTTCCGCGAGTATGCGGATGGCATCGTCGCCGGCGTGCGGGCTTACTACGCCTCAGCCCGTCAGCCGGCGAGTGTGCCGAAGTAGCGGTCGCCCGCATCGCCGAGGCCGGGGACGATGTAGGCGCGTTCATTCAGGCACTCGTCCACGGCGCTCGTGTAAATGGCGACATCGGGATGCTGCGCCGTGAGATGCGCGATGCCCTCGGGCGACGCGAGGAAGCAGATGAAGCGGATGCGTTTCGCGCCCTCCTGTTTCAGCTTCGTGATCGCGTCCGCGCTGCTGTGCCCCGTCGCGAGCATGGGGTCCACGACGAGCACATCGGCCTCGGCGAGCTGCGCGGGCGCATTGAAATAATACGACGACGGCAGATGCGTGATCTCATCCCGGCGCATGCCGATGTGACCGACCGTGGCGTCATCAAGGAATGGCAGGATGGCCTCGGACATCCCGAGTCCGGCGCGCAGAATCGGCACGATGACGACTGGCCGCACGAGCTTGGCCCCGTCCGTCTCCGCGAGCGGCGTACGGATTTTCTCGACCGCAGTCTCGATGTCGCGCGTCGCAGTAAACGCAAGCAGCACGGCGAGCTCCTGCGCATTGCGCCGGAATTCACGCGGCGGTGTGCGCTCATCGCGGAGCCGCGTGAGCTTCACGCGGGCAAGCGGATGTTCGACGAGGGTGACATTGGGCGGCATGGCTTGGGAAAAGTTGAGAGTTGAGGGTTGAGAGTTGAGTGGCAAAAAAACGCTGGATCCACCGAAGCAGTCAGCCTGACCTCCCAACCCTCAACGCTCAACTCTCAACTCGCGCCCCGCGCCGCCATTGATTTTCCAAAACCGCCGGGGCAGACTCACGGACATGAAAGCGCTCATCGCCATCCTTCTGTTCGCACTCTGCACCGTGCGGGCGTCCGCAAGCGAGCGCGTGGTGCTCTATGCGAAACTGCTGCAGGATCTCACCGTGGAGCTGACCGATGGCTCGAAGTGGGCGATGGAAAAGGGCGACTGCTTCCCCGTCGTCGCCTACAAGGAGTCGCACACAAAGCTCATCCTGCGTCTCGCGAGCACGAGCTTCGTCGTGGCGGGCGACCACGCGGCCATCGTGGACGACAAGGACACACCCGCGGCCGTCGTGCGCTATCGGAGCACGCTCCAGACTTACATCGACGGCTTCTCCACCCGATGGAAAGCGAGGGCCGAGGCGGCCGCAAAAAAATGAAACTCTATGTGAAAACCTGGTGCCCATGGTGCGTCGCGGCCCGCGAATGGCTCGACACACGCGGCTTCGGCTACGAGCTGATCGACGTGGAGGCGGACCGTGCGGACTACGATGAGATGATCCAGCTTTCCGGCCAAAGCAAGACGCCCACGCTTGTCACGCGCGAAGGCATGGTGCTGCCCGATTTTGGCCCCGAGGAACTCGAGGCCTTCGTCGCCCGGCACGGTCTCCGGCCATGAGCATGGCGGATCTGTTTTTGATCCTCGGCGTCTTCGCGCTCAGCGTGGCGCTGCGCACGACCGGCAGCATCGTGCTGAACAAAATCGGCGTGCTCGGCTATCTCAGCACGTCGTTCCTCGCAGGCTGGCTGCTCACGGGCTGGTGGCCGATGGGCCTTGTCTTCATGAGCTTCTGGCTCGTGTGGCCGTGGTATGAGCTGATCACGCGCGTGCGCAAAATCGCGATGCCCGTGAACACCGAGCTGCGCCAGAAATTGCCGCCGCACCGCGAGATGTTTCCTGCCCTCAACGACCTCACCGGCGAGATCGAGGGCGAGGGCTTCGAGCACGCGGAGGATCTCGGGCGCGAATGGGACGAGGCGCGGCAATTCTTCCGCGTCTTTCACAAGCCCGACGAACGCGTGCAGGCGGTCATCTGCCTCGTGGAGCAGGAAAATTTCGCATTCTACTATCTGCGCCTCATCTCGCGCGCGGCGGACGGCAAGATCTGGACGACGTGGAACTATCCCTTTGCGCTGAATCTGAAACTCGCACCCGAGTGGCGCACGAATGGCGAGGACGGCGCGAAGTCGTTCACGCAATTGCTCGAAAGTCACCGCGACTTTCTCACGCGGAACAAGGTCCTCCCCGGCACACTCACCGAGACCGACCCCGCGCAGCTCGGCAGCCAGCTCCACGCGGAACAGACCGCGCAGATCGCGCACAATGTCACCGCCGGCATCCTCGCCTGCGGCAAGGACGGCGCGATCCGCTACACGTGGCGCGGGCTGATGTTCATCTGGTTCCAATTCCTCCGCGACTTCGTGCGGCTGCACTGAGACGCACGGCTTGCCGACGCGCATCGCATCGTTACGCTCGCCTGACATGGCCGAGACTCTCACACCGATGATGCAGCAGTACCACGGCATCCGCCGCACGCTGCCGCCAGATACTCTGCTGCTCTTCCGGCTCGGTGATTTTTACGAGATGTTCTTCGACGACGCGAAGGTGGCCGCAGGCATCCTGAATGTCGCACTCACGCAGAGGAACGGCACGCCGATGTGCGGCATCCCGCACCACGCGCAGGAAAACTATGTCCGGCGGCTCATCAAGGCCGGGAAGCGTGTCGCGATCTGCGACCAGGTGAGCGAGCCGAAGCCGGGGCAGATCGTGCAACGCGAGGTCACGCACATCGTATCGCCCGGCACGATCTCGGATCTGCAGATGCTCGATGCAAAGCGGAACAATTATCTCGCCGCGATCCATCCGGGGAAAAATGGCG
Organism: Prosthecobacter sp.; assembly: GCA_043779225.1. GTDB lineage: Bacteria > Verrucomicrobiota > Verrucomicrobiia > Chthoniobacterales > Chthoniobacteraceae > SXWH01. Next base: position 8,174 of record JAYWEO010000168.1, read on the forward strand.
GGCACGGCTTTGCCTTCCTCGATCTCACGACCGGCGACTTCCGCCTCACGGAGCTGGGCGACGACAAGGAACTCGCAGACGAACTCGCGCGCGTGCAGCCCTCCGAGGTTCTCGTGGCCGAGGAAAATGCGGCGCGCTACCGGGACGCCGGGCGCATCCAGCCACGCGAGGGCTACACCTTTCTCCCCGACCAGGCGTACTACGCGCTTCGCGAGCATTTCCGCGTGCAGTCGCTCGACGGCTTCGGCTGCGCCGAAATGCATGCCGCGCAGAGTGCCGCGGGCGCGATTTTGCAATACCTCAAGGAGCTGCGCCGCTCGCTGAGCCACGTCGCGCGGCTCACGGTATATCGCAATTCGCAGTTCATGATCGTGGACGCCGCGACGCAGGCGAACCTCGAACTCACGCAGAGCCGCGGCGGCGCACGCGACACCTCGCTGCTCGGCTGCCTCGACCGCACGCACACGCCGATGGGCGCGCGAAAATTGCGCGACTGGATCCTGCATCCGCTCTGCGATCTCGCCGTGCTGCGCGAGCGGCAGAGCCTCATCGGCGATCTGCTCGCCGAGCCGTTCATCCTCGGCAATCTGCGCGAGACGCTGAAGGGCATCCGCGATCTCGAACGCACCATCGGCCGCCTCACGCAGACCGGCGGGAATGCGCGCGACCTCATGGTGCTGCGCACTTCGCTCGAGCAAATCCCACAGCTCCGCGCCGATCTCGGTGCGCTGGGAAAAAAAGAAGGCGGCGCGCTTTTCGGGAACACAGGCTTCCAGCCTGTGCGGCCAACGGGCATCCTGCCTGTTGTTTCCGCAGAAGTTTCCGCAGAAGTTTCCGCAGAAAGCGGGCAGGATGCCCGCTTGCCGCACAGCCAGGATGGCCGTGATCCGTCCGCCGCCGCGCCCCCGGAGCAGAACCCCAATCCGCAATCGGCAATCCGCAATCCGCAATCCGCACACTCGCTCGCAGCGATCCTCCTCACGCAGCTTCACGAACTTCCGCACATCGTCGAACTTCTCACGAAGGCAATCGTGGACGAACCGCCCGCGCTCTCGAAGGAAGGCGGCATCTTCCGCGACGGCTGGCACGCGCCGCTCGATGAACTGCGCAACGCCTCGCGCGCAGGCAAGGATTGGATAGCTCAGCTCCAGCAGCGGGTCATTGATGAGACGGGGATCAAGTCGGCGAAAATCCGCTACACGGGCGTGTTCGGCTACTTCATCGAAGTCACAAAATCGAATCTCTCACTCGTGCCGCCGACGTGGCATCGCAAGCAGACCATCGCGAACGGCGAGCGCTACATCACGCCCGAGCTGAAGGAGGTCGAAAGCAAAATCCTCGGCGCGGACGAGCGCAGCAAGGCGCTCGAATTCGAGCTCTTCGTCCAGCTCCGTGACGAAGTGCTGCGCGAACTCGCGCCGCTCCAGCAGACCGCAGCCGCCGTGGCGACGCTCGACGTGCTGTGCGCGCTCGCCGAGACCTCGCGGCTTTTCGGCTACTGCCGCCCGCAGCTTTCCGACGACCTGCGCATCCGTGTCGAGGACGGGCGGCATCCCGTGCTCGACCAGTCGCTCATCGAGGAGAAATTCGTGCCGAACGACGTCGCGCTCGACGACACCGCGAACCGGCTGCTCATTTTGACCGGCCCGAACATGGCCGGCAAAAGCACCTACATCCGGCAGGTCGCGCTGCTCGTGCTCATGGCGCAAATCGGCTCTTGGATTCCCGCGAAGAGCGCGGAGATCGGCCTCGCGGATCGCATCTTCACGCGCGTCGGCGCAAACGATGACCTCTCACGCGGTCAGTCCACTTTCATGGTCGAGATGAACGAGACGGCGAACATCTGCAACAACGCCACCGCTCGCTCGCTCGTGATCCTCGACGAAATCGGGCGCGGCACCTCAACGTTCGACGGCCTGAGCATCGCATGGAGCGTCGCGGAGTATTTGCACGACGCGATCAAATGCCGCACGCTCTTCGCGACGCACTACCACGAGCTGACGGAACTCGAAATCACACGCGGCGGCGTGAAGAACTACAACGTCGCCGTGCGCGAATGGAATGATCAGATCATCTTCCTGCGGAAAATCATCAAGGGCGGCGCGGACAAGAGCTACGGCATCCAGGTCGCGCGCCTCGCCGGCCTCCCTGCCACGGTCGTCTCACGCGCCAAGGAAATCCTGAGCAACCTCGAACACCACGAGCTGAACGCCGAAGGCAACCCCACCCTCGCCGAGGCACCTGCACCCCCGAAGCACGGCAAGCCCCGCGGGAAAAAGGCGGCGCAAAAGGCGATGGACGAGATGCCGCCGCAGATGTCGCTGCTGTGATGCGCCGAAGGGCATTCACTTTTTTCACAGCACTCCTGCTGTGCTGCTCCACAGACATCGCACGCAGCGAGGAGCGGCTGGAGAAATTCGTGTTCGAGAAGGCTGAGATGGGCGTGCCGTTCCGCATCACGCTGTATGCGGCGGACGAGGGCACGGCGAAGCGTGCGGCGGAGGCGGGCTTCGCGCGCGTGGAGGCGTTGAATCACATTTTCAGCGACTACGAGGATGACAGCGAACTGACAAAACTTTCGCGCACTTCGGGCTCGGGGCACGCAGTGAAAGTGAGCGATGAACTTTGGACCGTGCTGTCGCGCGCGCAGGTGCTGGCGGCACGGACGGATGGTGCATTCGACGTGACGTGCGGGCCGCTCACAAGCATGTGGCGCAATGCCCGGCGCAAGCACGAGCTGCCGACGCCGGAACGCATCGCGGAGATGACGGCGCGCGTCGGCTGGAAAAAGATGCGGCTCGATGAGAAGGCGCACACGGTCGAGCTGACCGCGCCGGACATGCGGCTCGACGTCGGCTCGATTGCGAAAGGCTTCGCGTGCGACGAGACGCTGAAAACTTTGCGCAAGGCAGGCTGTCCGCGCTCGATGGTCGCGGGGAGCGGGGACATTTCTGCGAGCGATCCGCCGCCGGGGCGGAAAGGCTGGCGCATCGAAGTCGTCGGTCTCGATCTCGATGATGCGGCGTCCTCACCTGCGCCGGTCGTGGTGGAGATCGCGAACGCGGCGATCGCGACAAGCGGCGATCGCAACCAGCGGCTCGATGCGAACGGCAAACGATACTCGCACATTCTCGATCCGCGCACGGGACAGCCGCTGACGGATCACGCGCTCGTGAGCGTGATCGCAATGGACGGGCTCACCGCGGGAATCTCGACGGCATGCAGCGTCATCGGCCCGAAGGACGCGCTGAAGCTCGCCGCAGAATGGAACGCTGAAATCCGGACTCAACGAATGCCTGCGAGCAAAGTGGCGATTACTGAGTCGCGCGGTTGGGCGAGATGGGTCGTGAGGCGGGAGAAAGAGTAGGCGGGGTTTGCAACCTCGCGCGGGTGGATGGGCGAAGGTGGCGGGATGGCGGTGCCTCGTGAAGCTTGCGGGGCAGTCGTGCGCGCAACCCCTCCGCCTCGCTGCGCTCGCCCGCGCGAGGTTGCAAACGTCGCCTGCATTCATGTCGCCGCAGATCAGCCCGCGCTTTCACAAGCGCGGCTACGAAGGTGCGCCTCAGTAGCTCTTCCGCATGTTGCTCGGAAGGATGTTCAGCTCGTTGCGATATTTTGCGACGGTGCGGCGGGCGATCGGGATGCCCTTCTTGTCGAGCATGTCCACGATTTCCTTGTCGCTGAGCGGATTCTTTCCGTTCTCGCTTTTCACCATCTCGCTGATCACGCCCTTCACGCTCGTGTTGCTCATGGATTCGCCGTCCGCGGTCTGGTAGCCGGGCGTGAAAAAATATTTCATCTCAAAGACGCCGTGCGGCGTGGACATGTACTTGCCGGAGATCGCGCGGCTCACGGTGGTCTCGTGGACGCCGACGATGTCCGCGATTTGCACCATCGTCATCGGCTTCAATCCGCTCGGCCCGCGCTCGAGGAACTCCGTCTGTTTCTTCACGATTTCGTGCGCGATGTTCGAGATCGTCTGCTGGCGCTGGTGGATGCTCTTGAT
>JAYWEO010000169.1:0-15401 GCA_043779225.1 Prosthecobacter sp.
GCGCGACTCCCGGACGGGATGAGCGCCAGCAAAAGCGCGAGGGACTGGATGAGATGTCGTTTCATGGGATGCTGGAAACTTCGATGGAACTGGGTTGCAAGATATTCGTCGGCTTACTGCCCTCCCGTGATCAGGACGCGGAAGAAGTGCGCCTTTTTTCCTCCGACGAAAAACGGGTAGGGCACGCTCACGATCTGCACCGTGCCGTTGTCTGCGAGCACGGTGGGCGTGGCGGTGCTGGCCGCCCACGTCACCGTATCGGCGCTGAACTGCACGGTATAGGTGAGGCCCGACGCAACGTAGTCGTCGCGCCGCGCAAAAAGCGCGCGGAAGTCCACGCCAAACGGGATCGCTTCAAAGCGCGCGATTGGCTGCCCCGGCGCAGTGACGGTGCCGCTTCCGGCAAAGGTTCCCGTGTATTGCAGGGCGGGAGGTCCCGATGCGCCCGAGGTGGGATCGGTGCCAAAGGCAAACTCCATGATATTGGTGATGCCATCGAGATCCCAATCCGCGTTGTCCGCAGCATTTCCCGTGTTGCCGGGATTGCCGAAGTATTGCTGACGCCAGTTTTGCAAAGCGGTGAGCGGAGCGACGGTCACGGTGAAAGTCCCGGTGCCCACATTGTTCGCCGCGTCTCGCGCGGTGATGGTCACGACGGTGGTGCCGACAGGGAAAAGCGTGCCGCTATTCTGCGAATACGTGATCGAGGTCACGCCGACGGCATCGGTCGCGGATGCGGCGGCATAGTTCACGATGGCTCCCGAGGCGCTGGCCGGCGCGGCGTTCACATTGGCATGCGCGGCGACGACCGGCGCGGTGGCGTCCCTCACGCGCACGGTGAAGCTGCCCGTAGTCGTCAGCGAGCCGCTGTCCGTGGCGGAGACATTCACCGTCGTATCGCCGATGGCAAAGACGCTGCCGCTCGCACGCGAGACGTTCGGAGTCAGCACGCCGTCCTCGGCATCATTGGCTGTCACCGTGAAATTCACCACCGCGCCTGATGCAGAAGCAGCCTCGGCGATGATAGGAGAGGAGGGGAGCGTGAGCGTGGGCGGCGTATTCGTGAGCGTGGCGAAACTGCCGATCGGACTGCGTGCGGTCCTGCCGTTGCCCGTGGCCGTGACTCTGAAATAGTAAGTCGTGGAAGTTGAGAGTCCGTTGAGCGTGGTCTGCACGGGCACCGCGGTAGTGCCGCTGCCGACGCTTCCGATGCTGACGGTGGCTGCCCCGGTGAGCGTGGGGCTGGTCCCGTATTCAAAGGACACAGTCGTTGGAAACGCATTCGGATTAACGGTTGCATTCAGGCGTGCGCCGGTAAAACCGATCTGATTCGCAGCCTGCGCTTCAGGATAGGGCCCGTCCGCCAGTTTGATCGTGGCAATGTTCAGCCCATCGCTGCTCCCGAAGTTATTGGTCTGGCCCGTGATGACGGCGTAGCCGTTGCGATCCACTGCGAGGGCGTGGGGGATATCCGCGACGTTCCCTGGCCCGTTGTAATTGAAGGACCACTGCACCGACCCATCGGCGGCGGAATATTTGATCATCCGATAGTCCTCGGGCGTCGCTCCGAAGGTGGTGCCCATCACGACTGGATTGCCGGAGGGATCCAGCGCAAGTGCAAGAGCCTCATTTTTGCCAGTTGTCGTCGAGCCGTCGAAAGCCTCCCATTGCACCGCGCCGGTGGCGGCTGTGTACTTTGCGGTATAAATCCGTCTTGGGGCGCTGAAGTTTGCATACGACGTGCCGGTGATGAAAACGTTGTCCGCTCCATCCACCGCGATGGCTGCCGGAGCGTCATACGACAGATTGGCGACCCGGCGGCTCCAGGCAATCGCGCCATTGCTGCCAGCGTATTTGAGCGTCCAGATGTCATCGGTGCCGCTGGATGGCGCAAAGCGCCCGGTGACCACCACATTCCCCGCGCTATCCACGGCGAGTCCGGCGGCCTCCGAATAGTAATAGCCAAATGGCGTCCCATCTGTCCGCGCCGACCAGAGTACCGCGCCATTCGCCGCGGCGTATTTGATGGTGTACACATCCGTGCCTGTCGAAGTGGGCGAACCGCCCGTGACAAACACGTTTCCCGTCGAATCAACTCCCACGGCTGTCACGCCCTCGGTATTGCTTGATGGTCCGTTGTAAGTCTGCTGCCAGATGAGTGCTCCGGTCGCTGCGGCGTACTTTGCGGTATAAAAGTCGCCCCCGGTCTGAAATGTAGTGGTCTGTCCGCCGATGATTACATTTCCCGCACTGTCGATTGCGATAGCGTTGCCGAGATCATTTTTGTGTTCCGGTCCGTCATAGGCCCGCTCCCAGATTAGCGAGCCTGTTTGCCCATCATATTTGGCGGTGTAGATGTCATAGCCGAAGCCGGTGTTTGTATAACCTGTGGTAACGACATTTCCTGAGGCATCCACGGCGACCGCATTGAATGCATTGGTGCCTGTCCCGGGGCCGGGATGGGTCTTCTGCCAGAGCAGTGCGCCGGTGCCTGCTGCATATTTCGCGATGTAGGCATCGGAATCCCCCGTTGCATAATGAATCTGTCCCACGACAAAGGCGTTGCCAGCCGCGTCCAGTGCGACCGCATTTCCGACATCATTCTTGTTGTCCGCGCCGTTGAAAATTCGAGTCCACTGTTGGGTGACAGTTTGCCCGCTCACCGGCACAGAAAGAAGGCCCATCAGCAGGAAGAACCCGATGGCAATTGAAACGGCTTTCAGAATCGGGTGCATGGCGGGGAAGTGCTGCGGTCAGGAGGTCATCCAGTCATATCCCTTGAGGTTTCCCTGTCGATGGCATTTATGGTTCAAGCTCGCGGGTGTTGCTATTCATTGACACGCGGCGGTCTGCACCTGTGGCCATGGACGGGGAGATGCACCGGAGCGATCCGGGCCTACGCGAGGATGTCATTGATCACATGCCCGGCCACATCCGTAAGCCGGAAGTCGCGGCCTCCGAAACGGTAGGTGAGCCGCTCGTGATCGATCCCGAGCAGGTGCAGCACCGTCGCGTAAAAGTCGTAGATGTCCGCCTTGTTCTCGATGGCGTAGTAGCCGAGTTCGTCCGTCGCGCCATACACGGTGCCGCCGCGGATGCCGCCGCCGGCGAGCCATGCGCTGAAGCCGGTGGGGTTGTGGTCGCGTCCGTCGCTGCCCTGCGAAAAGGGCGTGCGGCCGAATTCGCCGGAGAAAATGATGAGCGTGCTGTCCCAGAGGCCGCGCGATTTCAGATCCGTGATGAGTCCGGCGAGCGGCTGGTCCACCTGGGTCGCCATCGCGGCGTGACCCTTCTCCAGTCCGCCGTGCTGATCCCAAGGGTTCGCGGCCTGGGCTCCGGCGATGGTCTGCGGGAGGCAGCTCAGCTCGACGAAACGCACGCCGCGCTCGATGAGCCGCCGCGCGACGAGGCACTGGCGTCCGTAGCTCGCGGTCTGCGTCTGCTTTGAGTCCATGCCGTAGAGTTTTTTCGTCGCGTCACTTTCCCCGCGAAGGTCGAGCAGCTCGGGCACGGCGGACTGCATGCGGTAGGCGGTCTCGTAATTCTGGATCGCGGCATCCACCTGCGCGTCGCCGGTATCCTTGGCAAATGAGGTGTCGAGCTCGCCGATGAAGGAAAGGCGCTGGCGTTGCGTGGCATCGGCCTCGCGCGGCCTAATATTAGGCATCGCCTCCTCGCCGTCCACGCGCAGAATGCTAGCCTGATTTTGCGCGGGCAGATAGCCGCTGCTGAACTGGCCGACGCCGCCGTGCGGCGCCGTGGCGTTGCCGCTTTGCAGGACGATGAAACCGGGGAGGTTTTGGTTCATCGTGCCGAGGCCGTAGTTCACCCACGCGCCCGCGCTCGGGTGGCCCATGAATGGGAAGCCGGTGTGGAATGCGTAGTTGCCCTGCGCGTGCTCGTTCACCTTCGAAGTCATGGAACGGATGACGGCAAGGTCGTCCGCCATTTCCGCGAGGCGCGGAAAAAGATCGGTGACCATCATGCCGCTCTGCCCGCGCGGCTTTGCCTTCCACGGCGAGGCCATGATGTTGCCGTTGTTATTAAACATCGTCGGGCGCACTGGCACGGGCATCGGCTGGCCGTGACGCTTTGCCAGCTCGGGTTTCGGATCCCATGAATCCAAATGCGAGACGCCGCCGCTCATGTAGGCGAAGATGACCTGCTTCACTTTCGCAGGAAAATGTGGACGCGGCAGCGCTGCTGCAGCCGCGCCACGAGCCTGCTCGGAGAAAAGTCCGGCGAGCGCGAGCGAACCAAAGCCGAGCGAGCATTTGCGCAGCATGTCACGGCGCGAAAGCGGCGGGCGGAAAGGGGATGTGAAGTGCGGGTGCATGGCGGTGTGGCGGGTTCAGCGGAGGAAGATGAACTCCTTGGCGTTGAAGAGGGACTGCGCAAAATCGCGCCAGACGGGTGTGCTTTGCATCAGCGCCGCGCCATCGGTGGCCGCGGCTTCGAGGTAGCGCGTGCTTGCGGCGATCTCATTCGTCGCGGGCTCGCGCGCAAATGCCGTGGCGAACATGCGGCGGATGCGTTCCTCGGGATTTGCGTCCGCCTTTTCCGCGACAAGCCGATCCGCCCAGAGGCGTGCGCACTCGATGACGAAGCGATCATTCAGCAGCGTGAGCGACTGCGCGGGGACGTTCGTCGCGTCGCGGCGGCCGGTGGTGGTGAAGGGCTTCGGTGCGTCGAAGACTTCGAGGAAAGGATTCAGCGCGGTGCGCCGGATGGTGAGATAGACGCTGCGGCGGAGCTTCTCGCCGCTGGCTATGTTCGGCAGGCCGGGGCCGGACATCTGCGGGTCGAGCCGGCCGGAAACGGCGAGCAACGAGTCGCGGATGGCCTCCGCTTCGATGCGCTGCACGCGGGCGTGCGAGAGGAGATCGTTTGCAGCGTCGCGTTCGCGGGACTCGGGCGAGACATCGGCGCTGAGGGCAAATGCACGCGTGGTGACGAGAAGGCGGATCATCCTTTTCAGTGACCAGTTCTCCTCGGCCAGACGGGCCGCGAGGTAGTCGAGCAGTTCGGGATGCGTTGGCTTTTCGCCCATGCGTCCGAAGTTGTCCGGCGTCGCGACGATGCCGCGTCCGAAGAGGTGCAGCCAGATGCGGTTCGCCATCACGCGCGCGGTGAGCGGATTTTGCGGCGCGGTCATCGCGAGCGCGAGTTCGAGGCGTCCGCTTTGCTTCGTCGGAAATGCAGGTGTGCCGAACACGCCGAGGTAGGCGCGCGGCACCGACTCGCCGGGCTTCAGATGATCGCCGCGCGGGAGCATCGCCGCATCGATGGCGACGGACTCCAGCACTCCGGGCGCGTGACGCGCGGCGGGGATTTCGGATTCGAGTGCGCGGTATTTTTCCACGAGTGGCTTCACCGCATCGAGATGTGCGAGCGAGGTGGGCAGCAGCCCGCGGCGGATGAGAGAATCCAGCAACAGCCGGTGCGGTTCATCGAGCGTGCCGTCGCGCCACGCGACGAGCGCGCAGTGGATCGCGGCTTCGTATCGCTGCGCGAGTTCCTTCGCCGTGCGCGGCGCATTGCCGTAAAAAACGGCAGTGCCTGCACGTTCCCGATCTTGCGGGCCTTCGCCGTCGTGGCAGACGATTTCACTCACGCCGAACCACGACGCACCGCTCTTTTCCTCCTCCTTTTTGTCGCGGCGCGTCTGGTCGGAGGCAGTGGCGAATTCCAGATATGCCCATGAGCCCTTGCGATACTTCGTGTCTAGCTTCAGCCAGCCGGGTTCGTCCTTCGAGAGTTGGGCACGCGGGAAAATCGGACTCGTGCCGAGCGGGTAACCGTCCACGATGAGCCTGCACTGAGCGCCGCCGCCGCCCCATGCCTTCACGGAAATCCAGTCGGTATCCACGCGGAACTGCCGTGTCGTCAGTGCGCCGTTGTGTTTTGTAGTGAGGCTGTTCGACGCGACGCCCGCAGGCATGAGCCCGGCGAGCAAGCTGTCGCCCGCAGCGAGCACGCTGAAGTCGCCGCAAGCGCCCCGCGCATTCGCGATGCCGGTGCCATACCGAAAGCATTCGTCAAAGTCGGCGCGCGATTTTGAAAAGTCCCACCGGCGTGTGGCGGGTGCTGCATCGGCAGTCTTGCGTGCTGCATCGCCGAGTTCATCCCACGCCTTCGCCATGTCGTCGCCGGTGCGCTTGTGCAGCGATGTCCATGCGTGAAATGGATTCCCTGCATTGTGTTCCGCGTCTGTGAGCGTGCTGCGCCATTCCTTTTCCTGCGAGCCGAGCGTGAGCGCGCTGTGCTCCGCGTGTGCGGTGGTGAGATCGTGCGCGAGTGCATCGCGCTGCTTGCGCTCCTCGGGCGTGAGTGCCTTCGCGAGCACGGACGGATCGATGGAATCCGCATCTGGGCCTGAGCGGAAGGATGCGCGCAGTTCGTCGGGCGTTAGCGCGCGGTCGTAGAGGCGGGCCTCCTCGATTTCACCGGCGAGGAATGCGCGACCTCCAGGTGTGTGCCGTTTGCCGAGGAGGATGTGCGCATTGCCCGCTGCAAAGATGATCGGGCTCTCGGTCGGCGATTTCCACGGCTGGCCGTAAGGCTCGCCGTTGCGGAAGACGGCGATGGTGCTGTCGGAGCGATACACCACGGCGATGTGGACGAGTTCGCCGGGCTGCGCCGTCTCGTCGGGACCGCCCGCATTTTGCGAGCGGCGGAAAGTGTTGCTGCCTGCGACCCAGTGCCGTGCCTCCTTTTCGGCGAAGACGACGGAGTCAAAGGTGCTGCCCTTCGTATCCTCGACGGTGATGACGCCGCCGCCGCGCTGGTCGAGATCCGCGAGGCTCACCCATGCCTCCAGCGTCTTTTCGCGGAGGTCGTGCGCGAGCGGCGCGCTGCGGAAGCAGGCGTCGGTGCCGTTCAGCACGAGGCGGCCATTCTGGATTTTTGCGCCACCGATGAGTTCGCCGTTCAGCGTGCCTGCGGAATCACGCGCGTCGCCGTTGAAGCTCCAGCGGGCGAGGGGACGCGGCGCGGTGGAGACAGCTTTCGCGGTCTGCGTTTTCTCGATGCGCTCGCGTGCGACCCGTTCCAGCGATGCGATCTGTTTTTCGAGTGCTGTGATTTTCTCCGCAGCGGCGATGGCGCGCGGATCGGGCTCGTCCTCGGCGATGAGGCGTGCGGCGATGCGTTTCGGCTCGTCCTTCCACGCTTCAGAAAGTGCGGCGTGGATTTGTTTTTTCAGAGTGGCGAGCTCCGCCTTGTTCTTCGCGAGCAACTCGGGCGGATCGATCGTGACCATTGCGGGGCGGCTGCTCTCGAAGATGCCGGCGAGGGCGTAGTAGTCGCGCTGGCTGATGGCGTCGAACTTGTGGTCGTGGCAGCGCGCGCAGGAGACGGTGAGCCCCTGGAACGCCTTCATCGCGACATCGATCTGGCTGTCGGTCACCTTCACCTGCTCGTCGCGAGTGTCCACGGGCTGGAAGCCGTGCTCGACGAAGCGCAGGTGCGCCGTGCCGAGGATGCTTTCATTGAACTGCTCGTCGCGGTTCACGCGCGGGTTCGGGAGCAGGTCGCCGGCGATGTGCTCGCGGATGAGATGATCCACGGGCACGTCGGCATTGATCGCGCGGATGAGGTAGTCGCGGTAGCGCCACGCCTCGGGAATCTCCGGGTCGCCCTCGCTGCCGTGCGTCTCGGCATAGCGCACGAGGTCCATCCAGTGCCGCGCCCAGCGTTCGCCGAAGCGCGGGCTTTGCAGCAGGCGATCCGTTGCGCGTTCGATGGCTTTGCGTGCTGCTGGCGATGACAAGGTGACAGGGTGAAGGGGTGAGGGAGTGAGGGGGGAGTCCGTCCCTTTGTCCCCTTGTCCCCTTGTCCCCTTGTCTTCATCGGCCGCGGAAAATTCGCGCGCGAATGCCTCCACTTCTTCCGGCGTCGGCGGAAGTCCCGTGAGTGCGAAGGTGAGCCTGCGGATGATCACGCGCGGGTCGGCGTCGGGTGCGGGCTTCAGGTTGCACTTCTCCATTTCCGCGAGGAGAAAATGATCCACGGGGTGCTGCGACCACGTGGCGTCCTTCACTGCGGGCGGTTGGGTTTTCTGAACGGGCTGGAGGCTCCACCACGTCTTGCGGTCGGCGAGCAGTTTGTCCCACGGCACGGCGCTGTCGGACTTCGGCGGCTCGTCGCGCGGGTCGGGCGCGCCGAGGGCGATCCATTTTTCAAAGTCGGCGATGGCGGCATCGCTGAGCTTCGGGCGCTTCGACGGCATCTTCAGATCCGGATCGTCGTGCCGGATGGATCGGATCAGGAGGCTCTTCGCGGGTTCGCCGGGGATGATCGCATCGCCGGAATCGCCGCCCTTTTTCCAGCCGTCGCGATAGTCGAGCCGCAGCCCGCCTTTTTGCTTTTTCGCGTCATGGCACTCGTAGCATTCGCTCGCGAGCACGGGGCGGATCTTCTTTTCAAAAAAGTCCGCCTGCTCCGGCGGGATTGCCGTGGCGGCGAGCGCAACGCTGCCTGCGCAGAGAAAAAAGAGCGGTGTGCGTGCGAGGGGCATCGGTGGTCTTCCGAATGAATCCGATACGCAGGGAAATGAAAGGCATGCGTTTGATGGAGCGCTGGCGTCCCCTTCTGGCGGCTTCGCCTGCGATCAGTAACTCGGCACCGCCGCGTCCACTTCCTCGGACCACGCAGCGATGCCGCCTGCGAGATTCGTCACATCGGAAAAGCCCTGGCCGAGCAGCCACGCGGCGGCACGGGCGGAACGCGCACCGTGGTGGCATTGCATGAGAAGGGGCTGCGATTTGTCCGTGAGCTTTTGCAATGCGAGGTCGGGCCATTGCGAGAGCGGGAGCAGCTCTGCGCCAGCGATGCGCGCGATGTCCCATTCATCCTGCTCACGCACATCGATCAGGCGCGGCGCATTCGCAGTCTGGAGCAGCGCTGCGGCGTCGGTGACGGAGATTTCCGGAATCGGAGCGGGCGCGCCGCTCATGGCGTGATGCTCACCGGGGTGCCGACATCGACATTGCGGAAGTACGCCTCGGCCATGAAACCCGGCATGCGGATGCAGCCGTGCGATGCGGGATAGCCGGGGAGGAATCCCTCATGCATGCCCACGCCGCCATTCACGCGCATGAAGAACGGCATCTTTGCGCCGTCATATTTTGCACCGCGCGGCATCGGGTCCTTGTTGCGGTCCACGTCCTTTCTAAGCACGTCGCCTGTCGCCGCGTCCACGTAGTCGCCAAAGCGCGAGGAAACATGATCCCTGTCCTTTTGCTGGATGTGGAAGGTGCCGGACGGCGTGCCGAAGCCTTCGCGCCCGGTCGAGATGATCGAGACGCCGACGAGCTGGTCGCCTTTGTAAAAGTAAGCCTTCTGCTCGCTGAGCTTGATCGCGATGCGCGGTGAGCCGGAGGCATGGTCGCCGTCCCAATACGAGACGTTGTCGTAGTTCATCCGCTTTTCATTGGCGGCGAGTTTTCCAGCGGCGGTACGGCGTCCGCCGAGATACACCGTGTCAGTGCTGAATCGGGGATCAGTGGAGCATCCTGCGAGCAGGGCGGTGAGGGCGATGGCGATTCCGGTGACTTTCATGCGAGACCAAGCGGGCGGGCGGAAATATAGACCTCTGGCGTTGGCGTCAAGTGTCGAGCGGTCAATGCACGTTGATGGTGCATGGGGAGTCTGTCCGGGGATGCGGGCTTCATTGGGAGGAATTTTCACGAAGACATCGCGCGGGCTTGCGCGTGCGGGCGGGGGGCGCTTCATTCGCCGCCTTATGTCCAATTCGCTCTGGGAACGGTTTCAGAAATTCTACACGGCAGACGAGGAACTCGGCGTGTCGCTCGATGTGAGCCGGATGCGGTTTGACGACGCCTGGATCGCAGGGATGGAGCCGTCGGCGCAGAAGGCCTTTGCCGCAATGGCGGCGCTGGAAAAGGGCGCGATCGCGAATCCGGACGAGAAGCGGATGGTCGGCCATTACTGGCTGCGCACGCCCGAGATCGCGCCGGACGATGCGCTGCGCGAGGAGATCGTGACGTGCTATGCGAACATCAGGGAGTTCGCGATGCGCACGCATCAGGGTGGAAAATTCATGGATGTGCTGGTGGTCGGCATCGGCGGGTCGGCGCTCGGGCCGCAGTTCGTCGCGGATGCGCTCGGGACTTCGGAGGACCGGATGCGGCTGCACTTTTTCGACAACACCGATCCGGACGGCATCGACCGCACGCTCGCGAATCTGCAGCACCGCCTAGATCACACGCTGGTCATCACCATTTCAAAAAGCGGCGGCACGCCGGAGACGCGCAACGGAATGCTGGAGGCCGAGGCGGCGTATGCGAAGGCGGGGATTGATTTCCCGTCGCACGCCGTCGCGGTGACTGGCGTGGGTTCGCCGCTCGACAAATATGCGGTGGAGAAAAAGTGGCTCGCTCGCTTCCCGATGTGGGACTGGGTGGGCGGGCGCACGTCCGTGATGAGCGCGGTGGGCCTGCTGCCGCTCGCGCTGCAGGGGCTGGACATCGGCGGGATCATGGAGGGCGCGTCGCTGATGGACGAATGGACGCGCAGCACCGAGACGCGGAAGAATCCCGCGATGCTGCTCGCGCTGAGCTGGCATTTCGCCGGCGGCGGAAAAGGCGCGAAGGACATGGTCGTGCTGCCGTACAAGGATCGGCTCGCGCTTTTCTCAAAGTATCTCCAGCAGCTCGTGATGGAGAGCCTCGGCAAGAAGCTCGATCTCGACGGCAGGGAAGTCCACCAGGGCATCGCGGTGTATGGCAACAAGGGCTCGACCGACCAGCACGCCTACGTGCAGCAGCTCCGCGACGGCGTGAATAATTTCTTCGCGACATTCATCGAGGTGCGCAAGGCGCGCAGCGCGGCGGGCATGGAGGTGGAGCCGGGCGTGACGGCGGGGGATTATCTGCAGGGCTTCCTGCGCGGCACACGGCACGCGCTTTATGAAAGCGGACGCGACAGCGTGACGCTGAGCATTCCCGAGGTGACGCCGAAGACGGTGGGCGCGATCATCGCGCTGTATGATCGCGCGGTGGGATTTTACGCCTCGCTGGTGAACATCAACGCCTATCATCAGCCGGGCGTGGAGGCGGGCAAGAAGGCCGCCGCCGCGGTGCTCGCACTGCAGCTCAAGGTGCGCGCTGCGCTGAGTGCGGAGGCGAAGACTGCGGATCAGATTGCGCAGGCGTCGGGCGAGGATGCGGAGGCGGTGTTTCACGCGCTGACCCATCTCGCGGCGAATGACGCGAAGGTGCGCAGCACGGCAGGCTCGCCCACGGAGCGGAAATTCTCGGTGGTCTAACCTGCGCTGCATTTCCAAATCCTGATGCGACGTTTTGCGAAGGTGCTGGCGGAGATCGAATCCAGCCTGAAATCCGGGGACAGCTACAATTTCGAGACACGCGTGGCTGCGTACCGGAAGGCGTTCACTGTGGAGGAAAAATGGCTGGAGCTCCAGCATCGCCGGGTGACGGGCGGCATCGAGGTGGGGCAGATGCGCGCGGACACGATCGATGATTTCACGTGCCATCTCATGGATGTCGCGGTCGCTGATTTGCGAACCAAGGGCATCAGGCCCCCGAAGCTCACCCTCATGGCGATCGGCGGCTACGGGCGGCGCGAGCTGAATCCGAAGAGCGACGTGGACATCGCATTTCTCCATGCGGGCCGTGCGAAGCTGCCCGATGGCGTGGAGGCCGTGGTGACGGATGTGCTGAACTTGCTTTTCGCATGTGATTTCACGCCGGGCCACTCGACGCGGAATCTCAGCGAGACCATCACCGAGGCGAACAAGGAGATGCAGTCCAAGACGGCGATGCTCGAGGCGCGCCTCCTGTGGGGCGACAAGGAGATGTACGACGCCTTCCGGGAGCGCTTCCTGAAATCGTGCGTGGACAAGCACACGGAGGAATACCTCGCCGCGCGTGTGCAGGATCAGGCTTCGCGGCACGCGAAGTACGGCCGCACGGTCTATATGCAGGAGCCGAACATCAAGAATGGCTGCGGCGGCCTGCGTGATTTCCAGAACCTGCTGTGGATGGCGTATTTCAAATACCGCGTCCGCACGACGGCCGATCTGGTGAAAAAGAAATACCTCAACGAGACCGAGGAGCGGGAGCTGGAGCGCGCCTACGATTTCATCTTCCGCCTGCGCACGGAGCTGCACAATCTCACTGGCCGGCACTCGGATGTGATCCTTGTGGGCAATCAGAAGGACCTCGCGGATCGTCTCGGGTACAAGGAGGAATTCCCCGACGTGCTGCGCCGCACGGAGGCGCTGATGCGGGATTACTACCGCCATGCGCGGGCCATTTTCGAGCTGACGGAACTGGTCTCCGAACGTCTTGCGCTGCCGACGGTGCAGGAGAAAAAGCCGGGCGGATTTTTCCGCTTCCTGCCTTTCGGGCGGAGGGCGAAGTCGAAGCGCGAGGAATTCGACGGATTCGTCGCGACGGGCGATCGCATCGACTATCGTGACCGGCAGATTTTCAAGGAGGACAGCGCGCGCATGATGCGGCTTTTCCAGCACGTGCAGTTGCGCGGGCTGCGCATCACCCCGGAGTTGCGGCAGCTCGTGCGGCGTCGGCTGAAGTATCTCGACAACACTTTCCGCTACCTGAAGGTGAACCGCGAGGTGTTCTCCAGCATCCTGCGGCACAAGGGGCAGGTCGGCCACATCCTGCACGCGATGCACCGGGTGGATTTCCTCGGGCGATGGATGCCGGAATTTGGCAATCTCACGGCGCTCGTGCAGCACGAGTATTTCCACCGCTACACCGTGGATGAGCACACGCTCGTGTGTGTGGAGAAGCTC
This sequence comes from Prosthecobacter sp., assembly GCA_043779225.1. Lineage (GTDB taxonomy): Bacteria > Verrucomicrobiota > Verrucomicrobiia > Chthoniobacterales > Chthoniobacteraceae > SXWH01. The sequence continues at coordinate 12,803 of JAYWEO010000169.1, forward strand.
GACAGCCTGCTCGACACCGAGGAGCCGCGGCACCAGGGCTATCGCGAGCTTTTCCAGAAGCTCGAAGACCCCTACGTGCTCTACCTTTCGATCCTGCTGCACGACACGGGCAAGGCCGCGAACAGCCGGCACCACGCGATCGAGAGCACGATCAACGCGCAGAAGGTCGCGCGCCGCCTGCAGCTCACGCCGGAGCAGAGGAAGATGCTGATCTTCCTCGTGGACAATCACGACCTCATGTCCCGCACCGCGAGGCAGCGTGATCTTTCTGACTCGGTGGCGATCGAGAGTTTTGCGGGGCTGGTGCGGAATCAGGGAAATCTCGACGCGCTGATGCTGCTCACCGCGGCGGACGGCCTCGGCGTCGGCGACGAGAAGATATGGAACGGCTGGACGGAGTCGCTCACGTGGCAGCTCTACCGCGAGGCTTCGCGCTGCCTCGCGGACAGCGAGGGCTTCAGCAAGCAGCGCCATGTCGAGCGGCAGGAACTCAAGGCGACGGTGGCCGAGCGGCTGCCTGCGGATTACGAGATGGAGATTGAGGCGCACTTCGCGTCGATGCCTGAGCGGTACTTCCAGACGCACAAGCCGGAGGAGATCGCGGCGCACCTGAGGCTCGTGCGCGAGTTCCTGGAAAAGCATTTCGCGGCGGAGAAGGGGACGCTCGCGCCAGTCCTGCGCTGGGTGCCGCGCCCGAATGCCGGCCACAGCGAACTCTGGGTCTGCACCTGGGATCGCCACCAGCTCCTCGCACGCATCTCCGGCGCGCTCGCCGCGAATGAGCTGAGCATCCTCAGCGCCGACATTTTCACACGGCACGACGGGCTGGTGCTCGACATCTTCCGCGTCACCACGCCGCGCTTCCATGCCGTGGAGGACGAGCGCGACATGCAGCGTCTCGCGAAGCTGCTGAGCGAGGCACTCATGGTGGAAAACTACGATTTCGCCCCCATGCTCGCGAAGCGCCTGCGCCGCGCGAATTCATGGGAGCGCGCGCTCGATTTCCCGGCCCGCATGACGATCAACCCGGACATCCATCGCCTTTACACCGTCGTGGACATCGCCGCGCCCGATCGCATGGGCCTGCTCTACGAAATCCTCCGCGCGGTGAGCGACGCGAAATTCCTCATCGCCGCCGCGCGCATCACCACGGAGAAAGGCGCGGCCATCGACAGCTTCTACATCACCGATCTCGAAGGCGGTCGCGTCACCTCCGCATGGCAGATCCATGAGCTGAATGCCGCGCTCCGCAAGGTGCTGGAACATCGTCCCGCCGCGACCTCCGCTTGACGCCACTCACAATGACCCGTATCTCCGCCGCCTGCCTCGCGTGAATAACCACAAACCGAAACACGAGTGCGGCGTCTTCGCCGTGTTCGGTCACAAGAATGCGGCGGAACTGACCTACTACGGTCTCTTCGCCCTCCAGCACCGCGGTCAGGAGAGCGCGGGCATCGTCACAGCCGGCGCGTCCGGCTCGAATTTCGTCCGCCACGTGGACATGGGCCTCGTCTCGCAGGTCTTCAAAGGCCGTGATCTGATCCGCCTCCAGGGCACGCGCGCCATCGGCCACGTGCGCTACTCCACCACCGGCAGCAGCACGCTCACGAATGCCCAGCCGCTCATGGTGGACTGCGCCCGCGGCCAGATCGCCATCGGCCACAATGGCAACCTCGTGAATGCCCACGTCCTCCGCGCCGAGCTGGAGGCGAAGGGCTCCATTTTCGGCACGACCGTGGACAGCGAGATCATCCTGCACCTCCTCGCGCAGCCGACCGAGGGCAATGTCCTCGACTCCCTCCGCCGCGTGCAGGGCGCCTTCTCGCTCGTGATGATGACGGAGACGGAAATCATCGGCGTGCGCGACCCGCACGGCTTCCGCCCGCTCTCACTCGGCAAGCTGAAGGACGGCGGCTACGTGCTCGCGAGCGAGACGTGCGCGTTCGATCTCATCGAGGCCGAGTTCATCCGCGACATTGATCCCGGCGAAGTCGTCATCATCGGTGAAAATGGCATCCGCAGCGAGCGTCCGTTCGACGATGTGAAGTCCGCGTTCTGCATGTTCGAGTACGTCTATTTTGCCCGGCCCGACTCGAACATCTCCGGCGTGAACATCGCGCGCGTCCGCACGGAAATGGGACGCCAGCTTGCGATCGAGACACCGGTCGAGGCCGACATCGTCATCCCCGTGCCCGACAGCGGGAACTACGCCGCGTTCGGCTTCGCCGAGCAGCTCGGCATCCGTTACGAGCAGGCCTTCGTCCGCAATCACTACATCGGCCGCACCTTCCTCCAGCCCTCGCAGCTCATCCGCGACTTCAATGTGCGCGTGAAGCTCAACCTCATCGGCGAGATGGTGCGCGGCAAGCGTGTCGTCGTCGTGGACGACAGCATCGTGCGCGGCACCACCGCCATGGCCCGCGTGAAAAACCTCCGCGAATGCGGCGCCACGGAAGTCCACCTCCGCGTGAGCTGCCCGCCGCACAAGCACGCGTGCCATTACGGCATTGATTTCCCCGACCCGAAAAAGCTCATCGCCAACCAGCACACGACCGAAGCCATCGCCGGCTACCTCGGCGCGGACAGCATCGGCTACCTC
>JAYWEO010000170.1:0-6542 GCA_043779225.1 Prosthecobacter sp.
TTGCCGACGCTCACCGCCTGGTTCAGCGTGATTTTCAAAAGCACGTCGCGGTTCTTGCCGGTCGCACCGCCGCCCGGCGTGACGGATGAAAGGCTCATCGTCGAAGACAGCACGCCGACATAGACTGAACTGCTCGTCGCCGTGCCCGCCGCATTCGTCGCCACACAAGAATAGTAGCCCGCGTTCGCGCCGCCCGCGCTGCTGATCGTGTAGTTCGCGGAAGTCGCGCCCGAGATGTTCGTGCCGTTGAGCTTCCACTGGTAGGTCGGCGCAGGCGTGCCACTCGCAGCGACCGACAACGTGTAGCTCCCGCCCGCCGCAACCGTGGCCGCGACTGGCTGCGTCGTGATCGCCGGCACCTGCTGCACGGTGAGCACCGCCGCATTGCTCGTCGCGCTGCCCGCGACGTTCGTCGCCGTCGCGCGATAGCTGCCCGCGTCTGTGAGGGCCACGCTGCTGATCGAATACGTCGCGCTCGTCGCGCCGCTGATGTTGGTGTAGGTCACGCCGCCGTCCGTGCTCTTTGCCCACTGGAAAGTCATCGGCGTCGTGCCGCTGGCCGCGACGGTGAAGCCCGCGCCCGCGCCGACGAGCACCGTGGCGCTCGCAGGCTGCGTCGAGATCGAGGGCGGCGTGGTGCCCGCCGTGATCGTCACCGTGTCGCTCGTGCTCGTCACCGAGCCGGCCGCATTCGTGACCACCACATTATAGACGCCCGCATCCGTGCTCGTGACGTTGCTCAAAGTCAGCGAGGCCGTCGTCGCCGTCGCGTTGCCGGAGATCGCCGTGAAGGTCGTCCCGCCATCGGTGCTCTTGCGCCACTGGTAGCTCGTCGCGCCCGTGGCGGTGACGGAGATTGTCAGGTTGCTCGCCGTCGTCGCCGAGGTAGTCGCCGGAGGTTGCGCCGTGATGATCGGCGGCGGAGTCACCCCCGTGATGTTGCTCAGCGTCAGCGTCACGCTGCTCCCCGTGCTGTTGAAAAACATGAACGCAAACTCGTTGAACGTCGTCGTGCCATTCGGCGTCGTCGCGCCGCCGCTGTAAATCGTGCGGTTGAAAGTCGTCCCGCTCGTCGCCGCATCCTGATACCACGCGCCGGAGACCGTCGTGCCCGTGCCGGTGCCGATGCTCGCCGTGCCGCTCGCATTTTCCACCACGCGGAAAGTGACATTTGTCGTGCTGCCATTCGTGAACTGCCCGGCCGCGCCCGTGCTCGGCCCCGTCGCCGCGCCAAGCTGCCTCGTGTTGGCGTAGCCGAGCAGGTTCGCCGTCGTGCTCGTGCCGCCAAAGACCTCCGCAGCAATCCCCGACGCCTGCTGATACGAGTCCGTCCACAGGCCCACATCATCCGTGAACGCCCCGGTCGCCCCTGGCGCAGTCGCGCCATAATTGAACAGCCCGTATGCGATGAACCGTTGATTGACGATCGGCGTCCCCGCAGGGCCGAATCCGCCGCTCGCATTCATCGCAAAAGTCACCGTCTTCGTCTGGCTCGCCGCGAGCGTGACAGGCGCGATGTTCGTGGTCACGAACGTGTAGGTCGTGCTCGCGGGAATCGTGAACGTGTAGGTGCCCGTCGCACTGTCATAAGTCGCTGCGCTGGCACTCACCCGATTGCCACTTGTGTTGTAGGATGACCAGGACAGTTGCGCCGTGGCTGGGAGCGAGGCGCTGCAAAAGAGAATCAGCGCGAGAAGGAGGAACTTAGATTTCATGTCGGCGGGTAAAGTGCGGGAGGTGATCCGGGGAAAGGAACATGCTCACCATGGCACCCGCCCCCGCTTGCTCCTAAGGATCGCTTATGCGATAAACTGCAATCCATGGTGAAAATCCTGCACCGTGAAAGGAGCATCGGAAACCCGTGCGTCCGTGCCTGTGCCATCTCCCGCAAAGATCACCGCCGCCCACCGGGGAACGCTGCTCGCGAAACTATCTTGCCGCGGGGGTCATTGGCTTCGGGTCTGGAAATTCCCCGGCCAGCCAGCCGAGATATTTTTCGAGATTCGTGTAGCCGTCGCCGCTGTCGGCCCTGGCGTCGCGCAGATCGTTCGGGTTCAGCCCGGCGCGGCGCTCCCATTCGTCCGGGATGCCATCGTGATCGCTGTCCATCGGCACATCATACGAGCGATACTCCGGCCACGGTGAATTCGGCGAACCGGCGGCGTCCTTCACATCGTCCTGCGTGTCTATGATGCCCGCAAAGTTTTTTCCGGGCGGATCGAATGTCGGCCCACGAGTGCCCGTGTAGTGCGTCGTGCCGTCGCGCGCTTCCGCGATGATGCGCCGGTCAATCACATCCTGCCGCGGCCGCGTCGCACCGACATCGGCGAGCACGTGCGCATACGCATCGCGCGCGGTGTGCGTGGCGACGAATGGCTCGAACAGCGGCGCGTCCGAGCGCACGAGCTTCCGCACTTCATCGCTGCCCTTGAACGCACGCCAGTTGTCCGCCTCGGAGTCGGCGCCCTCCATCACATTGCCCGCCATGAAATATCGCGGCGTCCCGTGCGCGATGAAGATCGGATCGAGCTTCAGCAGCCATTTCGCTGCGGGATTCGCCGCGAGCGGCTTGTAGAAATTGTTCACGAAATTCAGCGCCGCCACACCGCCGTCCGTCGTGCGCCCGATCCAGTTGAAGACCACATTGTTTCGGATATCGAGCCGCCCCGCGTAGCGGCCCGCGGAGTCGTAGCCACCCGCGAGGCTCCAGTTCCGGTCGGTGCAGTGCGCGAGCAGATTGTGGTGAAAGCTCCCGACATCGCCGCTGATGGACGCCGCGAATGCGTGCTGCTCAGACTTCGTCCGGTCGCCCGCCCGGTAGTGATACGAGTGCTGCAACGCCTCGGAGATGATGCAGTGCTGGAAGGTGATGTTCTTCGCCGCGCGCGAGCTGAAGCCCTCGTCCGAACTCCAACTGATGCTGCAATGATCCACGATGCAATGATCGCTGCTCGCGAGGCCCATGCCGTCCATGCCCTTGCGCTGCGCGTCGCCCACGCGCACGCGCATGTGGCGGATGATCACGTCGTGCGCGCCCATCGTGCCGAAGCCGAAATTCCGCAGGCAGATCCCGTCGCCCGGCGCGGTCTGGCCCGCGACGGTCACATAGGAATTTTTGATCGTGAGCACGCTCTTCAGCGTGATGAGTCCCGACACGCGGAAGACAATCGTGCGCGCGCCCTCGGCCTCGACCGCGTCGCGCAGGCTGCCCGCGCCGCTGTCGTCGAGATTCGTGACTTCGATCACGCGCCCGCCGCGCCCGCCGCGTGCGAAGCGCCCGTATCCCTCGGCGGTCGGGAACGCGAGGAAGCGCGTGCGGAAACGCCACACATCGCCGCGCACCGGCTCGTCCGCGCCGGGATGCACTTCGTCCACGCGCCAGAAATACGTGTGGAAATGGCTGAGGCCGCCCGTGAAACATTTCGCCTCCGGCAACTCGCCACGAAACTCCGGTGAAGCGCGCGTCGCGCTCGCGACGGCGCGCGCGTCCTTTCCAAAATAGAGCAGGTGCGAAACCGCGCCGCGCGCAGGCCGCCACCAGAGCGCGGGATTTTCCACGGTGTGCTCGTCGTCGTTCGCCGGACTCGGACGGCTCGCCTTGAATTGCGGATTCGGCGTGTCGATCTCGAAACCGTTCAGCACCACAGCGCCTTCCGCCTCGATGCGCACGATCACGCTCTCGCCTGCCTCCGCGGTGAATTCCGTGAACGCACTCGCAGCATCCGCATCATTCGTCACAAGCGCGGATGGCTTCAGCGCGCGCACTGCGGGCCGCCCGTCCACGCTGATGTCGAACGGTGCGGACGGAAGATTTTCCCAGAGCCAGTTGTGATACGTGACGAGCGAATGCCGTCCCGGCGCGAGGCCATCGAGCACGATCTCCATCGCCACCTTGCGCTCGCCTTTCACACACGCGCCGTCCGAAGCCATCGTCGCGCCCGCGCCGATGCCCGGCTTCCACCACGCGCCAATCACTGAGCCGCCGTCCCCGCGCAGCGTCACCGTCACACCGTCAATTTTCCGCGACACCGAAGGGCCGTCCTGCACCAGCCAGTTTTCCCATCCGCGCGTGAGGATGTCCGAGCGGCCTTGATTGATGCTCAAGTCCACCTTCACCTCCGCGCGCCCCGCCAGCGCGAGCCAGCCCGCCAGCAGCGCGCCAATGAAGATGCGCATTTTCATTTCGGGTTCCACCCGTCGCTCCCCGCCAGCACCGCCTCGGGCGTGAACTTCACGGCCTCCTCGGCGGTGAGTTGCTTCGCCCATGCGGCGCGCTTCGCGGGATTCGAGCCTGCGCCGGTGCTGTGATATTCCGCGTAACGCGTCGTCTTTTCGCGCTCGGGCTTGCCCCAGTTGTTCCAGCCCTCGGGGCGCACGGCTTCGCACATCTCCGTGTCGAGCCACGCGACGGCGGCGAAGTCGCGCCACGGGCGGCCGAGATAAGTTCTCACGCCCGGCTCCGCAGTGATCGTGCAGTGCAAAAAAACGTAGCCGTACTGCGCATCACGCTCGGTGGACGCCGCAGTGATGTAGCCGCTCGCGAGGCAGTGGATGCGGCAGCGATCAAAGAACATCGTCGCGCCGCCGAAGATGAAATCCACATGGCCCGCGATGTGGCAGTTGGAAAAATACTGCCGTCCGCGGTTCGCAAAAATCGTGTCCTGCCAGCCGAGGAAACGGCAGTCGCGAAACACCGCGCGGTCGCCATCCACGCGGATCGCGAGCGCCTGGCCGACATTTCCCGCGGTGTTCTCGAACGTGATTTTTTCCGCGGAAAAATCATCCGCATCAATCACCGTCGAGGGCGTGCGGAAGGTCCCGAGCGGCTTGCCATCCGGCCCGGCGAGATTCGCGTTCAGATCAAAAGTGAGCACCGTCTTTTCCGCCTCCTCGCCGATGAGCCGGAAGAACCGCTTCTCGCGCTGCACGTAGATCAGCTCCTTGTAGATGCCCGGCTTGATTTTGATCACCACCGGCTCCGCCGCCGTGCCCGCGGGCGCTGACATGATCGCCTCCTGCACCGTTTTGAACTGCGCGCTGCCGTCGGCAGCCACGGTAAGATTCGTCTGCGCGGAAAGCCGCGCGCCGACGAACGACAGCAGCGCGGCTGCGAGGATGCGCGCAAAAATGTTTTTGGAAAAGATCATGGTTGTTTCTCCGCCATCGGCGTCCGGATGGGAAGTTGCGATCATTGTGCGGCGCAACGCGCGGCGGGCAGTTGCAAATACTGCCGCGCATTCCCGTGGCAGATGTTCCGCACAAGCGGGGCGATGAGCGCGTCGTCGTTGGGGATTTCACCGGACTCGATGTCGCGGCCGATGAGGTTGCACAGCGTGCGGCGGAAATATTCGTGGCGCGGATACGACATGAACGAGCGCGAGTCCGTGACCATGCCGACGAAGCGCGAGAGCAGGCCGAGATTGGAGAGCGCATTGAGCTGCCACTCCATCGCCTCCTTTTGATCGAGGAACCACCAGCCGCTGCCGTGCTGCACCTTGCCCGCGCTGGTGCCGTCCTGGAAATTCCCGATCATCGCCGCGAAGGCGTAGTTGTCGGCGGGATTCAGGTTGTAGAGGATCGTCTTCGGCAGCGAGTCGTCCGAGTCGAGGCGATTGAGAAATGCAGAGAGAGCCGCGGCCTGCGGCCAGTCGCCGATGGAGTCGAAGCCCGTATCCGGCCCGAGCGCGCCAAGAAGGCGCGCGTTGTTGTTGCGCAGCGCGCCGAGGTGGAGCTGCATCGTCCACCCGCGCTCGGCGTAGAGATGGCCGAGGAAAAGCATGACGAACGAAATGAACTTCGCGTGCTCGCACGGGGACGCGGCGCGGCCCGCGCGTGCGGCATCGAAAATCGCGGCGGCCTCCGCGTCTGTGCATGGCTCGGCCTGGCAGCGATCGAGGCCGTGGTCGGAAAGTCGGCAGCCCTGCGCGTGAAAAGTGTCGCGGCGCTTGCGCAGTGCATCGAGCAGGGCGGTAAGCGATGCGATGCTCGTGTCCGCGGTCTTTTGAAGACGCGCGATCCACGAATTAAAAAACTCGGGACGGTTCACTGCGAACGCGGCATCCGGTCGGAACGTCGGCAGCACGCGCGTGGCATTTCCGCTGCGCGCGATCTTCTCGTGGTGCTCCAGGGCGTCCGCCGGATCGTCCGTCGTGCAGAGTGCGGTGACGCGGAATTTTTTCAGGATGCCCTGCGCGGAAAACTCCGGCGTCGCAATCTGCTCATTCGCACGCGCCCAGATGCGCCCGGCGCTCGACTCGTCGAGCAGCTCGGTGATTCCGAAGTAGCGCGCGAGCTCGAGGTGCGTCCAGTGGTAGAGCGGATTGCGCATCGTGTGGGGCACGGTCGCCGACCACGCCTTGAATTTCTCCAGCGGCGTCGCATCGCCCGTGCAGAAACGCTCCGGCACACCGTTCGAGCGCATCGCACGCCACTTGTAATGATCGCCCTCCAGCCAGATCTCGAAGAGGTTTTTGAACTGCCGGTTCTCCGCGATGTCGCGCGGCGAGAGGTGGCAGTGGTAGTCGAGGATCGGCTCCGGTTCC
>JAYWEO010000171.1:0-3889 GCA_043779225.1 Prosthecobacter sp.
GATGCGCGGGAAGAGCAGCTTCAGGTAATCATTGATCTCCGTCATCGTGCCGACGGTCGAGCGCGTGCTCTTCACGTTGTTCGTCTGCTCGATGGCGATCGCCGGCGGGATGCCGCGGATTTCATCCACGCGCGGCTTGTCCATGCGGTCGAGGAACTGCCGCGTGTACGGCGAGAACGTCTCCACATACCGCCGCTGGCCTTCCGCGTAGATCGTATCGAACGCGAGGGACGACTTCCCGCTTCCGCTCGGCCCCGTGACGACGATCAGCTTGCCCAGCGGCAGATCGAGATCGAACCCCTTGAGATTATTCTGCCGCGCACCACGCACCTCGATGCAATCGGGGCTCGGGACGACGGTGAGTGCTGGGTGTTTGATCGGCATCGGTAAAAAAGGGCGCGCAACATGCCGTTACGCGCGCCGTTTGGCAACTGGCGCGAATTCCACATGGCGCAGCGATCTTTTCTCCCGCGTGCCGGCTCCGCTTCGCGCGAAAGTCAATGCGGGCACCTCAGATGTGAGCCGCCTGCTTCCGTTCCCGATGCATCCGCACCGAGGCCGTGGCCTAGGCCGGTGTCTCGGAGTCCGCGTCGGCCTTCAGCTTTGCCGTGAGCTGACTCACGCGCTGCTTCATGATCTTGCCGGACTTGAATTTCACCGTCGCGCGCGCCGGGATGACGAACCGGCTGCCCGGCTGGTTCGGATTCCGTCCGACACGCGGCTTCGTGAGCTTCACCTCGAACACGCCGAAATTGCGCAGCTCGATATTATCTCCGCGGGCGAGTGCCTCGATGATCTGGTCGAGCGTTTTTTGGACTACGTCGAACACCTCATGCTGGACCTGCCCTGTCTCGTTGCTGATGTTCAGAACGATTTCCCTTTTCGTCAATGTGGCCATGGCATCGTGAATCTAGCCCCGCATGCCGCAGCGGGCAAGCAAGGAAATTTCAGGCTGTTACGCGGGAAGCGGCGTCACCTCTGCATATTCCAGCGCCCATTCGCGCATGAAGCGCACGCGCCCGGGCTCGATGCGGTAGATGATCAGCTCCGGGTTGTCCGGCGTGCCGAGGTAGCGGCGCAGCAGCGGATTCCCCTCCCATATCGCGTGCAGCGCCGCGGCATCCCGCTCGATGTGCGCCGTGCCGGTGATGCGCACCTGGTCGTGATGCTCGTCGAGGTAGCACAGTTCGCAGCGCGGGTTTGCGGCGAGCTCCCGCGTCTTTCCATAGCTGCGGAGATTTGCGACAAAAATGGTGAAGCCGTCCACGCGCACGGGCGACACCGGGCGGACTCGCGGATGCCCCGTCTCGTCCACCGTGGCGAGCATCGGGAATTTCGCGCGGCGGATGACCTCGTGTGAAAGTCGCGTGGCTTCTTCCGGGGAAATGGGAGCGGGTGCGGGCATGGGTGCGATGGGAACAGGAATCGCGGGAAAACTCAACGGCCATGCCGTTCTCGACGTGCTCGACAGCGCAGCGCCGACGCGGAAATCTGCGCCATGGAAATCGCGAAGCTCGTGCTGCTGTGCATCGTCTCCCTGTGCGCCTATGGTGGCGTCCTCGGCAGCGTGTCGGCGGCGCTGTGCCCGGAGGCGTTCACGCTCGGGCGCCCGCCGTCATTCGAGCACTGGCCGGCGATCGCACTCGGCGCTGTATGGGGCGCGCTCGATCTGCTGATGCCCGCGACTTTCGCAGGGATTGCACTGGGGCTCGCCGCAAATTTCGGCCCGCAGCCCGCGCTGAAGACGTCGTTCTTTCGCCGCGTCATCCCCGGCCTGCTCGGCGTGATGGCCCTCGTGTCACTCCTCGCAGGCATCGCGGGATTCGTCGCGACGCGGAATGGCATGCACGGCATCTCCGGCCCGCTGAAGACGACGCTCACGGTGGAAAAGCACCCGATGCTCGCAGCCGTGTGGTGGTCTTCGCTCGGAGGATTGCTCGCGCTTTTTGCCTCGGCGATCATCCTCGCGACGTGGACGTGGCGGAAGCGCGCGCACATCGCGGAGATGCTCCGCAATCGCTGATCGCTACCGCACAGCCGCGGCCTTCGCCCCCGGCTTGTGCGCATCCTGGAATTTCGCCGCGCGCTGCACCCCGTCGAGGATCTGCGAGCCGTTCAGCTTCTGCGAAATCTCGCGCAGCGACGCATCCGCGCCCGGCACATCCGCACTCGTCGCGAGCCAGAGCCATTTGTAGGCCTCCACCAGATCCTGCGCCTGCCCGATGCCCTGCGCACACATCGCACCGAGATCGAGCTGCGCCCCGCCGTGCCCCGCCTCCGCCGCCTTCGCGAGCCATTCGCCCGCACGCGCGGTGTCGCCACGCACATGGAAAAGCCGCCCCAGCGTGGCCATCGCCTTCGCATCGCCTTCGCGAGTCCCGACGAGCAGCCGCGAGGAAAATTCGCCGACCGACTCCTTTTCCATATCCGGGGAAATCCACAGCGCCGACTTCGCCGCAAAGAGCCCCGTCCTGCGGAATGGCTCCCATTCGTCCGCATTCTGCGCAAGGTCCGCATTCTGCGCGAGCGCAGCGGCGGCGGCCATGAGCAGCAGGATCGGGAAAATTTTCAGCATGCCTCCGACCCTAGCGCGCAAATCCCGCTTGCCAAGCACCCGGGCACCGCGCAGTTTCCGCGCCCTCTGTCGTCGGGCCGTAGTTCAGCTTGGTAGAACGCTTGAATGGGGTTCAAGAGGTCGCGAGTTCGAATCTCGCCGGCCCGACCACCTCGGACCCCTGTAAAATACAGGGGTTCGCGGGTGGCGGTGGGTTCGGGCTGAAAAGCCAGTCAATACACGGAGTCAATACACAAAGGAGGGCGGCGGGACCGGGCGCGGAGTGCAATCCGGCCGCTTTTCATCCTGTGCGTGACGATGGTTCCGGGTGGCATCGCGTTTCGAGGCGCGGTTTGCGCGGATTGTGGTGTCGAGGGTGCCGAGAAGCACTGCGACATTGGGCGAAATCTCTGCGCAGGGGCACGCCGCTCCATGCGAGCGGCCGAGCGCAATCCCTTTTCGGCCAGATTCCGCCAGCCCCGCAATTCGCACGCAAGATTCTTTTGGCAGTACCAAACGCCCAGATGCTCCCGGTAGAATTTTACCATGATGCCCGTAAAAAAGATGCTCCGTATGCGGAGCCACTTTCACGAATACACCTCCGTAGTTTTGCGCCCGGAAAGGCACAAGACTCTTGAAATATTACAACATCATCGGGCCTCAAGTGAGGCGGCTCCGATACGCTCGCCAGTGGTCTCAATCGAAGCTCGCAGCAAAATTGCAGTGCGCCGGCTGGGACATTTCCCGGAGCGGTGTTTCCAAAATCGAGGCACGCCTGAAGTTCGTCTTGGATTTTGAACTCGGTTACCTTGTGGAGGTGCTGCGGGTCGAGCTGAAGGAACTGTTCCCAAATCGCCCGCCAAAGGAGCCTGCGCACGATCACGTTACGCGTTTGATGAACAGCAGGTTTTGAAATTCGTCGCATACTACGGCGGGTCGCCGGTGCAAGTGCGCGGTGACTGCGACATGGAAAAAGCATCGCATGGCGGTCGGTTGTGAAATACTCTACGCGGCGGAATTTTAGACCGACGATGGTCTGCCTGCCATTTGAAGAATCCCATGAAATCGCCAACCTCAGAATCGTCTTTCAAGCTCATCGAAGCCGTCGGTGCGCTCCTGCGGTGCGACGAGTTGCAGCATGATGATGTTTCGGAATCCACGCATCACCTGATCGAAGAAGTTCTCGAAACGGTGGGGCAGGTGCGGAGGGAATGCGAGTTTCCGGGTCGCAGCGAGATAATCGAGTTTTTTGCGAAGCGGTTCGCAGAAGAAAACAGGGAGATGCTTGTGAAACGGGTGGTCGCGTTGGTCGGCACGCTTTCCGATGAGGAACTG
>JAYWEO010000172.1:0-5157 GCA_043779225.1 Prosthecobacter sp.
ATGCGTTTGCGGACTGCGGCAGCCTCGTCCGTGACGAGTTGCGAGAACTCCTGCGGCTGTAGCCACACGCCGACAAACGCGTGACCTTCAGTGAGGATCAAAAGCGGGTTCAATCCGGCCTGCTCCAGAGCCGATGCGAATAACAGCGCAGTATCCAGACAAGTTCCCAAACGGCCTTCGAGGAGAACTCCCGGTGTGCGGATTTTTTGCCCCGCCTGCTCGAAACTTGCGGGAGGCAGTGCATAGCTCAGTCCAAGTCCCGCCACTGCTGACCAGAGTGCCGAAGCCAACTCCCAAGTCCGGGTTCGCGATTTGCTTTTATAACCGTCAATTTCGGCAGGCTTTCCAGACCTGCGAAGAACATCGGACGTCGCCTTCAAGAGTCGGTCAACCGCCGGTTCGTTCGGCATGCAAAATGCCGGCAGCAGTTCCGGCATCGAACCGCAGCCGCCCCATTGGTTCCGCGCCAGAATCTCGACAGGGAACGAGCAACTGGCCAACACCTGATCGCCGCACGTCACCCGAAGTCTTACGTCCCCGGAAATACTCTCGGTCAAATTCGCGAGAAACCCCGCCTGCAATTTTACGTCTCGGTCCGTAATGGGACGCGACGCGCCCGCCTGCAGACAATCGATCCGCCAGATCTTGGATTCCAGAAATGGAGGGTCGGCGGAAAGTTCGAGCACCAGATGCTCAAAGGATTCTTCTCCAGTGTTCACCAGTTCCAGTTCCCGCAATGCCGGGACGGCATTCTGATGTGAAGCAAAGCCGATCTTCTGGGCGACAGTGCTTTTGATTTCGAGGGTCATGAAAATATCACGAAAAATCCGGGAGGCGTTTTTCCAACGCCTGTGGCGTATGGCCCCACCACAGGAACGGCAAACCTGAAAACTCCTAGCGCGACTTATTTCGACAAAAGTCCTGCGACGGCATGCGTGCTGTTCTCATCGTCGAAATCCTGCCCGGCAAGGACGGCATGTGCCACATCAGCGAACTCGCTGACTTCCGCGTGAACCGCGTCGCGGATGTCGTGAAGATGGGCGAAATGGTCTGGGTGAAAGTTCTCGGCGGGGACGAACACGGCTAAATCAAGCTCTCGCGCAAAGCCGCGCCTGCACCTGTCGGCGCGAACCAATCACATTTGTGGGGAGCAAAATCCTCCGCAGACATAACTTCACAAAAGGGGCGGCCTTCGGACCGCCCCTTTTGTGCGCCCGCGAAAGTGAGACACGCCGTGCACGCGGCATATGCGGACCGTGCCATCGGAATGCACAGGAATCTCGCACGAGGGTAGGCACGGGGCGGCGGGTCTGCTATCGGTGTGCGGAAATGATTCTTCGCAACGAACCACGCGCCACATTCGGCGAGCCAAATGGAAACGGTCTGGACAGCCCGCGCCGATGAGCAACGCGCGCCTGAGATTCCGCGTCGAGGCAACGGCCACCGGAACACGCGCACGCGCGACGACTTTTCACACCGCGCACAACGAAGTGCGCACGCCCATCTTCATGCCCGTCGGTACGCAGGCGACGGTGAAAGGGCAGCTCACGCAATCGCTCGAAGACGCTGGGTCGCAAATCCTGCTCGCCAATACCTATCACCTGTTGCTGCGACCGGGGCCGGAGGTTTTCCGGCGCACCGGTGGCATCCACGGATTCATGAGCTGGAAAAATTCCGTGCTCACGGATTCCGGCGGGTTCCAGATTTTCTCGATGCCGCAGGAGCGCACGATGACGGAGGAAGGCGCGAGCTTTCAGAGCTACCTCGATGGACGCCGCATCCTCCTCAGCCCGGAGGTGAGCATCGACACGCAGCGCGCGATCGGCAGCGACATCATGATGGCGCTCGACCAGTGCATCCCCTCCACGGCGAATGAAAGTGCCGCGCGCGAGGCCCTGGAGATCACCCAGCGCTGGGCTGTGCGAAGTCTCGCAGCGCGCGGGGATTCGCCGCAGGCGCTCTTCGCGATCGTGCAAGGCGCGCTGTTTCCTGAACTCCGGCGACAGAGCGCAGACGGACTGTGCGAGATGCCCTTTGATGGATTCGCGATCGGCGGCCTCGCCGTCGGCGAGAGCCGCAGCGAACGCCAGGACACTTGCGAACTCACCGCGCAGATGCTCCCGCACGACCGACCGCGCTACCTCATGGGCGTAGGCACGCCGCTCGACATCCTCGAGGCCGTGCATCGCGGCGTGGACATGTTCGACTGCATCATCCCCACGCAAGTCGCGCAGCGCGGCGCGGCCTTCACGTCGCGAGGATTCCTGCAATTGCGCCGCAGCGTGTATAAATATTCCGACGCAGCGCTCGATCCGCTCTGCACCTGCCCCACTTGCGCGCGCTATTCGCGGGCCTACCTGCATCACCTCACAAAGTGCGGCGAACACCTCGGCTGGCAGCTCCTCGGCCAGCACAACCTCTACTTTTACCACCAGCTCATGCGCGAGATCCGGCAGAGCATTTTTGAGGATCGCTTCATGGATCTCTACCGCGAAAAGCGCGCCTTCCTGCATGAGTCAGATGCGGATCATCCGATTCACAAGCAGAAATCGCGAAAGAAAAAAATGGAGTTTCACCTCGGGAACTACGAGGTGCATAAGGCGCCGCAGGGCTTCGCGAGCATCCGGCAGATTTCCTCCGGCGAGATCATGCACTCGCGCACGCCGCCGATGGAGGAGGCGCAGCGCCTCTATATCGAGCAGTCCGATCTCGCCGCCCGCCTGCGCCTTTCGCCGGAAGAAGATGCGGAGTCCGCCGCGCCGCTCGTGATTTGGGACGTGGGCCTCGGCGCGGCGGCGAATGCGATGTCCGCAATCCTCTGCTACGAAGCACTGGCCGCGACCGAACCGGTGCGGCCGATGCACCTTGTTAGCTTCGAGAACGACCTCGATCCGCTGAAACTCGCATTCCTGCACAACCGCGAATTTACCTATCTCCGGCACAACGCCATCGGCGGCATCCTCGGCGCAGGCCACTGGCAGTCACCGCAGCACGCGGGCCTGCGCTGGACGCTCCTTCACGGTGATTTCCTCGCCTCCATCGCCGCCTCCCCCGCCCCGCCGGACGTGATTTTCTTCGACATGTTTTCGAGCAAGACCGACGCCGATCAGTGGACGCTCGGTGCATTTCGGAAAGTCTTCGCCGCGTGCGATGGCCGCGCCGTCGAACTCTTCACCTACACCTGCTCCACGCCGGTGCGCGCCGCGCTCCTCGCTGCGGGCTTCCACGTCGCAAAGGGACTTAGCACCGTGGACAAGCTCGACACGACGGTGGCACTCACACGCGAAGCCATCCGCACCCCGCTCCGATACGAGCTGCTCGCACACGAATGGCTCGGCAGGTGGACCCGCTCAGCCGCAAAATTTCCCGCGGATCTCCCCAAGGATCAGCAGCCGGCATTCGAACAGGCCATCTTTTCGCACCCGCAGTTCCGCTGTTCTTAAATGCGGCGCGCACGGGGTCGCGCGCACTCGCCGTTAATCCTTGTCAATGGAGAGTGTAAGGGCACGCTTCAACACATAAAGGCAGCCCATGAATTTTTCGGCCCACGAATTCAAGATGTTCCGTCCGCCCGGCGGAATTTCGATGAGCCCGCAGTTGTCGCACCACCGGCACCCTAATGCTCCGCAACCACCGCAACCCATCACTAGGTAATTGCCATGAAACTGGAACCCGAATTGTTGCAAACATTGGTCGCGAATCAAAAAGACCCCGGGAAACTCTGGTCGCTATTCTGCGGCGCAGGCCTGGATGCAGCGCGACTGAGCGAGATCAATTCCGCCGCCGATACTGTCACGCCGTATTCACGCGTCGTCCTCGCAGGCATGCCGGAATGCGAAGTCATGCTTGCGCGCTGGGCGCCGGAACGCTTGTGCGCACCTCACGATCACGGGGCTTCCGCAGGATGGGTGTTTTACTTTGAGCAGGAATTCGAGGAATACGCCTACAAGTGGCGCGACGGTGAACTCATCCAGCACGCCACCCATCGGCATCTGCCGGGACGTTACACGCAGGTCCTGAAAAATGAGATTCATTCCTGCAAGACCACCGGCAGCGGGCTGAGCCTGCATATCTATTTTCCGAGGATAGAGAAAATGCGGGTCTATGATCTCGAAGGACGGCGGACACTGGTCGTCTCGGATAACTGCGGCGCATGGATACCGCGGCAACCGGAGCAACTGGTCAAAGAAACGACATGGGAGCGATGAGCGATCCGGGCTGCATCCTGATCCTCCACACCACGCTGTACCGTGAGGGCGGCACAGAGTTCGATCTGGCGGCGCGCGAACTTGAACGCGCCAAACGCGCGGAATCTCCGGAACGGACGGTCATCCGCAAAGCCGTCGAAAGCAAGAAAGCCTTCGTCGCCGAAATCAATTCGGTCGCGGAACAGTCGCAGCAGATTGCCGAACTGCATTTCATCGGCCACAGCGGCATGTATGGGATCATGTTTGGCACCACTTCATGGCCCGAGCAGTTCAGCCCGTTTGAATGGAAGAATATGAAAATCCCCTTCGCCACCGATGCCAGGGCATATTTTCATTCCTGTCGCAGCGGCCGCTGGTTTGCCCGCTTTTTTGCGACCGTTTTCCAGGTGAAGGCTTACGGTTATTTTTGGTACACAACTGTGTCGTCACAGCGGGATCGTTTCGCATGGCGACGGTCAAAAGAGGACGGCAAACCGGCTTTCATCATTTCCGTGCCCGGTCGCAAATCGCATGGCCTGCTGGGATCGGCAAAGAAATTCCTCCTTCGGCCCTGCAGCTTTCCGATGCTGGAATTTGAACCTCCGTCGGAGAAAGTGGACACGACCTATGATGGCGTTGCGCCGCTCTATGATGATACTTTCGAGGACATCTCGGTAAGGGCTGATGAACTGCGCTGGCTGCGCCATTCGCTATCTGATCTGCGCAATCCCACACTGCTCGACGTTGGCTGCGGCACGGGATCCTTTTTGCGCGCCATCGAGGATCTTGTCGAAAAGGCTCAGGGGGTAGATTTGTCTGCTGGAATGGTGGCCCACGCGAAGAAGCGCTCGACCGCCAGCGGGAAACTGAGCTTCACCAAAATTGACGGCCCGCAGCTTCCTTTTGCCGATGATAGTTTCGATGTGGTGACTTCTGTCCTGTCATTTCGCTATCTGGATTGGGACCCCAT
>JAYWEO010000173.1:0-3279 GCA_043779225.1 Prosthecobacter sp.
GAAATGCCCGACGGAGGGAAGCTGGACATCGGCACTGCCTCGAAAATCTTCAGCCGGGAGGATGTCATCTTTCGAGCCGGCGATCGCACGGGCTTCCGGTTCCGCGCGGGAGATACAGCCGTCATCCTCACCGTGCGCGACACCGGCGGAGGAATCGCACCCGAGAATCTCACGAAGGTCTTCGAGCCATTCTTCAGCACCAGGCCCACTGGGAAGGGCATGGGCCTCGGTCTCACCGTGGCGCGCAAATTCATGGAACTGCACGGCGGACAGATCACCATGGCAAACGGCGGGCAGGGCGGCGCGGTGGCCACGATGCTTTTCAAGGTTTCGTGAGCGGAGACCTCACCATGCCTGCGGGAGAAGTGACGGCCCTCATCGTCGAGGACAGCCTCACCCAGGCGCTGAAACTCCAGCATCTGCTCGAACAGCACGGCATGAAAGTCATCACCGCATCCAATGGCGCCGAGGCCCTCGCAAAACTCGCCGCCAGCATCCCGACACTCGTGATCACAGACATCAACATGCCCGCCATGGATGGCTACGAGCTTTGCCAGCGCATCAAGGGCGACAGCCACACCAGGAGACTCCCGGTGATCCTGCTCACGTCACTTTCCGACCCGGAGGACATCCTCAGGGGCCTGGAGTGCGGAGCCGACAATTTCATCGTGAAACCCTACGACGAGGAATTCCTGCTCTCGCGAATCCGGCACGTGATGGCCAATCTCGAACTGCGCAGGCAGGCCCACGGACGGGAGCCGGCCGAGATCTATTTTGCCGGCCGCAAATACAAGCTCACGGCTGACAGCATTCACTCGATCGATCTCCTCCTCTCGACCTACGAGACCGCCGTCCACAAGAACCTCGAACTCACCCGCGCCAAGGAGACCCTCGAATCGCAGGCAGAACAGCTCCGGGAAAAAAACGCGCAGATGACCGAGGATCTCGAAATGGCGCGCGACCTCCAGGCCGCCTTTCTCCCGAGCCGCTACCCGGTGTTCCCCGCAGGCGTGCCCGCGGACCGGAGTGCCATCCGTTTCTGCCATCGCTATTGTGCCACACAACAGATCGGCGGTGACTTCTTCGACATCCTGCGACTCTCCGACACGGAGGCCGGCATCTTCATCTGCGATGTCATGGGACACGGCATCCGGGCGGCGCTCGTCACGGCCATCGTGCGCGGATTGATCGAGGAACTCCGCCCCAAGGCCTCCGACGCCGGAGCATTCATGACGGAGATCAATCACGCGCTCTTCCGCATCCTCCGGCAGACGGCGACCCCGCTTTTTGCCTCCGCCTTTTACGCGATTGTGGATGTCGGGAAATGGGAGGTGCGCTTTGCCAATGCCGGGCATCCGGCAGCGTTTCAACTGCACCGCACGGCCGGCGCCGTGAGCCTGCTCAAGCAGCCCGGGGTCAGGCCCAGCCCGGTGCTGGGCATCATCGAAAACGCCGCCTACCCGGAGGCCGCAAGCCCTCTCGCATCCGGCGACCGGATCGTGCTTTTTACCGACGGCCTCTATGAACTCGAGAATGCCTCGGGAGACTATTTTGACCCCGAACAGTTGCGAGCCGCCGTCGGGCGGCGGCTGGCGGCCCCGACCTCGGAAATGTTCGATGCCCTGCTCGTGGAACTGAAGGCATTCGGGCAGCAGGACACATTTTCGGATGACGTGTGCATCGTCGGCGTCGATGTCGCGGATGGCGCAGGGAATGTGGAATCACCGCCGCCGCCGCCGGAACCGCGATAAGGTCGCGTGCGGGACGGCTGGCAACATCGGATGAATCAGTTAGAAACCGCCCCGGTGAAAGCCGTCCTCGAAAAAACTCCGCGCGCGCAGTGGGAATCCTTCCACTGCGAAGTCGTGCGTGGCAGGAGCTACCATGCGACATGGCACTTTCATCCCGAGTATCAGCTCACGCTCGTGCTGGAGAGCCGCGGGCACCGCATGGTCGGTGACAGCATCACGCGCCTGCGGCGCGGCGACCTCGTGTTCGTCGGCGCGAATCTGCCGCACGTTTGGCATCAGGAATTGCGGAGTGCGGAGTGCGGAGTGCGGAATGAAAAGGCGCGCGCCAACGCGACAGCGCGCATCATTCAGAATTCAAAATCCAAAATTCAAAATTCTGAATCCCCCGCCGTCCACGCGATCATCGTGCGCTTTCTCGACACATTTCTCGGTGGCGAGTTTCTGGAAAGGCCGGAACTGGAACCCGTGCGGGCGCTCCTGCGGAAGGCCGCGCGCGGGCTGCACATCAGCGGCCGCACGCGGGACGTCGTCGCCGAGGCCATGCACCGGATCGCGGCTGCCAAAGGTCTCGCACGCATCCGCGAACTGCTCGCGATCCTCGATGTGCTCGCGACTTCGCGCGACGTGAAGCCGATCGCGAGCGCAGGCTTCGTCCCGCAGATTTCCACGGATGATCAGGAACGGATGCAGCGCGTGCTCCGCTACATCGACCGCCACCTCACGGATGAAATAGACCGCACCCGCGCAGCCGCCGAGGCGCATCTCAGCCCAGGGGCATTCAGCCGATTTTTCAGACTGCGCACCGGCCGCACACTGCCCGAATACGTGAACACGCTGCGCATCGGCCGCGCGTGCGAGATGCTCTCCGACGACAGGTGGAAAGTGGCCGACATCGCGATGGAGTGCGGCTTTTCGAACCTCGCGAATTTCAACCGCCACTTCCGCAGGATCACGAAGCTCTCCCCGCGCGAATACCGCCGGCGCTTCCGCGAAAACGCAGGATGAAAGCGAAGGCTGCACAATCCGTAGCCGCGCTTGTGAAAGCGCGGGCTGATCTTCCCGCGCGAAAACAAAAGGTGCCCGCACTTTCACAAGCGCGGCTACATCAGGTCACGCGAGCCACTCGCGCAGCTTCGCGAGATCCTTCCTCATGTTCGCGATCATCTCCTTGCCGGTGCCGAGCGTCTTGTATTCGTGATGCTGGCTGAGCGGGCCGGCAAACCTGCTGGCCTTCAGATTCGTCAGGAAGCTCTTCTGCACACTGCCTTCGCCGAAGTTGCACCACAGCGGCTGCCAGCCCTTCGGAGTCTTCTCCCAGTAAAAATCCTTGAGGTAAACCGCGACGTAGAACGGCTCCATCAGACGCGCCTGGATGGGCCACGACAGGCCGCCTTCGAGCGTCGCATGGCCGATGTCAAAGCACACGCCGATGTGCTTCGGATCGAGATCGCGGATCATCGTCCACAGGTCCCAGAGCGGCGCGCCGACATAGTCCGCGCCCGAGTGATTCTGCCAGCCGCCCTGCACG
>JAYWEO010000174.1:0-5143 GCA_043779225.1 Prosthecobacter sp.
GCCGACGACCGTGAGGTAATACTCGGCGATCTGTCGGCGCTCGTCCTTGCTCGCGGTATAGAAGACTTGGTTGATGCCGAGCATCACATTTTCAAACGCTGTGAGCCACGGGAGCAGCGACGGCGATTGGAAGACCATGCCGCGATCCGGGCCGGGGCCGGTGAGTTCCTTGCCCGCGAGAATGATGCCGCCATCGCTGATGCTGCTGAGGCCCGCGACCATCGAGAGCACAGTGCTCTTGCCGCAGCCCGAGTGGCCGATGACACAGACAAATTCGCCCTTCTGAATCTTGAGATTGAAGTCCTTCACGATCACCGCCGGCCCCTTGGACGAAGGAAACGTTTTTCCGAGCTGGGTCAGTTCGCAGTAGGCGCTCATTTCTCCACCTCCACTTCCGCGGTCTTCATTTCACCGCGGCGAATCGGTCCGCGACGGTTGCGCTGCGACCACGGGAGCGACAGATCTTCCGGCTCGATATCCGGCAGCACGAGCTTGCGATCGAGCGTCGTCTTCCGGCTGTGCGCGCTTTTGAGCAGGTATTCGACGATTTCGAGGCGGATGCGCTTGAAGTCCGGATGATCCGCGATGGTCTTGCGATCACGCGGGCGCGGGATCGTGATCGGAACGGACATGCCGAGCGTGGCATTCGGCCCGGCGGTGAGTGGGATGACGCGATCCGCGAGCAGGATGGCTTCGTCGGGATCGTTCGTGATGAGCACGATGGTCACGTCGTCCTCGCGTTTGATGCGCGTGACTTCGTCCTGGAGATTCGCGCGCGTCAGTGCGTCGAGCGCGCTGAGCGGCTCGTCGAGCAACAGCACGCGCGGCCCCATCGCGAGCGAGCGCGCCACGGCCACGCGCTGGCGCATCCCGCCGGAGAGTTCGCGCGGCAGTTTGGTCGCAGCAGGAGTGAGATTCACCATGGCGATGAATTTTTCCACCTGCTCGCGCCGCTGCGTGGCCGTCCACTGCGGGAAGACCTGATCCACGGCGAGCGCGATGTTCTCATGCACCGTGAGCCACGGGAGCAGGCTGTAATTTTGAAACACGATGCCACGCTCCGGCCCGGGCCCTGTGATCGGCTTGCCCTCGAACTTTGCGCTGCCTTTGTCCGGCGTGATGAGTCCGCTGAGCAGGTTGATGAGCGTCGTCTTCCCCGCGCCGGAAAATCCGACGATGGCGACGAACTCGCCCTGCTCCACTTCGAGATTGATGTCCGACAACACCTCGGTGCGGTTCCACTTCGGGCCATAGCCTTTGAATGCGCGTTCGATTTCGAGAAAGGCCATCGGATTTACGATTTACGATTGATGATTGATGATTGGTTCGCTTGCGGGAGATTTTCCGCATGAACACGACCGAACTGACTGAGCGCACGATGGAGTTTGCGGTGCGCGTTTTGAAATTTGCAGACGCTCTGCCGAAGTCTGTCGCGGGACGAACGATTGCGAACCAAGTCGCGCGGAGCGGATGCTCGGTGGCCGCCAACTACCGGGCGGCGTTGCGTGGAAAATCGCGTGCCGATTTCGTGAACAAGATCACCATCGTGCTCGAAGAAGCTGACGAGACCGCCTTCTGGCTCGAACTCGCACAGCGTGCTGGCCTGATGCCCGGCAAACGGCTCGACCCGCTCCATGATGAATCCATCCAGCTCACCCGCATATTCAACGCAACGCGCGTGACCGCGAAAAATCGTAAATCGTAAATCGTAAATCATAAATTTCCTCACGCGGTCTTAAATCGTGATTCCACGAGTGACATCAGCCTGTCGAGCAGCAGGCCGATGATGCCGATGGCGAGGATGCACAGGATGATCCGCGAGTAGCTGCCGGCGTTATATTCCTGCCACAGGAAGCCGCCGACGCCGGGACGACCGGTGAGCATTTCCACGGCGACGATGACGAGCCACGCGATGCCGAGCGAGAGCCGGAAGCCGGTGAACATATAGGGCAGTGTCGCGGGCAGGAGCACCTTGAAGAGCGTCTTGGTGCGAGAGAGTTTCAGCACTTTGGCGACGTTCAGATAATCCTGCGGCACGGCGCGCACGCCGACGGCGGTGTTCATCACCGCGGGCCACATGGAGCAGATCGCGATGGTGAAAAGCGCCGCCGCGTCGCTCGCGCCGAAGGCGGTTTTGCCGGTGCCGTCCATCAGCTTCACCGAGCTGAACAGCACGAGCCCGAGTGGGAACCACGCGAGCGGCGAGACCGGACGCAGCACCTGGATGATCGGATCCATCGCCTTGCTGAATGTCTTCGACAGCCCGAGGCAGAAGCCGAGCGGCGTGCCGATGAGCAGCGCGATGAAGTAGCCCTGCATGACGAGGCTCAGCGAGAGCTTTGCAAATGCGAGGATGCCCTGATCGAGTTCGCCGCGTTTTGCGAATGGCTGCGCGAGGTAAGGCTTGCTCGCCTTCCATGTTTCCGCGGGCGTCGGCAGATCGGGCGACACGCCGGTCTTCACCGTCTTCGTCACCGGGTCGCCGAAGTCGTCCACGGTTTTCCGCGTCTCCACGCGTCCGGCGATCAGCAGCCAGAGCAGCAGGACGGCGCCGATCCCGATGAGCGGGAGCAGCAGGCTGTCGAGTTTGAAGCGCCTGATGAAGTCCATGCGTCAGGACTTGAGGCTCTTCACGGGGAAGCTCGCGACGTAAGCCTCGGGATCCGCCTTCGGATCGAATGTGGATCCGTCGAAGAATTTCTCCGGCGTGTCGCTTGCGCCAGCGTGCGCGTAGCCGATTTCTTTCATCGCCTCCTCGTAAATGTCGGGACGCATCACCTGCTTCACGACGCCCTCGTAGTCCGGCGCGCCCTCGGTGAAGCCCCAGCGGCGGAGCTGCGTGAGCCACCACTTGCAGTACTTGAGCTGCGGGTAGTTGCAGTTGCGGTCGCTGAAAATCATGTAGTCCGGGTCGCGCAATTTGCGCCCATCGCCCATGATGTATTTGCCCCGCAAGCGGCCGAGGATCGTCTCGGGCGGGCAGTTGATGTAGGTCGCGCCACTGACGATATTCGCCTGCTCCTCGCGGTTCTCCATCTTGTCGAGCCACACGCTTGCCTCGTGCAGCGCCTTGAGCATCGCCTTCACGGTCTTCGGGTTTTTCTCAGCGAACTCCGCGGTGAACGCGCACACCTTTTCCGGGTGATCCTTCCACATCGCCTGCGTCGTGATCGCAGTGAAGCCGATGTCCTCGGCAACGCTGCGCGCATTCCAAGGCTCGCCCACGCAGAAGCCGTCCATCTTGCCGACCTTCATGTTTGCGACCATCTGCGGCGGCGGGATCGTGATGAGCGAAATGTCCGCACCCGCGCCCGCGGCGTCGCCGGGATGGATGCCGCCGGCGGCGAGCCAATAGCGCAGCCACATCGCGTGCGTGCCGGGCGGGAAGGTCATCGCAAAAGTCATCGGCGTGCCGCTGGCTTTCGCCGCGAGCGCGAGCGGCTTCAGCGCGTTCGGATCGTCGGCGACTTTTCCGGCGAGTTCCTTTTTCAAAGTGATCGCCTGCCCGTTGCGATTGATGATCCACGGGATGACCATCGGCTTCTTCGGAGCGCCGCCGAGACCCATCGTGCTCGCGATGGGCATGCCGAGCAGCATGTGCGTGGCCTGGATGTCGCCGTTGCCAAGCGAATCGCGGATCGCCGCCCAGTTCGCGCCTTTGCTCACCGTCGAGTTGATGCCGTATTTTTTGAAGAGCCCCTTCTCGTGCGCGATGACGATCGAGGAGCAGTCCGTGAGTGCGATCATGCCGAGCTTGATGTCCGCCGTCTCCGGCGCGTCGCTCGCAAATGTCGAGCCGACCCAGCCCTTCGGCAGACCGGCGACGAGCGCGGCGAGGCCGGTGCGGGAGATGAATTTGCGGCGGGTGAGGTGGGATGTTGCGTTGGTTTTCATGTCGGTGGGTTGGTTCGTTGGATTTTCAGGCTGCGGAAGAAATGAGTTCGGGCGGCGCGAGCGCGAGGGCGCGGGCGAAGATGTCGGCGCGGAAACAGCGCGCCCCGAGATCGTCCGGAAGCTGCGCGGCGGTGGCGAGGCCGCTGGAGATGAGCGACTGCGAAACCCAGGCGGCCTTGCGTGCGTCGGGTTCGTTCGCGTTGTCGCGGGAGAAAATATTGAAGCCGGCGCACGGCTCGGTGCGGCCATGGCCGTAGTCGTAAACCGACCTCATGCTGCGCCGGATCGCCTCCACTTCCACGCCGACGTAGCAGGTGCGCGCGAGCGTCTCCGCGATGCTTTCGCGGTTCGCGGGATCGTCGCAGTAGCGCGCGGATTCGAGCAGCGCGGCGATGAGCGCGATGTGCTGCGCGTCGGAGTGCTCGGCAAATTCCCGGCGCACCATGAGCACTTTCTCCGGGTGCTGCGGCGCGAGTTCCGCGCTGCGCGCGACCACCCACCCGGCGCGGGACATCACGGCGAGGGAATTCCACGGTTCGCCCGCGCAAAACCCATCGAGATGTCCCGCGCGCAGGTGGGCGACCATCTGCGACGGAGGCACCACCACCACCGCCGCGTCATTTTCAAAATCGAGGCTGTGCCCCTTCAGCCAGAGCCGCAGCAGCACCGAGTGCGATGACCACTGATACACCGTGCCGAGGGTGACGGGCCGCCCGCGCCGGCGCACAAAGTCGCGCAGCGTCACGCCGTCGCGCACGCCCCCCTGCCAGAGCCGCTGTGAGAGCGTGATGGCGTTGCCGTGGAGGTTCATCACGAGGCCCGTGAGGCAGTCGGCGTGGATTCCGCCGAGGCCGGCGGCGGCGGCGAAGAGCATCCCGGCGGGTGCGTGCGCGGCGTCGAGTTCGCCGTGGATGATCTTTTCGCGGACGGTCGCCCAGCCGATCTCGCGGCTCAGTTCCACATCGAGTCCGCGCTTTTCAAAAAAGCCGAGTTCCTGCGCCATGACGAGCGGCGCGCAGTCGGTGAGGGCGACGAAGCCGATGCGGATGATCTCCTTTTTGCCCCGGGATTTTCCCGTCAATGCTGGCGAAACATTTGCGATGGTCGCCCCGTTAGCCCGCCGCGTGCCAGCGTGCCGTGCGCGAACCATAAATGGCTTGCGAGTTTTTCATCCGAATGATGAATGATATTCATACCATGCCGCAACCACTCGACAGCAGGCAGCTTCGCGCCTTCAGCATCCTCGCCC
>JAYWEO010000175.1:0-7481 GCA_043779225.1 Prosthecobacter sp.
TCCCCGATCGCCTCGTCCGCCTCGGCCACGAGCGCCGCGTATTGCTGATCGTGCCTCGGCAGGGACTTGAATTTCTCCAGCCACTTCGGCGACGCGACGTGCGGCGCATGCACCGCATTGAACGACAGATCGAGAAACCACGGCCCGCCCTTGCTGCGCTCGATGAAGCCGATGGCCTCGCGCGCATATACCGGCGACGTGATCGGAGCGCCGGGAAGATCCTCCACCTTCTGCGCGCCGCGATAAAAGGACGGCCCCTTGCCCTCGCCGAGATTTCCGACAGTGCCGACGGCAAAATCAAATCCGCGCGCGAGCGGCAGAAATTCCGCCGACGTGTCGCCGAGATGCCATTTCCCCACGATGCCCGTCGTGTAGCCTGCGGACTTCAGCCGCTGCGCGATTGTCGTCTCGCTGAGCAGCAGCTCGCGCCCGGCCCGCTGCGGATTCGCGTCGTGCCCTGTGCGCGACTGATAGCGCCCGGTGAGCAATCCGACGCGCCCCGGCGAACAGATGCAGCCGGACGAATAGCCATCCGTGAACCGCATGCCCGACGCCGCGAGCGCATCCATGTTCGGCGTCGGCGCCATCTTGCCGCCATAGCATCCCGGCTGCGCCCAGCCCATGTCGTCCACATAGAAAATGAGGATGTTCGGCTTTGCCGCGGATTCCGCGCGGGCCAGCGCGAGCGAAGCGATGAGCACCATCGAGAGTCGGAGAAGGTTGTTTTTCATGGGGATGAGTCGGGCTGTTGTTTGGGGGCAGATGTCTATTTTTGGAATGTCTCTGCGTGCACGCCAGTCATCGGATGGTGAATGACCGCATCCCACGCGAGTTCCTGCAGCAGGCGGTTGAGCGCAGGGATCGCAAACTCCCTGTTCTGCTCCAGCTCCGGCGGCATCGGCAGGCCGACGGGGCTGCGGCGGTAGATCACCGCATAGTGGCAGTATGCCGCGAGCACCTTGAGCGGCGGCGTGGGATGCCCCCACATGTCCGCGAACAGCCGCCATTGCACCTTCAGCCCCGGGACCTTCGCCGTGATGATTTTCTCGCGCAGCGCGATGCTCGCAGCGCCCACAGGCACGACGACGAGCGCATTTTTTCCGAGGCGCCGGTTGATCTCGGCGACGTGCGCCTCGATGTCGTGCTGGTAAAGGTCATTCGCCTTGCGAAGCTCGGCGAGATCCGTGGCGTTGTGATCCACCACCACCCTCGTCTCCAGCGGATACACCGGATTGTAGGTGTCATTCGGCAGCCAGTATTCCTGCACGGTGATGCGGATCCCTGGGTTGTGCTCGGATGCGAGCCGCGCGAATTTTTCGATGCCATCGTCGGGCAGCCAGATGGGTGAAAGCGTGAGCACGTCCACCTTGCCTTCCGTGAGAAGTTTCTTCGCCAGATTTTTCTCATCCGCGACATCCCAGTGCTGGATGACGCGCGAGCCGCCGATCGACGACACGCCTGCGATCTGATGTCCCTTGATACCCGCGCCCTCCGCCATGTCTGCGAGCATGCGCGCCGCCCAGACGTGGAAACTGTGACCGCAGGTGAAGACACGAAGTCCGTCGGGAAGCGGCAGCGCCGTCGCAGCATCCGCGAAGCCTGCCCATGCAATCGCAGAAAAGCCGCAGGCGGCAGTGAGAAAATGGCGACGGGAAATATGGGTGCTGCTGCTGCTTTTCATTTGGAGGGGGCGGAAGAATTTCAGCGGATTCAAAATTACGGCGCACGCCACGCCTCCTGCATCAACCCTTCGAGACGCTGCACGATTGCCGGATTTTCTGACGCCACATTTTTTTGCTCCGCGGGATCAGCCTCCATGTTGAAAAGCTGCACCTCCATCGCCTTCGCTGCCGCGTTGTTCTTCGCAGCCTTCTTCGGTGCTTCGTCGGAGGCTCCCGTGTTCAGATGGAGCAGCTTCCACGGCCACTGGAGCACGGAGCGTTTGCCGCCTTGCTCGCCGAAACTCCAAAACAGATACGGATGCTGTTTCTGCTCCGCGTTTTTTCCGAGCAGCGTCGCCACGAATGAAATCCCATCGCAAGCCGCGTCCATTTTCGCGCCCGCGATGTCCGCCGCCGTCGGCATGAAATCCTGAAACCCGCTCACATGCCCGCTCACGCTTCCCGCTTTGATCTTGCCGGGCCAGCGCGCGAGGAAAGGCTCGCGCACGCCGCCTTCCGTGAGATCGCGCTTCTTGCCGGTGAGCCCGTCATTCGACTGGAAAAACGCGACGTGATGCCCGCCTTCCTCGTGCGGCCCATTGTCGCTCGTGAAAAAGACAACCGTGTTTTCATCGAGCCCCAGCGCCTTCAGCTTCGCAAGCACTGCACCGACCTGATCGTCCACAAATCGCATCACGCTCGCAAACCCCTTCTCCACATCCGGCCAGTCCTTGCCCGCGAACTCCCCATAGCCCGGCGACTCCAGCCCATGCCCGAGCGGCGAGTTCCCCTTGCCCGCCTCGTTGTTCGCGTGCGGCAGATTCAGCGCGTAGTAGAGGAAGAACGGCTTCCCCTTTTCCTTCCCGCGCTCATCGAGCCAGCGCTGCACATCGTCCGCGAGAAGCTGCGGCGCCCACTGCCTGCGGCCCTCGCGCGTCGCCACGCCGGTGCCTGCGACTTTCCCTCCGCTGCCCGGGATGATGTCATTGTTCAGCGGCACGCGCTGCCCGTCGCGGATGAGGAAGTCCGTGTAGCAATTGTGCGCATGCGCCGTGTCCACATAGCCGAAGAAATGATCGAAGCCCTTCTTGTTCGGATCGTCCGCCGGCAGCGGCAGCCCGAGCCCGTACTTGCCGATGCAGGCCGTCGTGTAGCCCGCGCCTTTCAGCAGCCTCGGCACCGTGAGATCCGAGTCCGGCACAAAGCCCGGCCCATTCCCCCGGATGCGGCTGTGCCCCGTATGCAGCCCCGTGAGCAGCACGCAGCGCGAAGGCGCACACACCGTGCAGCCCGCATAGTGCCGCGTGAATTTCATCCCCTCCGCCGCCATGCGATCGAGATTCGGCGTGGTGAACATCTTCTGCCCGTAGCACCCGAGATCGCCATAGCCCGCATCGTCCACGAGGATGTAGATGATGTTCGGCCTCGCCGCCTGCGCCGCGTGGAGCGTGGAAAATGGCGCGAGCAGCGCGAGCAGCAGCGTGGCGAGGAGGGCGGGGGATTTCATCGGGCGGAATTCTGGCGGCTCCCGTGTAACAGCACACCTCGGGAAAAAATGACCAGAAAATGCAGGTGAAAGACTTGCCTAGTCTCTGACCCGAGCAGTGCATGGCGGCAGCGCGCGATCGTCCTTTCCAATCCCTCGGAAGGGCCGCCTGCGCCAGATCATGCCGCGAGGTGGAAATACGCGTGGATGTGCGGCACTCCGCGGAAATACCACACCATGTCCGGCCCTTCGATCTGCCAGGTGTCCCACACCTTGTCGTTGCCGATGTCGAACGCGCCGCCGTAGCACGAGATGAACAGCTTCTCGACGATCTTCTTTTCCTCGATGGTCTTCATCGTCGCCGCGACATCGTCGGCGCGGAAACACACGAGCATCCGCCGCATGGTGTCGAGCAGCTTCGCCTGCTGGTCCTTGCTCAGGTCCGCGCCGCAGAGGCCGGGGAGATCCGTCTTGCGCTTCGCGATGACTTCCGACGGCTTCTCACCGCGCGGTTCGCGGGCGACGAGCACCTTCTCCTGCTGTTTGCCGTCGAGCGCGCTGTAGAATTCGTTGAAGAGCAGCCCCTGATACCAGAACGGATTCCCCTCGTGGTCCTTCGTCTCGCGGAACGCCTTCGCGAAGTTCCCGTAAAAGATCGGCCTGCCGCCGAAACCGAGCCCTTTCTCCGACATCGCATGGCAGCGCCGCGTCACATGGTGCCCCGTGTAGATGAACTCAAAGTCCTTGTCCGCCGGCGTGCCGAAGAAGCCGACCGACGGCGTGTTCTTGATGTCGCCCATGAGGTCCTTCTGCACCTGCCAGTCCATCTTCTCGCGATACTCCGGCGAATGCAGCGACTCGAAAATCTGCTTCACGAGATCCTGCTGATCCTTCGAGTAGAAAGTGTGCAGCCGCTGTTCGGGGCAAATATACCACCAGTTGCTCACGAAGGCCCGCTTCGGATGATCCAGCGGCAGGCAAATCGCCGCGCGCTGCCCCTCGCTGAGGCTCTTGTAAAATTGCATCGTCAGCGTGTCCTTCGCCGCCGTAGCTGCCGTCGCCGCCGCGTGCAGTTTCGGAAAACCCCCAAGCGCAGCCCCGATGGCCGTCGCACCGAGCGCTCGGAGGACATCGCGCCGGGAGACATCGCGGCGCGTGAGGAGAGGCATGTCGCTGGGAGGGAGGATCAGGCTCATGGTGGAACATCGTCTCGCGGATTTGAGGAAATGCGAGCGGGATTTCTGCGGTGAGATTCGTCAGCGGGACCGCCGTTCCGCGGTGAACGCGAATCCCATTTTCCAAAAGTGCCAGCCTATTTATTCCCGTCGCTGGCGCTGGAACAAGCGCAGCAGATGCCGCGCGCCGTGGACAACGTAGAGAACTCGAACCGCGTCGCCTTCGATCCGGTAAAAGACCAGATAGTTGTTGAACCCGCTCACCGGCAGCATCCGCACCGCTTTCATCTGCGGATTCCGCGTCGGGTACGGGACATCACACTCCGGCTGCTCCATGATCTGCGAAAAGGTCGCCTCCACCGCATCGAGCACGCGTTCGGCAGCAGCCGGATTGTCGCGCGCGATGTCAGCGTAGATGCCCGGCAAATCATCCCCGGTGACCGCCGGATGCCGCTCGATCCTCACGCCTCCGTGCGTTTCGCCGCCGCGCTCCGCACGCATTCCTTCCAATCCGGCTCCAGCGGCGCAAAAGGCCCGCCCATGCGCTCCGCCAGCACGTGCTCCAGTTCCCCCGCCGCGCAATCGGATTCCACGAGGCTGAGCAGATACTCCTCTTTCGACCGCGCTCCCGAGTTCTTCACCCGTTCCGCGAGCGTCGCATCAAGTGGGTCTGGCAAAGTGATGGTGACCGTTGACATGGCGCAAAGGTGTCACGTCCCCGCGCCACTGCCAAGGCCGCGATTTTCAGTTTGCAAACGGCGTTCGGCTCCCCGCCTCCGTGTGGAAAACTGGCTGACGTGAGCGGGGAAATTTTTTCCTCGCTCCGCCTTAGATCACACCGTCTCCCCGACTGCGTGCAGTGCGTCGGAAAAGAATTTCGCAGCCAGGAAAAACCGCGCCTGCGAGCGGAGCGCGAACAGTTCCGGCTTGAGCGCGGGAATCCAGCCCTTCCGTCGCGCCGCGATGAGCACACCCACCGCCCCGGCCAGCGCGATACCTCGGCTGCGTGCCGCCGCGCGGCCTTCCGTCTCGTCCATGAGCAGCAATGTCCCCGGCTCGGTCAGCACCAGCGCGATGGATTCCGTTTCACCCGCGTCGAGTTGTAGGATCGGTGAAGGCGGGGTGGCGGGCACAGCGATTTTTAGCCACCCCGAGTCGAGCGCGGCGGACACCGCCGCCCGTCCCTCAGCATGGTAAAGCCGCGAAAGCTCCTCTTCGACCGCGGGAGGGATCAGCACCTCACCGTAGAGCCGTCTCAGCAAATCCAGCCGCCCGATAATGGCAAGATTGCTGACGGGCGACGTGTCACTGACGACCCGCATGGGCGAGGTCTTCCGCCAACTCGTCCTCCCCGTAGTGCCTCGGGATGCCGCGCCCGC
This sequence comes from Prosthecobacter sp., assembly GCA_043779225.1. GTDB lineage: Bacteria > Verrucomicrobiota > Verrucomicrobiia > Chthoniobacterales > Chthoniobacteraceae > SXWH01. The sequence goes on from JAYWEO010000175.1 coordinate 5,702, forward strand.
CCACTTCCACGCCAAACTCCATCCGGCTCAACCCCGCCATCGCCGCTCCTTGCGAGAGCGAGACGGTGCCCTTGGCATAAAGCGCCACCGCCAGTTCCAGAAGCAGGCGCGCGTCTCGTTCCCGAGGCGCAGTCGGCAGCGTCGCCATGATTTCATCGGGAATGTCCAACGTCACGTTCATGCCGCATCCTATGCCGCCACCGTCGCCCCGTCAATTTGGCCTTTCGGAGAGCTGTCCAATCGAATGCGGCAGGACAAGCAGACCGTCCCTCGTTCTCTTAAGCAGGTCAGTTTCGTCCAGATGTTTCTGGCCGTTTTCGACCCTCAAGCCGTGATGAAAGGACTTTTCCTCCGACATGCTCCAACTCGTCGAGGTTCCAATAGTGGTAGCTCTGCGGTGGGCGGAAATCTGCACGCCGTTTGCGAAGCGTTTTTAGCGGCACTGTTTCTGAAAGTTTCCACAGCCTTCCGATGCGGATCGCATATCCCACGCTCGCCCCGAAAAAGTAGGTGTCGAACTCCTGCTTTGAGAGCCCGCTTCCTCCGTTGTGCTTTCGCCAGATAGAGCTCGGAGCTGCAGCAGTCACACCTGAGACCTCAAATGCGCCGACGATGCCTTTGGTAGTTCCAGACGCATAAACGACAACCAAATCTCCGGCGCGCACACGCGGCTTCACCCTCCTGAGCTCAACGGTTTTCATTCCAGCGAAAATCGAATTTGCGAAGCGCGGACGAATTGAAAGGAGCAGTGCGTGATTGGCGATCATGTCAGGAAATGTCACATCCTTTTCTGTAGATGGCTGCGAATTGCGAGTCATTGATTTTGCGTGGCGACATGAACGGCCCACGAATCCCAAGAGATTCAAGCGTGTCCATGCCTACAGGTTTTTTGAATCGTTCTGTCATCCGAAAACGAAACGCGACGATGTCGTTCGATATGTTGCTGTCGGCGGCAGCATAAACATCCCGCCACTCGTAAACACCCAGCCGTTGGAATCTCCGAAAAAGTTCCTTCGGCTTACCGACCCGCATTTCTTCCAGTTGGGAACACGCTTTGACGGTCATTGAGCCGTCACCGCCACCTTTGCTTACATACCAGAGGATTCTTCCGGGAACGGCCAAGTTGTTATTCTCGGCACTGCGGTAATAAACACCCTCAACGCCGAGGTGGAGGTCTTCGCGCAAAAAAAGCATTTGCGAACCCAGATCGGTATCGAAGAAGTGCTGTGCCCACTTGGGCTGAATCGAAACGATGAATGTGGGGACATCGGCTTTGATTACCTTTGCGGGCCAGAGCTGGCGTTCAATCGCCGCGAATGCTGCTGGCTCACGCAGTTCGGCAGCGGTGCCGATTGCATCCAAGGCTGCCCGCTTCGCGGATTCGAGGTTTGCGTCCAGTTTGAGGTTTGTTGCAGCGGTCCGAATCTCTTCCAAATCGCCGACTGCCTGCAGGGTGAGTTTCGCCCAAGCATCGCCGCACGATGCAAAGCCAAATTCTTTAAGAATATTTTTGTCGGCTTCGGAGAGTCGCGCCTCGGTCACGGTGACGACGTTTCGTCCTTCGCTTGCCGCAGAAGCCAAGCAAGCGCGGAGGAAATTCCTTAGCATCGTAGCCGCCATCGGGTGCTTGCCGTGGCGTAGCACTGGCACAGCCAAGATGTGCTGTCGTTGGCGGTCCATCACGCCGAGGGCAACATTTACGTTGGAGTGGTCGGAAATCACCTGAACGTCCGTGGTCTTCGGCTGGCTGAGGCAATGGAGAAGCGATTTCCTAAAATCG
>JAYWEO010000176.1:0-33364 GCA_043779225.1 Prosthecobacter sp.
GTGATATTTGGAGAGGCGGCGTCAGCACACGGAATCGCTGAAAAGCACACGAACCGGAGAAGGACGAAGAGCAGGCGCGATTTCATTTCTGAATCACGAAGCTCAGACGAGAACGGCGGCCTGTTCCATGAAAAAGCAAACCTCCCGGCGCTGGATGGCACCGGGAGGTTTGTGGTGATTTTGCGTGTCAGGCGATTTCCGCCTGCGCCGGATGCGGGCTAGAACTGGAACCGCACGCCGCCGGAGATGTTGTGCGACTCGAGGTTCTGCGCGCCGATCTGGCCATCATAATAGAGGTAGGTGCCGAGGCGCTCGTTCCACATGATGATGAAGCCGGCGCTGGCGAGCACGCTGTCGCGTCCCACGGTGGTGCCGGTGACGGTGAAGGGGTTGCCGCCGAGCGTCGCGAACCGCGAGGTGATCGCGTAGCTGGTGGCGCCGAACTCATGCTGCCACGCGAGCCGCACCTCGGGCCGGATGATAGCGCTGCCGATGTGGCCCTCGTAGGATGCGCGGATGCCGAGCGAGGTGCGCGAGCTGTCCGCCGACCGCCCGCTGACGGCCAGCGGTGCAAATGCGCCGGTCTCGGTGAAGCCGTCCATGCGCATATTCGTGTACTGGTAGCTGGCGACGGGGCCGACGGTGATGGCTCCGAATTTCCAGTCGTAGCCGGCTCCGATGAGCACGTTGATCTCCGAGCCATCGGGGCTGCCGGTGGCGACGGTGTTGTTCGGCGTCACGCGACGGCTGCGGTAGCTGTTGATGCCGCCGGTCACGGATGCATCGACGTGGAAGTTCTGGTCGAAGTAGGTGGCGTAGATGCCGAGGCGTCCGCCGTCCGCATCGAGGCTGCCGCCATTGACGAGGCTGGCCGTCGTGTTCGCGTAGCCGAGGCTGAGGCCGACGGCGAGCTTGTCGCTGACGCGGTAATCCGCGCCGGCCGTGACTCCGCCGGTGTTCAGATTGTAGCCAGCCGCATTGGTGGTGCCGCCGATGTGGGTGAACTCGCCGGAACCAGTGAGGAATGCGCCCCACTTGGCGTCGTTGGGCGGTGCGATTTCCTTGCTGCGACGTCCCACGGGGCCATTCGAGCCGCCGGAAAACCTCTGGCCGCCGCCAGCAGGTGCGCTGGGTGCGGAGGCGTTGCCGCTGCGGATGTCATCCATGCGGCGCGTGAGGTTGTTGGAGTTCACATTCGCAAGGGCGACGCCGAGGTGGAAGATGGAGGTCAGCTCCTCGGGTGCAATCTTGTCGAGGTTGTCCCGCAGGGTGCTCAGCGGCTGCCTGTCGAGGAAGCTGAGTTCCTCCACGACGCCGGTCTTGAACAGGTTCTTCGCGGCGACGCTGTCGAGAGCGCCTGCGACGGCGCGCTGGTTCGGCGTGAAGCCGAGTGTCGGAGTGAGCGCGAGGAAGGAGCCCTGCATGGCTTCGAGGGTGACGGTCGTCAGATACAGGTTCACCGTCGGAATCAGCAGCGGAGTGATGCTGAATGCGGCCAGGCCGGTGACGCTGGAGTTGGGGACGGCGGTGCCATTGACGCTGCCGCCGGCGACGGTGCCAGCCTGCACGAGATTCACCTTGGCGCCGGGGGCGAGCAGGTAGCCGCCCTGCTGGATGAGGGCGAGCGTGCCCGTGATGGCGCCGACATTGCCGGTCGTCAGGATCTGGTCGTGATTCACGCCGGGGATCGTGCCGCCGACATTCGCGATGACCGTGCCGCCGTTGATGGCGACATTGCCTGTGCCGATGTTCACCACGAGCGGCCCGCCCACGGTCTGAAGTGTGCCGCCGTTCACTGTGAGGTTGCCATTGCCGAAGGCGCTGCCATTCGCCGCGCCGAGCGTGCCTGCGTTCAGCACGGTGCCGCCGGTGTAGGTGTTCGCGCCGGAGAAAATCTGCGTGCTCGCCCCATCCTTGAGGATGCCGCCGCCTGCGCCGGAGACGGTGCCTGCAAAAGTCGTCGTTCCCGCGGCGGTGCCGATGGTCAGCACGTTGGCGTTGAGGTTCACGAGCGAAGTCGCGTTCGCGCCGGTGAGCGACTGGATGGCCTGCGCAGCGCCGAGGTTCAATTTCGAGCTGCCCGTGCTCGGGGATGGCGCGGATGAACCGGTGATCGCTGCGGTGGGATCCATGATGACCGTCGTGCGCGTGGCCGCAGGCAGTGCGCCTGCGATGTTTGCATTGAGCGTGCCTCCATTCGTGATCCACGTCGGCCCGGCGTAGGTGCTGGCCGTCGTGTCAATCGTGGCGATGGTGGCTCCGCCGATGCCCGTGCCGTCCACGACGAGGTCCGAGGTGAAGGATGTCGCGCCAGTGATGCCTCCCCGGATGCGGATGGTCCCGCCGCCGGTGAGCGTCAGCGTGGTCGCGTTCTTATTGATGGCTCCCGTGAGGGTGAAGGTGCCGATGCCATTCGTGCTGATGGTCGAGTTCGTCGCCACGGTGATCGGGCCTGCGAAGCTCGAAGTGCCGCCCACATCCTGCGTGAGCGCGCCGATGCCGCCGAGGCCCGTGCCGTTGATGACCGTCGGTTCCGCGCCGACTGCCGCGCCATTCGCGATTTGCAGCGAAGTGCCCGCCGTCACCACGGTATTTCCCGCCGCGGTGCCCAGTGCCGCGGGGCTAGCCGCGCGCAGGATGCCGCCGTTCACCGTGGTCACACCCGTGTAGGTGTTCGCGCCGCTCAGGGTGAAGGTGTCCCCGCTGTTCTTGTTCAGCGCGCCCGCGCCGCTCACGACTCCGGCGAAAGTGGACGAGATGTCCGAGACGCCCACGACGCCCAGGGTCAGGGCGGCATTCAGGGTCACGGCGCTTCCGGCGACACCGCTCAGGGTGCCGATGGTCTCGGCCGTGGCGACATTCAGCGTGCCGCCCGAGGCGACCGTCACCCGGCCTCCGGTGGGCAGCAGCGCGGTCGGATTCAGGATGGCCGCGCCGTTTTGCAACGTGAGCGTTCCCCCGTTCACAGTCGTCAGGCCGGTGAAAGTGTTCGCCCCGCTCAGCGTCTCAGCGCCCGCGGTCAGCGTGAGGCCGCTGCTCCCGGTGCCGCTGATGACGCCCGCAAACGTGTCCGCCGCGTTCGAGAGCGTCAGCGTCTTGCTTGCGCCGAGGACGACCTTGCTGTTCACCACGCCCGCGAGCGAGATGATGGAGGTGCCCGCCGTCGTCGCCGAGATGTCGAAGGTACCCGCGGCGTTCGCCACATTCACCCGGCTTGACTGCGAGACGCTGCCAGCGCCCGAGAGGGCCAGCGTGCCGCCGTTGATCGTCGTCTGCCCGGTGTAAGTGTTCACGCCGGTCAGCGTCTCGGTGCCCGTGGTCAGCGTCAGCCCGCTCGTGCCGGTGCCGCTGATGACTCCGGCAAACGTGTCCGCCGCATTTGTCAGCGTGAGCGTCTTGCCCGCGCCGAGGACCACCTTGCTGTTCGCCACACCCGTGAGCGAGATGATGGATGTGCCCGCCGTCGTCGCGGAGATGTCGAACGTGCCCGCGGCGTTCGCCACGTTCACCTTGGCGGATTGCGAAATGCTGCCGCCGCCCGAAAGGGCCAGTGTGCCGGCGTCAATCCGCGTGATGCCCTTGTAGGTGTTCACGCCGGAGAAGGTCTGCGTGCTGGCGCCGTCCTTGATGATGCTCACGTTCGCCGTGCCCGCAGGCTGCGTGTCGGAGATGATGCCCGCAAACGTCGTCGTGCCCGCAGCCGTGCCGATGGTCAGCGTGTTCGTGCCGAGGGTGACGCTCGAGGTCGTCGCCGTGCTCGTGAGCGAGGCGATGGACTGGTTTGCGCCGGCCGGGTTCAATGTCGTGCCAGCGATGTTCAGCACGGAACTGCCGAGGCTCGCGCCGTCGTCCATCGTCACCGCCGAGCGACCGTTCGCTGTCGGGAGGCCGTTCGCCACGCCCACATTCAAAACGCCGAGGCCGACTCCGGCGGTGCTGCGGATGAAAGTCTGGCCGTTGTAATTGTTCGCGATGTCCTCGTTCACCGTCGCGCTTTCCACGATGAGGTCGGAATTCGCCGCCGCACCGGAAATGCCGACGGTGCGGATGTTGATCGTCCCGCCCGCGGCGGTGCCGGCGAGGGTGAGGTTCACGGCGTTCTTGTTGATGCCGCCGGTGAGCGTGAGCGTGCCGCCGTTCGCGTTGATGGTCGAATCCGTCTGCGCTGTGATCGGGCCTGCGTAGCTCGCGGTGCCGCCTGCGGCGACGGTGAGCGCGCCGGGGGCCGGTGCGCCGGTGCCCGCGCCGTTGATGTTCAGTGCCTCGTTGCCGACGTTGATGCCGTTCGCGAGGAGAAGCGCAGCGCCGTTCGCGACCGTCGTGCCTGCCGCCGTGTCGCCGAGCGCGGCATTGTTGCCTGCGACGAGGATGCCCGCGTTCACGAGCGTCGCGCCATTGTAGGTGTTCGCGGCGTTGATCGTGAGCGTGTCGGTGCCGATCTTCGTGAGCGTCACGCCGACGCCGCCCGCGACGGTGTTCGTGAGCGTGATGCCGCCCGCATTTCCGCCGATGCTGCTGCTGCTCTGCAAGGTCACGGGGCCGGTGAAGGTCGAGGTGGCCGCGCCCGTGCTCGTGAGCACGCCGTTGCCGCCGACGCCGTTGCCGTTGAGGTTCAGCGGCGAGGCAAAGGTGGGGCTGAAGCCGGCCAGATCCAGCGTCGCGACGCCGGTCACGGTCACGGCGGAGGAGGAGCCGAGCGCGCCGTTGCTGCCGAGCTTCAGCGTGCCGGTCTGCACGTTCGTCGCGCCGGTGTAGGTGTTCGTGCCGCTGAGCGTCGTCACGCCCGTGCCGGACTGGTTCAGCACGCCGGTGCCGCTGATGTTATTCGCCAAAGTGATGGCGTCGCTGCGGTTGATGGTGAGGATGGCGTTGTTCGTCACCGCGCCGGTGCCGAGCTGGCCGATCGTGCCGCCATTGCCGACCTGCAGCGTGCCGCCGCTGATCACCGTGGTGCCCGCGTAAGTATTCGCACCGGTGAGGATGGTGGTGCCCGTGCCGCTCTGCACGAGGCTCAGCGTGCCGACAATCTCGGAGAGCACGCCAGAGATCGTGTTCGTCCTCGCCGAATTCACGTTCAGCGTGCCCGCGCCGACGGAGGTGTCGATCACGTTGTTCGCGAGCGTGTCGCCCGCGATGTTCACGAGCACAACCGTACCGCCGCCCGTGACGGTGATATTGCCGGTGCCGACGGAACCGGCCTGGGTGGTGGTGCCGATCTGCAGCGTCCCCGCGGCCTGCGCCACAGTCACAAAGTTTCCACCGTCGCCGGTGTAAGTGTTGTTCGCATTCGCAAGGATGAGCGTCGCACCGGCTCCCCTCGCCTCCACGGCGACCTTGCCTGTCCCGTCCGTGATGGCCCCGGTAAGCGTAGTGGTGGTGGTGGAACCGGTGTTATCCACGATGGAAATGCCGCCCGCCGCACCGGTGATGTTGTTGGCCAGGATGCCGCCCGCGACATTCACGAGGCGCAGCCGGCTGCTGCCAGCGCCGCCGCCGAGCGTGATGACGTTCGTGACGATGTTCTGCCCGGCCGTCGCCGCCGCCGTCGTCGTGCCGACTTGAAGCGTGCTGGCATTGGAAACCGTCGTGCCGTTCTGGTAGCCGTTGATGTTCGCAAGGATGGTCGTGCCCCCTGCATTCACCACGAGCTTGCCCGAGCCATTGATCTGCCCCGCGAAGGTCTGCGACGTGCCCGTGCCGACCGTGCCCGCCATGCTGAGCACCGTGCCGTTGTTCGTCACATCATTCGTGAAAGTGCCGCCCGTGACGAGGTTCACCGCCAGCGTGCCCGCCGCGTCCACGATCACCGGGACGGAAGCCGCGATGGAGGAACCTCCCACCAGCGGGCCGGTGCCGTCGCCGATTTGCAGCGTGCCGTTGTTCACGCGCGTCTGGCCGATGTACGTGTTGTTCCCCGTGAGGATCTGCGTGCTCGTGCCATCCTTGAAGATGCCGCCATTCCCGCTGATCACGCCCGCGAAGACCGCGTTCGCCGTGCCGTTGACGTTGACCCCGGTGCCAAAGCCGATGGTCAGCGTATTGCCGCCGAGCGTGACTTTCGACGTCGTCGCGCCCGAGAGCGAGGCGATGGACTGGTTCGCCCCCGCGGGGTTCACGGCGGTGCCGCCGATGTTCAAGGTCGAGCCGCCCAGCCCGGACGCGGCGAAGGCGGCGGTCTGATCCATGATGACCGTGCTGCGCGGCGTGGCCCCGCCCGGCATCGCGCCGGTCACGCCGGTGTTCAGGATGCCCGTGTTCGCCACGGAGGTGCTGAGGATGAAGGTCTTGCCGTTATACGTGTTCGCCACGTCCAGATTCACCGTCGCGCTGTCCACGAGGAGATCGGAATTCGCCGCCGCGCCGGAGATGCCCACGGTGTTGACGTTGATCGTCCCGCCCGCATTCGTCGCCGTGCGTCCGCCGAGGGTCAGGTTCACGCCGTTCTTGCTGATGCCGCCGATCAGCGTCAGCGTCCCGCCATTCGCGGAAATGGTCGCATCCGACGCCGCCGTGATCGCGCCGCCATAAACCGCCGCGTTCCCACCGGGCACCACGCCCAGCGCTCCGAGATTGCCCGTGCCGCTGACCGCGCCCTGGCCATTGATCGTCAGCGCCTCGCCGGCGATGGTGATGAAATTTGCCAACTGAATCGAAGCCGTGCTGGCCGCGCTGCTCCCCACTACCGTGTTGCCCACCGCCGTGCCCAGGCCCAGGTTGTTGCTCACCCGGATCACGCCGCTGTTCACCGTCGTCACTCCGTTGTAAGTGTTCGCCGCGTTCAGATTCAAAATCGCGGGCGTCGTAAAGACCCCGGCTGCGGTCTGGTTCATCGTGATGCCGCCGTTCTGGACGATGGAATTGAGCCGGAAGTCGCCATTTACGCTTAAATTCTGTCCGGCAATGTTGAATGTCCTCACTGCATTGCCGAGATCGATCGCACCAGCCCCTTGAATGATTGTGCTAAAAAGCGCATTAGCAGGGCTCGTGGTGTTACTCGTCGAACTCACATTCCCTGTGAGGGTCAGAATCGCACCACCGAGGTTGATGGTCGGGTTGCCTGCCTGGCTCGCCACGACATTCAGCGCGCTGATGGATTGCGCGTTGCCGTTCAAATTCACCACCGGCGTGCCAGAGCCCGCGGCGTTGCCCAGGTTGAGCACATTTCCCAGCGGCAGCGCATTTGCCACGGTGAGCGAGAGCGTGCCATCATTCACCGTCGTCGCGCCGGTGTAAGTATTCGCGCCGCCGAGCGCCCATGTGCCAGTGCCATTCTTCGTCACAGTCGAAGCGCCGCCACCGATGACCCCGCTGATCGTATTCGCATTCGTGTTCGACCCGGCAAGGGTGAGGAGCATGTTGCCGCCTCCGCCGCCGGCGATCGCTCCACCGAAATTCAGCGTGCCCGCCCCAGCGCCTGCGCCATTCGCACTGTTGTTCGCAAAAGTGTACGTGCTGCCGGCACTGGCCGTCAGCGGCGCATTGACGGTTTCAATCGCATTCGTGGCCGTGAGCGAACTGTCAATCTGGATGGTGCCTCCACTCGTGAGGAAGATCGCCTGCCCGGCTGCGGCACCGACTGTGTAGTTCGAGGCGGCACCCGTGAAAGTGATGCCGTTGATGTTCAAAGAAGCGGCCCCAGGATTATTGATCGTGATGGCCGTGGTGGCGCTGACCACATTGAAGGTCGCCACATCCGTGCTGGTGTTCCCCGTAGTCGCTCCGGGAAAGGTGGCGACACCCGTGCTCCAATTCGTCTGCCCGGCGGTCGGCTCCCAGTTCCCGTTCGTCGGGGCTGCGATCCACGATCCATTTGCGGCCGATGCGCGATCCGAAGTCGCCAGCAGGAGCGATGCGGCGAGCGTGGCGATGGAAGTGGCAAGGATGCCACGGCGCAGGCCGGACTTGCGGACCTGGCGATGCATGCGGAGGGAGACGGCGGTGCGGGTGGTGGTGGTCATAAGAGGATAGGGCTGGGTGTTGGTGGGTCGTTGCTCTGGAAAGGTGTTCCGCTCTGAGGCTCATCGTGAGACCTGCAAGGCAGTCTCTCACCCGATCGACGGAACAACCTGGCGCACTTCTTATCCAACACCCGGATAGGGAGGCAAGAAATATATGAATTGCTGTTGATAAGCTCGCCGGGTGTGCTTTCCGGGCCGGAGGCCGCTCCCCCGGGGCCTAGGGTGGCACGCCCAAGGCAACCGCAGCCGGAATTCTCCCGGCAAACCAGCCATTCCCTGCCATCCGTCGTCCCTTCAACGTCTCCGGCGGCTGGTTCGCCTCCCCAAGGGAATGGTTCCCTTCTGCAAGAGAATGGTTCTCTTCCGCAAGTGAACGGTTCTTTTCCACAAGTGGACGGTTCTCTTCCGCAAGTGGATGGTTCTCTTCCACAAGTGGATGGTTCTCTTCCGCAAGTGGACGGTTCTCTTCTCCAAGTGAACGGTTCTCTTCCGCAAATGAATCATCCTCTTCCCCAAGAGAATCGTTTTCTCCCGCAAGAGAACGGTTCTCTTCTCCAAACAGACGCTTTTCTTCCCCAAGCGGAAGAAGCGGAGGGACAGGCGGTACATCCGCTTCTGCGCCGGGATTGCCAGCACGCGTCCCGCGGTGTCACGCTCCCACAAGATGAACGCCCTCCCCTGTCCCATCGTCGCCCGTCCGTTCCACGCGGCGGCGCTCTTCCTCCTGCTGCTCGTCGGCACCTCCCTTTCCCTCGCAGCGGAGGCGGCGCGGCCCAATATCCTCTGGATCACCAGCGAGGACCACGGCCCGCACATGGGCTGCTACGGCGACACCTACGCGACGACGCCGCAGGTGGACGGGCTCGCAAAGCGCGGGCTCCTTTACGCGCACTGCTGGTCGAATGCCCCGGTCTGCGCACCCGCGCGGACGACGCTGATCACCGGGATGTATCCCCCGAGCCTCGGTGCCGAGCATATGCGGAGCATGGTGCCGATGCCCGCGGGGAAAAAGATGTACCCGCAATTTCTCCGCGAAGCGGGCTGGTACTGCGCGAACAACGCGAAGGAAGACTACAATATCGAGAAGCCGGGGCAGGTGTGGGATGAATCATCGGCGACGGCGCACTGGCGCAACCGCAAGGACGGCCAGCCGTTCTTCGCGGTGTTTAATTCGCTCAAGAGCCACGAGAGCCAGATCCGCACCCGCCCGCACACGCAGGTCCACGACCCGGCGAAGGTGCGCGTGCCAGCCTATCATCCCGACACGCCGGAGGTGCGGCAGGACTGGGCGCAATATTATGATCAGGTGAGCGAGGCGGATGCGGATGCGGGCATTAGGCTGAAGGAAATCGAGGACGCGGGGCTGATGGATGACACGATCATCTTCTACTATGCCGACCACGGCTCGGGCATGCCGCGGAACAAGCGCTGGCCTTACAACTCGGGGCTTCAGGTGCCGCTCGTGGTGTATATCCCGGAGAAGTTCGCAGCCCTGCGTCCGCCGGAATATCAGGCGGGCGGGACATCGAGGCGGCTCGTGAGCTTCGTGGATTTCGCGCCGACGGTGCTGAGCCTCGCCGGGGTGAAGCCGCCGGACTGGATGCAGGGCCACGCCTTTCTCGGAAAATACATCGCGCAACCGCAGCCATACCTGCACGGCTTCCGCGGGCGGATGGATGAGCGCCTCGACCTCGTGCGCAGCGTGACGAATGGCCGCTATGTCTATGTCCGAAACTATATGCCGCACCTCATCTACGGCCAGCATCTCAACTATATGCGGCAGACCCCGACCACGCGCGTATGGGAGCAACTGCACAAGGATGGCAAGCTAAACGCCGTGCAGGACAAATTCTGGAACCCGAAGCCGCCCGAGGAACTCTATGATCTGATGACCGATCCCGATGAGGTGAAGAATCTCGCGGACTCGCCAGACTATGCGCCGATGAAAATGAAGCTCCGCGCGGCGCAGATGGAGCATGCGCAGCGCATCCGCGATGTGGGATTCCTCCCCGAAGGCGCGCGGCTGGAGCAGTCGAAGGGAAGCTCGCCCTACGACCTCGGACACCGCGACGACTCCCCCTTTCCCCTCGCCTTTGCCGCCGCGGAAAATGCCTCGATGCCCCAGCCGGGCGCGATGCCGGACAAGGTGATCTCTTTCGACCGGGCCATCTCAAGCAATGAGCCTTCCGTCCGCTATTGGACGGTGCTAGGACGCCAGATCCGCGGCAAACAGGCGGTGAATGAAGTCCGCGAACCGCTCATCGCCGCGCTGAAAGACCCCTCCGCACCCGTCCGCATCGCCGCCGCGCGGGCACTGGTGGATTTCGGCACCGAGGCCGACGCCGAGGCGGCATTCACCGTGCTGCTCGATCTCGCGGACTGGCCGAAGAACGGCGTCTTCACCGCCATGTCCGCGCTCGATGCGCTCGCCGCCGTGGGCGGAAAAGCCGCGCAGTCGAAAGACGCCGCCGCCCTCGCCGCCCGCATCAAAACCCTCCCCGGCCAAGGCCCCGCGCCGGACCAGCGCCTCAAGGAATACATCCCGCGCCTCCTCGAAGAGCTGCAAGAGCGCTTCCCGTAGCGGTTTCACCAGCCGGTGATGACATCATTTGAACCACGAATGGACACGAAAGAACACGAATGGGTCGAAGATGCATCCATTTCACATCACTCGTCCTTCTGGAATCCCATTCGTGTCTCTTCGTGTCCATTCGTGGTTTCAGTCCATTTGAACCACTGCCCGCCGACGACGTGAATTGACTTCCGCGCCCGCGTGGACGACTTCAGACGGACAATGCGCTGGGCCATCCGTTTGGGTCGAATCGCCGGAACCGAAGTCCGGATCCATCTTACCTTTTTCCTGTTGCTCGCTTGGCTGGCGATGGCGGGCTTTCAGGAGGGCGCGAGAGAGGCCATCGATAAAGGTCATCCGGAAAGTGCCCAGGCGGCCGGCTTGCACCAGGCGCTGAATGTGACCCTCCTCGTGTGCCTCATCTTCCTCTGCGTGCTGCTGCATGAGTTCGGCCATGCCTTCGCCGCGCGCCGGTGCGGGATTCGCACGCCGGATATCACGCTGTTCCCATTCGGCGGCGTCGCGCGCATCGAGCGGATGCCCGAGAATCCGCGCCAGGAAATCTTCATCGCGCTCGCCGGCCCGGCGGTGAATGTGGTGATCGCCGGGGTGCTCTGGATCGCGCTCGCCATCTCGGGCCGCATCGTGCGTCCGGATCATCTGGGCATCGCGGGTTCGCTCGCCATCGAGGTGCTCTCGGTGAATGTGATGCTGCTGCTTTTCAATCTCATCCCCGCCTTCCCGATGGACGGCGGGCGGGTGCTGCGCGCGGCGCTCACGATGAAGCTCGGGCACGCGCGGGCGACACGCATCGCGGCGCAGATCGGCCAGGCGATCGCGGTGATGCTGGGCTTCGTCGGGGCGTTCGGCTTCAGCCCGCTGGGCATGCCGCCGAGCCCGATGCTGATCCTCGTGGCGGTCTTCGTCTTCATGGCGGCGGCGAATGAAGCGGGCGCGGCGCAGATGCAGTCCGTCACGCGCGGCATGTCGGTTTCGGCGGCGATGGTCACGGAGTTCAAGTCGCTGCCGCGGAATGCGAGCCTCGGCGAGGCGTCGGAGGTGCTGCTGCACACTTCGCAGCACGAGTTTCCCGTGACCGATCCGGATGGCACGCTGCGCGGAATTTTCACGCGCAGCGAACTCGTGGCCGCGCTGCGCGAATCCGGGCCGGACATTTCCGTGCTCGGCGTGATGCGCGAGGATTTCCCAATCGTGCATCCGCGCACGCCGTTCGACGAGGCCTTCCAGATGATGCAGCAGGCTGCCACGACTGTGCTGCCGGTGACGGATGAGGAAGGCCGGCTCGTCGGACTTTTCACGATGGAAAACATTGGCGAGATGCTGATGGTGCGCAGCGCCATCGCGCAGTCGCGACGCGGGCGCTGAAGCGATCCGCCGCGCATGCCGGGGATTTCACCCGCGCACAGGCAGCAGCAGGCGGTGGCATGCCTCGGCGGCGGCTTCCGTCGAGGAGACGAGCGTGATGCGTTCCTTGCGAAATCCGGTGCGCGACAGCACTGCGTTCAGCGCAGTGCTGTCGGTGACGACGCCCGCGGCACGCGAGAGGCTCGATGCCACGAGCCTGCGCACACCGCCACGCGCGAGGCGCGGCTCCGCTTCATCGTGCAGCGAGAGCGCGACGAAGCGGAACTGGAATTCACTCGCGAGCCGCGACGCCGCACACGCAGCGGGCAGCAGCGGGCCGCAGAGCACGGCGTCGAAGCGCCAGTCGCGGCGCAGGCGGTCGAGCGGCTTGCGCAGCGCCCGCGCGGCGCGGCGGGCATTCCAGCCCGCGCCGAGGATCGGCAGCACGGGCGTGGCGACAAACTCGGGAAGGAACGCGACATCCGCGGCGCGCGGGTGCCATGTCTCGCCACGCGCGAAGAAGCCGGTGGGCCGCAGCACGACGGCGCGGATTTCCCAGCGATCAGCGAGCGCATTCAGCAGCGCGACATTTCCGAGCCCGCGCGAAGCGTCGTGACCATCGGGGAAATCGTGTGAGATGAAAAGCAGGCGCATCGCTCAGGACTCTTCCGGCGGCAGCGGGAGGAGCATCGTGAAAATCATCGCCGGGATGAACAGGAAACCGTCGTAGAGCAGCACCTCGCGGAAGTTGCCCTGCTTCGCAATCTGCGCGGCGAAGATGGTGCCTGCGGCGGCGGCGATGCGCCCGATATTATAGCAGAAGCCCGCGCCGGTGGTGCGCAGCAGCACGGGAAAAAGCGGCGGCAGCAGCATCGTGAAAAGCCCGAAGACGCCGCTCCAGAATCCGACGGCGGGAAACCAGAAATACGTGAGCGATGCAACGGAGTGCTCCGTCCCGAATGCCCCGCTCATCGTCAGCACGAAGCCGCCAAACATGATCAGCAGCGTGCGCCGGTAGCCGATGAGTTTTGCGAGCATGCCGGCGAAAAAATTGCCGATGATGCTGATCCCGATGATCCCGAAAAACGCCCAGCTCACGAGCGAGTCGCGGGCCTGCGCATTCATCGCGACGACCTCCGGGAGCACGCGCAGATGCTGCGCCTGCCAGAACATGAACGCCCACCACGCGGTGAGTGAAAATGCGCAGATGCCGATGCTCATGATCGTGATGCGGCGCGTCTCGCCGCGGAAGAGATCCATGACCGAGGGCTTTGGCAGACCCTCGTGCGCGGCGGCCCAAGTCTCGGGCTCGGGCACATGGCGGCGGATGTAAAAGACGAGCAGCGCGGGCAGGACGCCGAGAAGGAATATCCACTTCGGATGCGAGCCGCCGAGCAGCACGCCCGCACCGCACGCGACGAGCACGCCCAGATTCACGCCGGTCTGAAGCACGGCGGCGGTCCACGGACGCCACTTCTTCGGCCAGGTCTCGGAGAGCAGCGTGGAGCCCACGGCCCATTCGCCGCCGATGCCGAGCGCGGCGAGGAACCGGAAGATCATGAGGTGCCACCACGTGTGCGCGAAGAACGAGAGGCCGGTGAATGCCGCGTACGTGAGCACGGTGAGCGAGAGCGAACGGCTGCGCCCGATGAGATCGCCGAGCCGCCCGAAGAATGCGCCGCCGAGCGCCCAGCCGATGAGGAACGCGGCCTGAATCCACGAAGCCTTTTCCTTCACCTCCGGGTCGCCCGTGTGCGTGCGCGCGGCGGACACGTCGTATTCGTCACGGCTGATTTTGCCGTCGTGGTTTTTGTCCACGTCCTGGAATGGAACGCCCGCCGTCCACTCGGCAGCATCGAGGAAGCCGTCGCCATTTTTGTCCGCCGCCGCGAAGTCGGCGTGGAACGCGTCCGTGTTCACAAGGATCGCCACGAAGGACACGGCGACGAGCGTGAAGATGTGCATGTCCAGCCCGTCGAAGAGCCAGCCGAGCCACGCGGCGAGACCGCTCTTGAGTTGTTGCGGCGAGAGGTCACTCAGCCGCTGGGGTTCGGTGGGCATATCGGCAAAGCGAATGCCAGAATCGGGAGGGCGGCGTCGAGGGTGAAAGCGCGCGGATGCCCTCGCTGAATATTTCGCCATGTCATTCGTTACGCTTCCCTGCGGGTCGGACACCTGCTAGCGCTTGCCGCACCACCCCATGATCGAAGAACAAACCGAGCCCTGCACCTCTTGCGGATCGCTGCTGGAAGTCTCCGGTGCTCCTTTGTTTGCCCAGAGGACGTGCCCAGTCTGCAATGAGCAGATCAACGTGCATCGGCAGTTCGCGCATTACGAAATCCTCGCCATGCTCGGGCAGGGCGGACAGGGCACGGTCTTCCGCGCGATGGACCTGAACCTGAACCGGCAGGTGGCGCTGAAAGTATTGCGCCTCGACCAGGGGAGCGATCCGGCCTTTGTGAAGCTCTTCGAGCACGAGGCGAAAATCACGGCCTCGATCAATCACCCGAATGTCGTGCGCGTGTATTCGTTCGGCAACGTGGAGGATCGCCTGTATCTCGCGATGGAACTCGTGGATGGCGGCACCTTCGACGATCAGCTCGAGAAGCTCGGTAAAATCCCGGAAGCCCGAGTGCTCGCGGTCGCCATCGAGGTGGCGCAGGGGCTGCGCGCGGGATTTGAAATGGGGCTGATCCACCGCGATGTGAAGCCGGGCAACATCCTCTTTGCCAGCGATGGCTCGGCGAAGGTCGTGGACTTCGGCCTCGCCGTCTTTCACGAGCAGGAGGCGGCGCAGACCGGCGACATCTGGGGCACGCCGTACTACCTTTCGCCGGAGCGGCTGAACCGCGAGCAGGAGGATTTTCGCAGCGACATCTATTCGCTCGGCGCGACGCTCTTCCACGCGATCGCGGGCCGCCCGCCCTTCGAGGCCGAGGACGCCTCGCAGGTCGCGCTGAAGCATCTGCGCACGCAGGCCGTGAGCCTCCAGACTTTCGCGCCCGGCGTGTCGAATGCCACGGCGTATGTGATCAACCGCACGCTCTCGAAGAACCGCGAGGAGCGCCCGGCGAGCTACGATGAATTCATCCAGCAGCTCCAGTATGCGCGCGATGAGGTGATGGCGCAGAAGAAGGGCGGCCCGTCCGCGCCCAAGTCGCGCCTCGTGCTCGATGATGCGGGCAGCAAGAAGGCGATGAACTGGATGACGATGGTGATTTTCGTGATGCTCCTCGTCGGCCTTGGCATCGGGGGATATTTCATCTTCCGCGGCGGCGGCGATGACGATGCGCAGGGCATCCCCGTGAAGCTGGAATCATTCGGCCCCGGCTGGGCCGAGGCGAAGCAGCTCCTCATGGATGGCAAGTGGCGGGAGGCCGAGTCGGCCTTCGCGGCCCTCGCGGGAAAAAGCTCCAGCAGCTCGAAGCAGCTCGACTGGGCCATCATCAACGAGGCGCTCGCCGCGCAGTTCACACAGGGCGGACCCGCGGCGGCGAAGATCATCAGCAAGCTTCCGGACAGCTCGAAGCCCGTGCGGAAATTCTTCGTCGAGCAGATCCGTCCCAGGCTCGCCAATGATGATGTGATTCCCGTGGCCGAGGCCGCGGGCCACAATGCCACCACGCACGAGGCCCTCGGCGCGCTGTTCCTCGCACTGCGCGACTACGAGCTAGGCGACATCGCCAATGCCGGCCCGCTGTTCAGCCAGTTCACCAGCCTGAAGCCCGAGCCCGCCTTCGCCTGGCTCTCGGACTACAAGCAGCTCGCGAAGGCCTACGAGAATGAATTCATCACCTTCAACCTCGCCGCCGACGCATGGAAAAATGCGCACAACGAGCGCGAGCAGTACCAGGCCCTCGCCGCCCTGCGCGCCCTGCCCGGCAAGCTGCCCAAGGACAGCAAGCTGATGCCCCGCGCCAAGACCCTCCTCGCCGATGCGCAGCGGAAGCTGGATGCACTGCGCGCCGAGCGGAACAAGAACAACTTCGCCTTCAAGGCAAGGGCACGCGCCAGCGGCCCCTCCGGCCAGAACGAAGGGCCCGAGAAGGCCGTGGACGGCGATCCCGCCTCACGATGGAGCATGGGCGGCCCCGGTGAAAAATGGCTCTCCATCGATCTCACCGCGCCGCGCAGCATCTCGCGCTGGGCGCTCACCACCTCCTCCATCACGGACGGCAAGACGGAGCAGAATCTGAACGGCTTCAAACTCCAGCGCAGCGACAATGGCACCGTGTGGACCGATGTGGATACCGTCACCGACAACCGCAGCGCCATCGTGGACCGCGTGGTCGCACCCTTCACCACCAAGCAGCTCCGCATCCTCGTGACGAAGGAAACACGCAAACCCGCGGACAAGAACGCGCGCATCCATGAAGTCGTGCTCGGCACCGCACAGGAGCAGGCCCAGCCCGGCTACGGCCCGAGCCAGAGCGTGGCCATCCGCTTCTCGCTGAAGTCCGACTTCCTCACCGGCCCCGTCGGCGACACCGGAGCCGCGGGCAGCGCGCAGTTCAGCGAGGCGGATGGAAAATACACGGTGAAAGGCAGCGGCGGCGACATCTCAGGCACTGCCGATGCGTTCCAATTTGTCTGGCAGCCCATCGCCGGCGACTGCGAACTCCTCGCCCGCATCGCCAGCATCCCGGCTGAATTCCCGCAGGCGAAGATCGGCCTCATGATCCGCGCCGACTTTGCCAAGGATGCCAGCCACGCCGGCGTATTCGCCACGGCGGGAAACAAGATTCAATTCCTGAGCAGGGCCGGAAATGGCAAGCCCTCCACCTCGAAGGAGAAGACCGGGAAGAAGCTTCCCATCTGGCTGAAGCTCGTCCGCCAAGGCGCAGTCATCACCTGCTATGATTCCGCCGACGGCCAGGCTTGGACGGAATGCGGCCACGAAAACCTCGGCAATGTGGAAGGCGCCGCCTTCGTCGGCCTCGCCGTGTGCTCGCATCAGAAGGACCAGCTCGCCACCGCGCAGTTCACCGAGGTGAGCCTGCAGAAAAGATAGCGCCCCGGTTTTCACCACGAATGGACACGAAGGCACACGAATCGATCCAGGATGCGCGCGTATCCCGTCAGTCGTCTGTTCGGGATTTCATTCGTGTCCATTCGTGTCCATTCGTGTCCATTCGTGGTTTGAATGAATAAGACGAAGCCTTGAGCCTCCGCGCGCGGCCTGCTATTCGCCGCCCGATGCAATTCTCCAACGTCACCGCACTCGCCAAGGCCAACGTCTATTTCGACGGCAAAGTCGTCAGCCACACCATCCTTCTCCCGAGCGGCGAAAAGAAAACGCTCGGCCTCATCTACGCCGGGAAATTTCATTTCGGCACCGGCAAAGCCGAGCGCATGGAGATCACCGCAGGCACGTGCCACGTGAAACTCGACAGCAGCAGCGACACGCAGTCCCGCGCCGCAGGCACGCACTTCGACGTCCCGGCCAATAGCGGCTTCGACATCGAGGTCACCGAAGGCATCTGCGAATACGTCTGCTCCTTCCTCGACTGAGCATCCGCCTTTACCGCCCCATTCGCCACTCATCGCCTCCCCCGCGTGCCAGGCGACTTGGCAGTCTCCTCTCCCGGGCTACCGCTGCAGGGCGACCCGCAGCGACTCCACGTAGGCGGCAAAGGCATACAGCTCCCCCTGCGTCGGCGGCTGGCCGAAAGACTCGCTGAAAGGCCCGATCGAGGCGTTTCGCGCCGTCGTCGCGATGGCATCCGCCAGTTGCTGCCCCGTCACCTGCCCCTCCGGCCCCCGCTCCCCTTGCGGCCCTGGCACACCCATTTCGCCTTGGGAACCCGGCGTGCCTTGCTCACCCTGCGGCCCCGGTTCCCGTTGCGGTCCCGGAGGCCCGGCGGGCACATTGTCTATCAGAGCATGTTGAAAAAGTCTAAAAAGTGGCTGGTACGATGGGAGTCCATGTGCTGCCAAGCTTGGGATGGAGCCCCGCAAAGCATATCCGAGCGACGTCGATGAAGAGCAATGGAAGATCATCTGGCCGCTGATTCCCAAAGCCAAACCGGGAGGAGCCCCTGCGAAATTTGCGCGACGGGAAGTGCTCAACGGCATCCTGTATATGCTGCGCACCGGGTGTGCGTGGCGGGAGATGCCACACGACCTGTTGCCGTGGGACACGGTGTATGGATATTTCCGGCGCTGGACCAAGGAGGGCCTGTGGGAATGGATTGGCGAGCGCCTGCGCGACCAGGCGCGACCGAAGGCTGCGAAAAAAAAGCGCCGGCCGCGGCCCTCCTCGACAGCACAGGCCTCATGCTCCGCTCCCTCACTCGCTAATGGACACTTTTTCAACATGCTCTTATGCCATTTTTGACAGGGCTCTCACTTTTGTTCACGCCGCGGTCCTCGCTGGCAGTCCGGTGCTCATCCACTGCACACAGGGAGTTTCCCGTTCGGCTTCCATCGGGATGCTGTATCTAAGTCATCATACCGATAGGATTCAAACGGATGACTACGCACAGGCTGCCGAGATATACAGCCACATCCATCCACCATTCAGCCTAGAAAAGGCCATTCGGTATTTCCTGAATTCTCATGGGGGTGCGTATGCTCCTGCGCGCAAATGATGTCGCCCAACCCCTCTGCAAGGGGGCAAGATGGAAGATGCGCGGCGGGGCGGGCGTTCCCGCCGGTCACTCGTAGCGGAGGGCTTCGATGGGGTCGAGGGCGGCGGCTTTCCTCGCGGGGTAGTAGCCGAAGACGATGCCGACGAGGGCGCTGCAGGCGAAGGCGGCGATGACGGGCGTGGGGGTGACGACGGCGGTGAGGTCGAAGAGGCGGGGGAGGATGCTGGCGGTGGCGATGCCGAAGGAGATGCCTAATATGCCGCCGACGAGGCTGAGGGTGATAGCTTCGATGAGAAATTGAAGCAGGATGTCCCCTCCCCGTGCGCCGATGGCGAGGCGGATGCCGATCTCGCGGGTGCGTTCGGTGACGCTGACTAGCATGATATTCATGATGCCGATGCCGCCGACGACTAATGAAACGCCGGCGATGGCGGCGAGGAGCTTAGTCATGGCTTCGGAGGCGCTGGAGGCCATGGAGGCGATCTCGTCCTGGCCGCGGACGACGAAGTCGGGCTCCTGGCCGGGGCCGATGCGGTGGCGCTGGGCGAGGAGTTCATTCAGGGCGATCTGGACGCCGGCGAGGGGCTTTCCTTTTTCGACGCTGAGGGTGATGCGGGAGACGGTCTTGGCGCCGAGGATGCGCTTCATGGCGGTGGTGTAGGGGAGGACGATGGTGTCGTCCTGGTCGGAGCCCATGATGGATGCGCCTTTCACGGCGAGGATGCCGACGACGGTGAGGGGGACTTTCCGGATGCGGATGGTCTGGCCCATGGCGAGGGGGGGTTCGCCAAAGAGGCGGGTGGCGACGGTGTTGCCGAGGATGGCGACTTTTGCCGCGGTGCGGACGTCGCGGTCGCCGAAGGGTGCGCCATGGGTGAATTCCCACCGGCGGATGTCGAAGTATTCGGGGGTGACGCCATTGATGCGGGTGCTCCAGTTTTCGCTGGCGAAGGAGGCGCGGACATTGCCGGTATTCTCGGGGGTGACGGCTTCCACGAGGGGCACTTCGCGGCGGATGGCCTCGACGTCTTCAAGTGTGAGGGTGCCCGCTCCGCCGTAGCCGCTGCTCATGCCGCTGCGGGTGACGCTGCCGGAGAAAATCATGATGACATTGTCCCCGATGGTGGCGATCTGCTGCTCGACCTTGGCCTTGGCGCCATTGCCGATGGCGACGGCGGCGATGACGGCGGCGACGCCGACGATGATGCCGAGGCCGGTGAGGAGGGAGCGCATCTTGTTCCGGCGCAGGGCGCGGAAGGCGGTCTGGAGGATGAGTCTGATCCTCATGGGGCGGAGTTCGCGGTGACGGTGGCGGCGAGCGGTTCCTCGACGGGGAGGTTGCGAAGCTCTTCCTCGGCGACGGAGCGTTTCTCGACCTGGAGGTCGCTGACAATGCGGCCATCGCGCATCACGACGACGCGCTTCGCATAGCGTGCGACGTCATTTTCATGGGTGACCATGAGGATGGTGATGCCCTGGTCATTCAGTCGCTGGAAGATGCCGAGGATCTCGACGCTGGTGCGGGTGTCGAGATTCCCCGTGGGCTCGTCGGCGAGGACGAGCACGGGGTCATTGATGAGGGAGCGGGCGATGGCCACGCGCTGCTGCTGGCCGCCGGAGAGCTGGTTCGGCGTGTGGTCGGCGCGCATGCCGATGCCGACCATCTCCAGGGTGCGCATGGCCTTCTCGTGCTTCTCGCGCGGGGAAAGTGGGGAGCGGCTGTAGAGCATGGGGAGCTCCACATTTTCGAGCGCGCTGGTGCGGGAGAGCAGATTGAAGTTTTGAAATACGAATCCGATCTTGTGGTTGCGGATGTCGGAGAATTCGTCGCGGGTGAGATTCGAGACGTCCATGCCGTCGAGGAAATAGCGGCCGCCGGTGGGGCGATCGAGACAGCCGAGGATGTTCATGAGAGTGGATTTCCCCGAGCCGCTGGTGCCCATGATGGCGACGAATTCGCCGGCCTGCACGGTGAGCGAAATGCCGCGCACGGCCATGACCGGCTGGCCGGCGGAGGCGTAGGTCTTCTCCAGTTTCTCCAGGCGGATGATTGCATCCATGGCGCTACATGCGGCGCGACGAACCGCCGGGAGGCCCGCTGCCAAAGGCGCTGGGCGCGACGAGGGGCTTCGCTGAGATGACGCTGGTGATCACTTTTTCGTCGTCCTTCAGGCCGCTGATGATCTCGGTGTTGATGCCGTCGCCGACGCCGGTGGTGACCTCGATGGCCTTCGGTGTGTCGCCGACGAGGCGATACACTTTGCGCGTGGCGATCGGGGCGGCGGGCTTCTTCGGGCGTGCGCCGTCGGGCGGGCCTGTGGATGAGGTGCCGGCGGTCTTGCGCGTCTCGGCGGGAGCGGCGGAGTCCTGCGGGGGCTTGAAGCGGAGCGCGGAATTCGGCACGGCGAGGACGTCCTTCTTTTCCGCGATGACGATGGAGACATTCGCGGTCATGCCGGGACGGAGTTCGTGCTTCGGATTGTCCACCTCGATCACGGTCACGTAGGTCACGACGTTATCCACGGTGATCGGGGCGTAGCGCACCTGGACGATTTTGCCGTGGAAGGTCTGGTCGGGAAATGCGTCCACGAGAAAACTGGCGACCTGTCCCTCGCGGACGCCGCCGATGTCGGCCTCGGAGACGTTCGCCTCGATGTGCATTTTCGAGAGGTCGCCCGCGATGGTGAAGAGCACGGGTGCCGTCATCGCGGCGGCGACGGTCTGGCCGACGTCCACATTCCGGGAGATGACCACGCCATCCACGGGCGCGTAGATGGTGCAGCGGGCGAGGTCGATCTTCGTGCGCTCGAGCATGGCCTGCCGCACCTGCACTGCGGCCTGCGCCTGATGGAGGTCGGCGATGGCCTTGTCGTTCTCCGCGCTGGCGACGAGCCTGTTGGCAAAAAGCTCGGCGGTGAGCTTTGCGGTGACCTGGGCAAGCTCGACTCCGGCCTGCGCAGTGGCGAGGTCGCCCTCGGACTGGTGGACGTTCGCCTCAAAGGATGCGGGATCCAATTTTGCGACCACCTGCCCTTGCTTCACGGGCGTATTGAAGTCCGCGAGCAGCTCCTTGATGTTGCCGGAAATCTGACTGCCGACGACCACGCTCACGACGGCGCTGAGTGTGCCAGTGGCCGTGACCTTGCTCGTGATGTCCATGCGCTTCACGGGCGTGGTCTGATACTGCGGGGCGTCGTCGTGGCGCGCGAATTTCCAAAACGACCACGCGCCGATGCAGAGCACCGCGAGGATGGACAGCCACCACATCCATGCGGCACCGCGCTTCTGATCCGTGAATCGCGTCATGTGCATGTCTGGGAGGGAATGGTGGAGGTGGCGCGGTTCATCGGTGTCACTCATAGAACACGCGAAGGCGGCCCGTGTTGGAAAACAAATTTTCCGATGTGGCGGCGGATACCGTGCTCCCGCTATCGCGAATCAGGAAACGGATCGGCGGAAAGGCGGGCGGCGACTTCCTGCGCAGTCCACGGATCCGTGCCGAGAAAGGTGTGCACGATGACGGGCTTCAGCGATGCGCACGCGACGAGCATGAGCGCGACTCCGCCGCAGAGCGCGGAATCCGCAAACCGCAGCAGACGCCCCGCCTCGCGCACTGGTGCGAGGATGCGCCGCACGCGCTGCTCCAGCTTTCCCCGGCCCGGCGCAGACATCGCAAGGCACGCAGCCGCAGCCACCCGCGCGGCTTGCGCGTTCGCAATACGCGGCCCCTGCGCGGCGACGCCCATTTTCCAAAGCAGCGTGGCGTAATCCTCCGGCACGGCCCCGCGCGACAGCACGAGCGCGTCGCAGGCGAATTCCCGCTCCAGCGCGAGGTGGCGGTGCAGCATCCACACGAAGGGATTGAACCAATGCACCGAGCAGGCGACCTGCCCGAGCGCGTGCGTCCAGAGATCGCCGCGGCGGAAGTGCCCAAGCTCATGCAGCAGCACGAGACGGCGCCGCGCGTGCGTCCATGCGAGGGCTTCGTCCGGCAGCAGCACGGTGCGACGGAAAAGTCCCGTGGCGCTCGGCACGAAGCCGGGGCCTGCGAGCATGAGCCGCACGCTTCCACGCAGGCCGAGCGTGTGCTGGCACTCCGCGAGAAGCTTGCGCCACGGCCGGCTGTGCAATGGGCGCGACTTCCGCACGAGCCGGGCGACGGTGATCGCGCCCGCCGCATTCCGCGCGAGCAGCAGCACGGCCACGATGGTGAAGATGTGCATGAGCCACGGTGCGGCCCATTCGCTCGCCGCGGCGGCCCATCGCGCGACTGCGGCGGGAGCATGCATCTCCACGCTCGGCAGCGGACGCACGAGGCCGGCACCGAGCACGATGAGCACCGCAAAGGCGACCACCGGCACCACCTGCCGCACACGCACGCGCCAGCCCGCCGGGCAGAGCAGCACGCAAGCGGCTGCCGCACCGGCAACGGTGATGCTGCGGAAAAGCAGGTCCTGGAATGCCGGGAGATTCATTTCTTTTTCTTCTTCTGATCGATCAGCTTGCGGATGCGCACGAGTTCCTCGGCGTCCAATTCCTTCGGATCGAGCAAGGTCGCGACGAGATCCGACGGGCTGTTGTTGAAGAACGTGGAGAGCAGCCTGCGCAGCGCGCTCCTGCCCGCCTTTTCCTGCGAGGCGAGCGGCTCGTACACGTAGCGCTTGCCGTCGCGCTCGTGCTTCACGTGGCCCTTGTTCACCAGCACGGCGAGCAGCGCGCGCACCGCGGAATAGCTCGGCGCATCGGGCAGTCCCTCGTGGATCTCCGTGGCCGTCGCACGGCCTGCGCGCCAGATCACGTCCATGATCTGCCGCTCGCGGCGGGACAGGGGATCGTGGTCATGATGGCCAGTTGTCACGCTCGCGAAAATGAGCGGGAGTTTGGCGGCGGTCAACTCAAATGCTGGTTTTTTAGCAAAAGGACTTGCCATCCAATCCGTTGTCTGCTGTTTTTTTAGCACATGAAGCTGACACCCATCCTCCCTCTCCTCGCAGCCACGCTCATCTTCACCGGCTGCTCTTCCCATGTGAACTCCCCTGCCGTCTCCCGCGCCCGCGAGGCGAAGCGCGCGGAATTCTCCGACCCGCTCATCGCCCGCGCGGCGAATGCGAAGCCCGCGATGCAGTTCCCCGCGACCATCGCCATCGCGCCAAATGACCACGGCGTGCGCGAGCACGTGCGCGCACTTTCCGCCATCGGAAAACTCGACGGGCTGGATTCGCTCCCGCAGCTCGCGCGCACGACCGTCATCAGCCCCACGATCCTGGGCGAGACAGACCGCGAGCACCGCATCACGCCAGACATCCGCCTGCGCGAAGCGGCGGCAAAGCTGCACGCGGATGCCGTGCTGATCATCGCGACAGAGACGCAGGCGACCGATGGCAGAATCATCGCACCGCTCACCGAACTCTCACTCGGCCTGCTGCCAAACAAGCGGTACGAGCTTATCTCCACGGCATTCGCGGCACTCGTGGATGTGCGCACCGGCTACGTCTATGGCACGGATGAAAAGAGCCGCGCGAAATCAGGAATCACAATGGCCTGGGGCAGCGACGACGTGATCCGCCGAGCACGCTCGAAGGCGGAACGCGACGCGATGGAAAAACTCTTTGCAGACTTCCCGGCATTCTGGCGCGGTGTCGTGGCAACCCATCACCGATGACTTTCTCCCGCGCCGCCCTCCTGCTCGCCGCCGCCCTCCTCACCGGATGTGCGACGCAGACGAAGCAACGTCCGAACGATCCGCGGCGCGAAACGGTCACACCAGCCACCGAGCGTCCCGGCCTCGGCACATCGTGGGGCGAGCAGCGCGAATCGTGGGTGGAGCCCGCGCCATTTGTCCGAGCATCCGCGGCGAGACCGACGGCGCAGGCGCGCATCTATTACAATGACCGCGACGGCGCGAATGCGATGCTCGCCTTCCTCGGCGGCGATGCGAAGCGCTGCGAGGGACTGCAATCCGCGGCAGGCGCATCGCTCCGCCTCGGCCTGCGCAATGGAAACGGCGAATGGATCGAATGCCGCGAGGCGCGCGGGCGGCGCATCGCGAGTGGCGATCACGGCTCGCGCTACGAGATCGTTTTAAAAAATGACGCGAGACGCGCGGTGGAGGTGCTCGTAAGCGTGGACGGCCTCGATGCGATGGATGGCAAGGCTGCATCGCTGAAGAAGCGCGGCTATGTGCTTGCGCCATTCGAGATGCTTGCGGTGGAGGGATTCCGCACCAGTCATTCGTCGGTCGCCGCGTTCCGTTTCGGCGGGATGTTCGACAGCTACGGCCATCGCCGGCACGGCGACACGGTGAATGCGGGCGTGGTCGGTGTCGCGGTCTTCGATGAAAAGCGTCGCGCATCGCCTGCCGATGCGATCGATCCAAAGGATCATGCCTGGCGCGCAACCGCAGCGCGTCCGATGGAAAACCGGCGCGATTTTTCCGCACCGCCCGAGGCGTGAATGAGACTCTGGAATGCGGTCAAGGATCGGCGGGTTTCAACCGCCGAGGAGCGCGCGGGACGCAAACATGCGGAAGCGCAGGGTGCCATGCGGCCAGTTGCACGGCGGTTAAAAAACCGCCGAACCTTGGTGCCACCACTCCGATTTTCCTCGCGACGTGATGGACACCGCGATGCCTGCGGTGATACTCCACCGCAGCGCGCGGCACGCCGGGCGCGACACCCATGAGCAACGACGGCGCACGCACCGCCACACCAAACCGCAGAAGCCTTCTCTCGCCACTCCGCGCGATCGGACGCCTTTTCTTCCGCGGATGGCGCAGGCTCGCCGGGCGCTCGCGGCCTGCAGAGGACCAGAGCCTTTTCCCACTCGTGATCCAGGTGCTCGCGGGCTTTTCCAAGAATGAGGGCGAGGTCGTCGAAGAGGAAGTGGACACGGTGCTCGGCCTGCTGCGGCATGGATTTCCCGGCGGCATCTACGAGGACATGCGGCGGCAGTTCCGCGAGGCGCTCGGCCAGCAGCAGGATCTGAATGCGATGGGCGACCGCCTTGCGCGCGTGCTTTCGCCAGAGCAGAAAATCATCCTCGGCGTGCAGCTCTACGACATCATCGCGCGCTCGGACAAAAACGATCAGCAGATGCCCGCGTTTTACGGCTTCATGGAGCGGCTCGGCATGCAGGCGCAGGCGATCGAGATCGTGCATCAGCTCCAGGCGGGGGAAAAGGCGGATCAGTCCGTCGCGCCGAGCGGCGAACTCCCGCTCGAAGTCCTCACCTTCGGCCGCGATGCGCAGGCGGACGTGTGGCTGAAGAGCCTCAAGCCTGGCGAACTGCTCATCGCCTTCCGCTATCAGACTCTCCTGCTGCTGAAGAATGCGAGCCTGCATCCGGTGTATGTCCGCGGGCGGCCGCTCGCACCGGGGACGTTCTCGCGCATCTTCACCGGGCAGCGCGTGCTGCTCGACGAGCAGGTGCTCACGTACGAGGACATCGTCTCCTTTTTCAACGCGAAGAAAGGCGTGCTCATCACGCACGTCTATGTGGAAATCGGCGACGATGACGAGGTGGAGCTTTCGCGCGTCCGCACGAGGAACAGCGCGCTGGAAGTGCGCTTCGGGCTGAAAGTGCAGGTGCGTGCGCTGCGCACCGTGAACGCGCAACTCAACGGCGTGACGCTCCGCGCCGGCACGATGCTCAATGCCACGCCGGAGGATCGCATCGTCTTCCGCAAGGAAGCCGAGCTGCCGCTCGCGGAATTGCGTCGCAAGGCCCGCGCGCTCGGCGTGCGCTTCCACCTCAAGAGCTACAAGAACACCTACCGCGTATCGAGCAACCCGAGCCTGCTGGAAGTGGATGACATCCTCCTCTCGCCCGGCGCATCGGGCGAGATCCTGCTGAAGGTCGAATGCGACTACGACAACAAGATCGGCAGGCTCGACGTGATCGCGGCGGCACGGCCGATCACCGTCGGCGACCGCGTCGTTCCAGTCGGCGCGAGTTGCGACCTCAAGGATGGCGATTTCATCCGCATCGACGCGAGCCAGGGACTGCGGTGCGACTTCGGCGAGCGCATCATCGAGGAGGAGCGGAACATCGTCTCATCGCTCGAGCTGCGCGACGTGACGTGCATCTTCGGCGACCATACGACGGGACTCGACGGCATCAATTTCAACCTCACCCGAGGCGACATCGTGTGCGTGATGGGCGGCAGCGGCTCCGGCAAAAGCACGCTGCTGCGCGCCATCGCGGGACGCCTGCCACCCTCACGCGGGAAGATCCTGCTCAACGGCCAGGATCTCTATGACAACCTCGAAAAATTCAAGCGCTTCATCGCATTCATCCCGCAGGACGATGCGTTCGACGACCACCTCACCGTCGAGGAAAACCTCGCCTACGCTGCGGCGATCCGCTCGCCGCACCTCGGCAAGAGCGATCGCAGGCGCCGCGTGGACAGCCGGCTCGTCGAGCTTGGCCTGAGCGAGCGCCGCGATGTCACCGTCGGCTCGGTGGAAAAAAAGACGCTCTCCGGCGGCGAACGCAAGCGGCTGAACATCGGCCTCGACATGATCAGCTCGGCGGACATTTTTCTCTTCGACGAGCCGACGAGCGGACTCAGCTCGAAGGACAGCGAGCACGTCATCGAGATCATCCGGGGCATCTCGCACAACAAGATCGTCCTCGTCGTCATCCATCAGCCGAGCGCGCGGCTCTTCCACATCTTCAACAAGGCCGTGCTGCTCGACCGTGGCGGCAAGCTGGTCTTCGGCGGCACGCCCGATGAGATGATGCGCTACTTCACGGAAGCCGCGACCGAGGAGAATGTGACCGTCCACGGGATCAAGAGCGAGGGCGGCAGTCCCGAGTTCTGCTTCGACATCCTCGAGACACCGCTGCACGACCTGAGCGGTGAGGTGATCTTCGAGGAGGGAAGCAATGGCCAACTCCTCCCCGCGCGCCGTTTTTCACCCGACTTCTGGCGTGATCGGTACGAGACCTACCGGCTCACGCAGGAGATGAAACAAGTCTCGCTGCGCAAACAGGCATCTGCCACGACAAGCACCGCCGCCACGCAGATCATGGAAGCGCGACGGCAACCCGCGCCACGCAAGGTCCGCTGGCGCGAGGAATGGCTGCAATTCCACGTGCTGCTGCGGCGCGCGTTTCTGTCGAAGGCGCGCAATGTCGCCAGCATGTTCGTCACGCTTCTCGCGCCGCCGCTGCTCGCACTCATCGTGGCATGGGCGCTCTATTTCACGGAGGAAGCCGACCGGCCCTACGTCTTCGCGTCGGCCTTCCACATCCCGACTTACATTTTCATCAGCCTGCTCGTCGCCCTCTTCCTTTCGCTGATGAACAGCGTCGAGGACATCATCCGCGACCGGAACATCCTCCAGCGCGAGCGCAATCTCGACGTGAGGGTGGCGTACTATGTCGCGGCGAAATTTCTCACGCTGTGTGTCTTTTCCGCGCTGCAATGCACGCTGTTCATCCTCGTCGGGAACGCGATCCTCGAGATCCGCGGCATGTTCCTGCACTATTTCATCTGGACTTTCCTCACGGCGATCAGCGGCATCTCGCTCGGCCTGCTCGTCTCCGCGCTGGTGCCGAATTCAAAGACCGGCGCGATGCTCGTCCCGCTCATCCTCATCCCGCAGCTCATCTTCGGCGGCGCGCTGATCAAATACGAGGAGATGAACCGCGACCCGAACATCCTCTACACTTTCCAGCGATGGTTCGCCTCGAAGCGCCAGCCGACGGACATGGAGGGCGACAAAAAACTGCGCGTGCCGCTCATCAGCAAGCTCGTCGCGACGCATTACAGCTACGAGGCGCTCGTGGTCGCGCAGGCCAAGCTGAATCCCCTCTCCGTCCGGCAGCAGCGCCTCCAGCAGGTCATCGAAGCGCTCGCTGCACGCCCCACACCGGAAGGCAAGGAGCGCCTGGTCGCCGAAACCTCCGCACAGCTCAACACAGCCATCGCGGCCACACCGGACGACAAGAAAGCCATCACAGACCTGCGGAACGAAATTGCCAGAATCAAAGTTCTCATCCCCCGCACCGAGGCGGAGGACGAGCGGCTCGACGATCTGAAAGACACGCTCGCACAGCTCAGCGGCCTCGAGTCCGACACCGCGCGCGAAGTGGACAAGCGCCTCGGCCGCGTGGACAAAATCATCACCGGCAGAAAGCCCACGCTGTCCGACTTCCGCGCACGTCCGCCCGGCGTGACGGCAGACCAGCTTTACTCGAACCAGAAGATCGCCGACATGGTCGCCAAGGCCGAAACCGAGCAGAACGACTACCGGCGCAACTTCAAAATCAACGTCTTCTTCAGCCCCGAGAAATACCACTTCTCATTCGGCATGTTCGGCAGCGGGCTCGGCATGAGCGTCTATTTCCGCAATGGCGCGCTACTGCTGTTTTCCTCTGCGGTGCTCCTCGTCATCCTTTGGAAAGTGCTGCGCATCCAGCTCAAGAAAACCGGCGCATAGCCGGATGATCCTGCCAGCTAGTTTGGCAGATGCCGGAACTCTGCGACAGCGCGCGATCCGCTGCCGGGCAGAAAAATCACGCTGGTCTCGAAGCATCCGTCACCGGAGTCACAGCAGCCGACCACGATTCCCACGATCCTCACGCTGCGCTGTTGCAAGCCTGCGCCGCACCATTCCACGGAGAGAATGACATCGGACATCAGCTCCAGCCTGCATGGGAGATCAAAAACCGCGCCGTAGTGCTCGAATCGCCGGCAGCCATACTGCGGTGATATTCCATCTCCACAAAGATGCACCGTGGGATTCTGCCTGCCGAATGCGGGGGTCGAGACATGCATGGGATGAATGAACGGCAGCAATCTACCGAACGATCTGCCGATGTCAAAATGCTGCGCCTCTGGGCGGTGGCTCTCTGCGAATCGCTCCAAAGCCCGCCATCACTTTCCCACGGGCGCGACAGGCACTCCCGCAGATGAAGGCGCTGCGGGGTTGGATGGTGTGCTCGGGTTTGCCGGAAGGGCGGGCGTGGCAGGAGCGCCGGGGCTGGCATTCTGCACCGGCACGCCATTGGGAGACGGACCAGGAGACGCACCGAGGGGGGCTCCATTTGCCGGGAATCCATTCGGCGGCACGGCATTTTGCGGGATTCCGTTGGATGGGATTCCTTCCTGGGGAAGACGGCTTTGCGGCGACGCGGGGAGGCGCACGGCGGGCTGCTGTGGCAACTGCCGGAGAGGGGCGAGATTCGCTGGCTGGCTGGGTTGGGAGAATTGCCCTGGCTGGCCGAGCTGCGCAGGCTGAGCGGCATTGATCCGCACGGGCGCTCCGGGGTTGCCGGGATTTGGGGCCACGTTCATGCGCAGTGAGGAACTGACTGGCGTATGCGTGGCCTTTGTCGCGGATTGCGACATCCCGTTCACCGCTGTCGTCGTCTTCTTCGCGGTGGATTCGCTTCCGCAGCCGCAGCTTTTGCCGGAACTCGCTCCGCAGCCGCCGCTCCCGCATCCCCCGCTCGTCCCGCATCCGCCCCCTGCCGAACATCCCGCGGATTTGGCATGGGAAGCGGCCGGGCCGGGCGGCGACATCTGCACATGGAAAGCCACCACCAGCACCAGCAGCGCCCCGTAGAAAGGCAGCACCGAGAGCGAACCCATCGCCCCGAACAACCTGCCCCGCCTGCCGCCAAGTCGGCTCCGGTGCGGGCAGGATGAAGCATTCCTCCGCCTTCATCCCATTGCCCCCGTTGAGCGGCAACTTCCGCATGAAGGCATGATACGCATCCGTGCAAGCCCGCGCCATCACCACCGCACACGCATCCGCGAGCGCCAGCAGCACCACCACCCCCACCACCCAAGGCAAAGCCGCCATCTGCGCCTTCCCTCCCGCAAACACCATCACCCCCGCGATGATAGCCAAGCTCCACACCTTGCACCGCCCCGCATTCGCGGAGTGCCGCTTCATTGCCCTTCGAGCGCGGTCGCATGGGTTTCGATGGCAGTGATTGTTACATTGGGATCAGGCATAATGGGGGGAGCTGGGTTGAATATCGGTCGCCGCTGCTATTGCTGGGTTTGTTTCAGATCGGTGTTCGGCAGTTCCCGGAACGGATTCACGATCGTCATCACTCCATCGATCACCTGCCCATCGCACATGTCCTCCGAGTAGAGCGTCGCACAACCGGCCGCCGCGCGCTGGCGACGATCATCGAATCCCAGTACGACAGCGAATACAGTGTCCGCAGCCTGCAAGCCTCGGTCATCGCCGTCTGCTCCACCGTCACCACCACGCAGCGGCGGTAAAAAGCACGCACCAGCCTTTCGATCCGCGCATCGTCAAAGCCCGCCTTGCGAATCAGGTTCACACACACCTCGTTCACCACCTGCGTACTCACCACCGAAGTCTTGCCGGAGACCAGCGCCACCGCCTTGCGCCGCTTTCCCACATCCTGCCTGCGGATCAGCGCGTAGAGCCACACATTTGCATCTACAAAATCCATGGCAGAGTCAGCGCCCGCGTTCGTTCGCCTCGTCTCGCGGGAGTGGCGCAAAGCCCGGAGCCTCCACCGGCGAGGACAGCAGTTCCGAGATCAGGTCATCGCCTGTGCTCGCGCCCTCCTTCACGAGAATCACATGCACGGATCCCTCAAACTCGCCCTTCATCCCCGGCGGCAGGGCCAGCACACCCCCGTGAATTTCAGCGTCAAACTGTGTCGCGGTCATACTCATATCATGTTTTTTCTTTGATGCGATTTGAGCCAGCCATCCGGCATATTGCTGCTGCACCTTTCTGCGTTACCAGTGCTTCCTGTCCAGATGCCCCCGGTGCATTTCCGCGGCATCGATCCCCGGCGCGATGATCCCGGCAGCCCCCGCCACGTCGGCTGGCAAAGGCCGCTGCAGTTGTTCGCGCAGATTGTGCGCCTGCCGCGCCAGGAACTTCTCCGCGGAAGTCCCCTGCGCCTCAGTGTAAGCCCGGAGAAAGTCGAGGTCTTCATCCGCCAGCGGAATCGTGATCGTGGACATGCCCGCAAATTGCCACCCCACCGCCCCGCTGCCAAGCCCGCAATTCCAGCGCCTTCATCGCATTGCCCCCGTTCAGCGGCAGCTTCCGCATGAAGGCATGATACGCATCCGTGCAAGCCCGCGCCATCACCACCGCACAGGCATCCGCCAGCGCCAGCAGCACCACCACCCCGGCCACCCACGTCAAAGCCCCCATCTGCGCCTTCCCTCCGGCAAAGACCATCACGCCCGCGATGATCGCCAAGCTCCACACCTTGCATCGCCCCGCATTCGCAGCGTGCCGCCTCATCGCCCTTTCAACCGCTGCGGCATGGGTTTCGATGGCGGTGAGCGTGATGTTAGGGTCAGGCATTTTGGAAAATCAGGTCAAAGGCAGAGTAGTCATTCACGTATGCGGTGCTAGGCTGATCCGTATATCACTCAACAAGCCGGATTGGGACATACTCTGCGGTTTTGACGCCGAAATCATCCATCACTTTGCGGAAGCGCTGCGAGACGACGACCTCGGAATGGTAAAAGGAGGAATTCGCCCCGATCACCTCGCGAGTCGTCGCTATGTCGAATTCGCCCATCGCTTCGACTTCCTGGCGGTGGAAGCGGAGTTCTTCGGGAACATAGCCGGCATCGTCCCAAATTCCACCTTCCAGGTCATTTTCGCGCCAGTCTTTACCGCACTGGTTAAGTCGCGGAGTGAGACACTTTGGCATTTTTACCTGATGACCGAATTGGAAGAGTTGCCTGGCCGCTTTTTCAGGATGGTCGTAGCGAACCGGGATGAAGCTCAATCCTTTCAAGCCCGACTCCTCCAGTTTCCGACGCAGTTCGGGGCTAATCAGGACTGCAAATATCCCAAACAGGACGCCAAAGTGAATCCGTTTCTTCAGCCGAGAGTTAGCCTTCACCCGCCATCCCGCCACGTCGTTTCCCAGCGATTCATTTAAATATTTCACCCATTCCTTGGGAACCATTCCGCCCCAGTCTTTTGGATAACAATCGTCGGCAATGCGTTGGGCATTCGTGCTGCACCGGAGCCTGAGCAGAGATGCTTCAGAAATTTCATCCTTTGAGTAAGTGCGTCGCTTGATGGCGCTGAATTCGTAGTAGTTTGTCTTGCTGGGAGAGTGCGAGCACACGGGCGAAAACCGAATCTAGCGAGAATTTCAAACACTTGCTGAATGCGAGGATCGCCCTCGGGGGCTCTGACTTCGATTCTCGCCCGGGCATTCCCATGTCCGACGCGAGCACCATCGGTGAAGCCAAGCTCCGCAATTGCCCAAACAGTGGCAAGATCCGTCAGGCTGACCGAACTACCGTAGGCAGGTTCAGATTCTAGAACATGCCGCACGTCGAATTCAATGGATACAGATGGCATGAACTCAATTAGGCACAATCACCGTCTTGCCAGCCTTGGCCAATTCCGCCCTCAACCAGTCACGAGTGGCGGGCCATAGGTTATAGTCTCTGAGAACTGGATCATCTGCGTAGAGGTCTCGGAATTTCTGAAGCATCGTATTGTTGTTGCCATTGCTGTCATCCACGATTTTTGTGATTCGCGTAGCCAACCCACCTTGCTCCACCTTGCTAGGAACGAGGGACAGACTGATTATTGCGTTCACAATTCTGGTTGGAGGGAAAAGCAGGCATCGCTTTTGGAAGATGAACACACGGCGGAGGCGTTGGAAAGCTCATGCTCATTGCCAATAATCAGTCTATCCCTCGTCCCCGTCCCTCGTCCCCCTCGTCCCCCTCCCCGACGGTGGCCAGCGTGACCACGGCGATCAATGACTTCTCGGTCGCCATCGACAATGCCGCTGACGGCGGAAAGACGCTGACGCTGATCAAGAACCAGAAGCGCGCCGCCCTCGGCGCGGTGCTGCGGAATCTGGCGAGCTATGTCCACGTGACCTGCCAG
>JAYWEO010000177.1:0-9245 GCA_043779225.1 Prosthecobacter sp.
CACTCATGGCTCCGCTCGTCCGCGCATCCACTCAGGCATTGCGCAGGAGGCACGCATAGGCAACATCCCGCGAAATCCTCCACGCCATGCGCCGCTTCCTTCCCGCCATCACTCTTCCTGCACTCGCATTTATCGCCCCGTTCCTCGTCGCACCGGCTTCATTGCATGCGCAGAAAAGCACGACCACTTCCGAAACCGCACCGGTGATGCTCGATGCGCTCATCGCGGGTGACAGCCCGTGGGAGATGACGCCGGATCAGCTTGAGACGGCCATGAAGCCCGCACGCACACAGTGGCTCTCAGCGCAGAAGGAACAGGCGCGGTTCTTCGGCAACTACGCCATGTGGGGCGGCGCGATTCCGGTGAAGGAGGCCGTGGCCGAATTCCAGAATGGGAAACTTTTCCGCGTGAACCTCTCGCTGTTCAACCGCGGCGATGCCGGCAGCGGCTTTGCGAACCGGGCGGAATTTGAGAAGCAGCTCGAAGCTTGGAAGACGGCCATCACCGCAAAGGCCGGCGTGCCGCCCGTGGATCTCGGCCGGCAGAATGCGAGCGCGGTGAAGGCGACAGGGTTCTCGTGGTCGAAGGCGCCATCCGTCTATCTCCTCGAATACAGCGTGGTGAAAGATGCAAAGGTGACGGGCGTGCAGTTCCGTCCCGAGTTCGTGCGGCTGCGCGTGTCGGCACTGCCAAAGCAGCTTGGACTCGGCGCTTCCGCAACGACGCTGGCTTCGGCAGGACAGCGCGTGAGCAAGACTTCGCTCCTCGCCAACGTGACGAAAGATCCCAGCGGCGACGTCTTCCTCAAAAATGTGCCGATGGTGGACCAGGGACCGAAGGGCTACTGCGCTGTCGCGACGACGGAACGCGTCTTCCGCTACTACGGCATGCCCGTGGATCAGCATGAGATGGCGCAGGTCGCGAATACCGGCGCGGGCGGCGGCACGAATCCCGAGGCGATGCTGAAGGCGCTCACCGCGCTGCAAGGGCGGCTGCATGTCCACGTGCGCGCGATTTCCAAGTGGGACTATGCGGAATTCACCCGGATGATCACGGACTACAACCGCGAGGCGAAGCGGAACAAGAAACCGGAAATCAATCTCGCGGGCATGCGCACCATCGACATCGGCGAGATCTACGGCTCGATGGATCCTGTCTCGCTGAAGGAATCGAAGACCGTGAAAAAGAAGGGCGACTTCGAGAAATTCAAACGCGAGGTGGCTGAGAAAATCGACAAGGGTATCCCGGTGATGTGGGGCGTGGAGCTGGGCATCTATCCCGAGGCGGAAATCCCGCAGGCGCACGGCGGCCACATGCGGCTCATCATCGGCTATAACAACAAGACGAGTGAAATCATCTATTCCGACTCCTGGGGTGCGAAGCACGCGATGAAACGCATGCCGAGCGACAACGCATTTCCGATGACGACCGGGCTCTATTTCATGGAGCCGTCGGAGTAGCCGGAACTGTGTGACCTGCGGGCGGGACGCCCGCTGGCCCCACGGGCAAGATGCCTGTGCCACATCACTGCGCGCTCCACTCGTGCTCCCCTTCGGCGAGTCCGAGACGCACGAGCGCTTCGCCGGCGAGAAAAAGTGACCCGGCGATGAGGATGCGACCGGGATCTTTGCGTGCGTCGGCGAGCGCGGCATCGAGGCTTTCGGAAATGCTCACCGGCACGGCATCCGTCTGACCGCGGATGAGCGCGGCGAGTTCTGCGGGTGGCAGCGCGCGGGGGCTGCGCACAGCGGTGCAGATCACGCGCGCGGCGATCGGCAGCAGGGCGGAAACGACACCGGCCGCGTCCTTGTCCGCGAGTATGCCGAGGATGAGCGTCGCCGCGTCATCGTGGAATTCCTCGCGCCACACCGTCGCGAGCTGTGCGGCGGCGGGCGGATTGTGCGCGCCGTCGATCACGATGCGATCCTCCGCGCGCTGAAACCGCGCAGGCCATTCCACTTTTGCAAAAGCCTCGCGCACGATGCGCGGCTCCGGACGCAGGCCGGATTCGATGAGCGCAGCGAATGCCAGCGCGGCATTCCATCGCTGGTGGCTGCCCGCGAGCCCGAGCGCAAACTCGGCACCGAGCGGCTGGCGGATTATTTTCAATCGCGTACCAGCGGCATCCGCTGCCGCACGGAAGACGGACTCGACTTCCTGCGCCTGCGGAGCGGAGACGGCTGGCACGCGGGGCTTGATGATCCCCGCTTTTTCCGTGGCGATCTCCGCGAGAGTGCCGCCGAGATGCTGCATGTGATCGAGGCCGATGGGCGTGAGCACGGAGACGGCAGGCGTGACGACATTCGTCGCATCGAGCCGCCCGCCCATGCCTGTTTCGAGCACGACGACCTCGGCGCGCTGCTGCTGGAACCACGCGAGCGCGAGTGCGGTGGCGACTTCAAAAAATGTCGGCGTGTGCTCCCAACTCGCGATGAGATCGCGGATCTTCGTGAGCCACTCGGCAACGTGCTCCTCGGGAATCTGAAGCGGCCCGAGCCGGACTCGCTCACGGAAACTGACGAGGTGCGGTGATATGTAGAGCCCCGTGCGGAGCCGCGACGCCGTGCATACCGCCTCGATGAGCGCACACACGGAGCCCTTGCCATTCGTGCCGGCGACGTGGATGAAGCGGCATTTTTCGCTGCTGGCCGTCTCGATGTGGAGCGCGTCGCAGATGTGCCGGATGGCATCCAGGCCGAGCCGGATGCCGTGGACTTGCAGTCCGTAAAGCCAGCCGAGTGCCTCGCGGTAATTCATGGGTGAAAATGTGGATGCTCGCAGAAAAACGAAAGTCTGTCGGAGTGCTTTGCCGCGCCACTCACGAACCTTTCATGCTTTGCAGTCATGTCAGTGACGAGTGCGCGACATGCATCGGGGAGCATCGGCGGCCCGCCTGTGCTGCCGCGCGGCACGCGCAGCACATCGGGCGTCAACTTGCGAACGGATCGCCTCGGGTGTCCGGGTGTTTGCGGCGGGCCGCCGCAAACCACAGGCGGGCCGCCTGTGCTCCCCAACACTCGCGCCGCCCACACATCGGATGTCCCCGCAAAAACAACCACGTCAGCGTGCTTGTTTCGCAAAGCGAGTGATGTGCTCCTCACGCCGCCGCGGGCGCGAGATACGAGAGCAGCCCGGCGAGCGTCTCCTTCATCTTTTTCCGATGCACGATCATGTCCACGAGACCGTGCTCGACGCAAAACTCCGCGGTCTGAAATCCCGGCGGCAATTCCTGATGCGTCGTCTCGCGGATGACGCGCGGGCCGGCGAAGCCGATCATGCACTTCGGCTCGGCCATGATGATGTCGCCGACACTCGCATAGCTGGCCATCACGCCCGCGGTCGTCGGATCGGTGAGCACGGAAATGTACGGCAGCCTTGCATCCGAATGCCGCGCGAGTGCGCCGCATGTCTTTGCCATCTGCATGAGCGAGAGCATGCCTTCGTACATGCGGGCACCGCCGCTGGCGCTGACGATGATGACCGGGAGCCGCTGCGCGGTCGCGCGCTCGATGGCGCGGGTGATTTTTTCACCGACGACACTGCCCATCGTCGCGGCGAGAAATCCAAAATCCATCACGGCGATGCTCACCCTTTTTCCCTCGATGCTGCCGAGGCCGGTGATGACGGCGTCGCGCTGGCCGGTGGCCTTCTGGTATTTTTTCAGGCGGTCGGTGTAGCTGGCCTGGCCGGTGAATTTGAGCGTGTCCACGGAGGTGAGCTTCGCGTCGTGCTCCTCGAAGCTGCCGTCGTCGGTCAGCAGCTCGATACGGTCGAGCGCGGTGAGCGAGAAGTGGTGCTCGCACTTCGGGCAGATGCGGGCATTGCGCTCGATTTCGAGGTTGTGGATGATCTCACCACAGCCGGGACATTTCGTCCAAAGGCCGGCGGGCAGTTCACGTTTTTTGCCGGAGGTGAAGACCGGCTTGGAGAAGATTCCCATGGAATTTTGAGGGTCAGGCTCTTGCATTTGCAGCACGTGCGGCTCGGTGATTCCAAGGGGCTGCCTCATGGTTGAAGTGATTGAAGTTGCGGGCGATCATGTTTTTTGCGGCGGCGGCTTTTAGCCCCGGGCGACGGTGATGACTCTCACCGAGGCGGCGCCCGCGCGCAATAGCACGCGCGAACACTCCTCGACGGTGGAGCCCGTCGTGAAGACGTCGTCAACGAGGACGATGTGTCGTTCTTTCACGCGCGCAGTGTGGCGCACGCGGAAGGCGCCGCGCAAGTTTTCCATTCGCTCATTGCGATCGAGCTTCGTCTGCGTGGAGGTGTAGCGCGTGCGCTTCAGCGCGTGCAGCACTGGAATCTCGCGGGGCTTCGCGACGAGCATGGCAAGTTCGGCGGCCTGATTGAATTCGCGCTCACGAAAGCGGACGTGATGCAGTGGCACAGGGACGAGCGCGTCGAATGGCTGCGAGGCGATGCGCGAATCATCGAGGGCGGCTGCGAGCCAGTCGGCAAGCGCATGGCGAAGGTGGAACTGGCCGTTGTATTTGAACAAATGGATGAAGTCGCGGACGACGCCGTGGCTGCGATACGCGGCGACGGCGCAGTCGAAATGCACTTCGCGTTCCGCGCAATTCGAGCAGGTGAACTGCTGCGTCATCGCGCCGCTGAACTGTTGCGAGCAGCGCTTGCAGAAAGGCGCTTCGATGCGCTGCACACTTTCCGCACAGGCATCGCAGAGGTGGATGCCCGGCTCCGTCGCGGCTTTGCACGCGGCGCAATGCGGCGGGAAGCAGAGCGTGCCGAGCGCGCTGAAAAATCTACTCGTGATCGTCGCGCTTCCCATGGTTGAGCCAGGCGCGGCAGAGCACGCCGGTGAGGATGACGGTGGCGAGCGGCGCGAGGCCGGTGCGGATATCCGCGCCGATCCATGGCAGCATCCCGGGCGCGAAGCGCGCGAACTTTGCGAAGCCTTGCACACAGAAAACCCAGCCCGCATGCAGCCCGATGCCAAGCCAGAGCGAGTGCGTGCGCTGCGTCGCCCATCCGAGCACCCAGCCGACGGCGACGAGCGTGGTGAACGAGGCGAAGACTATCGCGGGATTGCTCCACTGGCTGAAGACGGAAGGGATGAGCGCGAGGCCGGAGAACCAGGTCACATTTTCCGGCGCGATGTCGGATTTCAACGGCTGGATGAAGTGCAGCACGGCGAAGAACAGCGAGCTGGCGAGGAGAGCGGCGAAGCGGGACATGGAGCGCTGGAGCAGGCCGAGGAATGCGCCGCGGAAGATGCATTCCTCGATGAAGCCGACGCACGCAGCGGTGAAAATCACCTTCGGGATTTCGCCGAGATGCTGCTGCCCGGCGGGGAGAAAAATCACGCCACCAAATGCGGACACGCACAGCGACATCACGGCCATGAGTGCGACGGCTGCGAAAAAGCCGAACGCAAGCCGTGCGGCCCATCGCGTGGCCCAGCGAAGGCCGAGTTCCGAGAGGGACTTCACTTTCAGTGATCGCGTGAGCGGCCAGAGCAGGAGGATCGCGGTGATTTCCACGATGCGCCCGAAGTAGCGGTGGAATCCCTGGCCCGTGACGCTGGGAAAAATTTCGCGCGCAGCCAGCGAGTGGCCCCACTGAAAAATCGGCGGGGCCAGCAGCGCGCCGAGCACGACGGAGGCGACGAGGTAGAGCAAGAGCTTGCGGAGATCCTTCAAAGCGGCGTCTATCTCTCAGAAATCGAACTGACGCTCCAACGAAAATGGGAACACGAAACATCCATGTGTGGAAACACACGACCGAAGAAGGCGAGAAGCGCGAGGTGCGCGCGGAGAAATTTGGCGGCAACTGGCGCATCCAGGCGCAGCTTCGCGGCGAGGAAACGTGGACGTATTACGATGTGCCGTTGTTGGAGGATCTGACCGAACTGCGGCGCGTGCTTTGGAACAAATATCAGCGGAAGCATCTCGCCTTTGAAGACGTGGCTGCGGTGGACAAGATGATCCAGGATCAGGGCGGCACGGTGCCGGAGATGTAGCCGGGCGTGATTTTCTCACGCTCGGGCGAGACGGCTCACTCGAAGATGCGCTTGAAGAGCTTCGGATTTGCGCAGATGTAAAACCATGCTGCGATGGCGATCAGCGCGAAGACGTTCAGCCAGAATCCGCACGTGGCGCGACGCCGGCCATAGGGCCACCGGCCGATCGTGCGGTGCTCCCACCATGCCCGCAATGCGACCGCCCCGCTGGCGATGTGCAGGAACGCGGCGGCCATGACGGCCCAGAAGACGCCGGTCTCCGATCCGCCCCGGAATGCACGCACGGTCCAGCCTGCAGCCTCGATGATGAGGGCGACGAAGAGCAGGTTCGCGGCGAGGCAGGACTTGCGGTTCATGTCCTTCGTCTGGAGCGATGAGACATTGATGATGAGCGCGACGGTGAACACCGCGATCGGGAAGAGCCCCATCCAGGCGTAGTTCTGCAAATCGAGGACGGCGACCATTGAAATGGATGCGCTCATGCTGCGAATGCCTCCAGGAAGGCGACCTCGACGGCGAGCTGCTCCTGCACGTTGCGCCCGAAATTTTCCCGCAGTCCGCCAATGGCCGCGGCACGGTTGATCACATCGGAGACGGCGAGGCGATCCGCGAGCGCGGCGGTGTCGGCGGAAAATTCTGGCAGGTCGAGATGCGCTGCGCGCTGCTGCTGGCGGAGGACGTCGGCCCACCAGCATTCGAGCGTGTCGAGGAGCACGCCGCGCTCGTTGCGATAGCGCGCCTCGGCGAGCGCCTTGTGGTAGTCCTCGCGGTCATCAATCCAGTCGGAATTCACGCCGCTCGCCTCGCGGTATCGCTTGGCCTCGGTCTTGAATGCGGCCTCGGTCTCGTCGGCGATCGACTGCTTTGCCTCGGAAAGGAGCGTCTGCACTTCGCGGACGAGGCCGAAAATCTGCGGCAGTTCGGGACGCGGCACCTTGAAAAAATTGCGGAGCATTTCCGCGAGCCTCTGCTGGCGCTCCGTGAGGCCGCGCAGCGCGCCGGCCACGAGCGGGATCTCGATGCAGCGCGAGAGGATGGTCTCCAGGAGCAGTTCGGGGAAATTGCTGACGAGCAGGATGTGCGAGTTGCGCGGCGGCTCTTCGAGGGTTTTCAGGAAGGCATTCGCCGCGCCTTCCACGAGGCGGTCGGCATCGAAGATGACCACGACTTTCCGCCCTCCGCGCAGTGCGCGCATCTGCAGGCCACGCTCGAGTTCGCGCACCTGATCGATCGTGATGCGCCGGGACTTCGACTCGGGCTCGGCGATATGGACGTCCGGGTGCTTCAGCGGATCGGCGGATTCGCCGACGAGGATTCCGGTGAGTCCGGTGGCGACCTCGCGGGTGCCGCTGCCGACGGGGCCGGTGATCAGATAGGCATGCGCGAGGCGGTCGTTGGCCTGCGCTTTGCGGAGAAGGGTGAGTGCTTGTTCGGCGGAAAATGCCATCGGGCGGTGACTAGATGCGGAATCACACCCTTCCGGGCAAAGAGAAAAAGCGGTCGCACCCTGCGTTTGATGCGGCGCTACTTTGTCACGACGACCGGCCCGTCGTCATCGCGGGCAGGGCGGGCGGTCTTCTGCACCTGCGCGACGCGGGTGCCCTTCCGGCGCGAATCAATGACGAAGGTGTTGTTCTCGCCGAAGCGCGACCAGGGGCCCGGCGGAATGTCCGAGTATTCGACGAATTTCCAATCCACCACGTCCATGCTGCCCATGCCGAGGCAGTCGCGCACGGCGGGCGACACGTCCAGACCGGCACCACGGTTGAGGTTCCACACCGGGCGTTCATTTCCGAAGACATAAGCCCAGTGATCCGTGCGGAACGGGCCGCAGTCCGACCACTGCGCATAGCACACGCGGCTGCCTTTGCGGATCATGAGCCAGCGATCGCGGCAGACGGATTTCCCCTCCTGCTCGAAGATGGTGTTGAACCAAGGGATGACCTTGCGGGCCTCGGCCTTGTGGCGTCCGCCCATGACGTCGTTATACGGGAGCGCGACGTAAAATGGGTTCTGCT
Organism: Prosthecobacter sp.; assembly: GCA_043779225.1. GTDB lineage: Bacteria > Verrucomicrobiota > Verrucomicrobiia > Chthoniobacterales > Chthoniobacteraceae > SXWH01. The sequence continues at coordinate 8,002 of JAYWEO010000177.1, forward strand.
GCGGGACGAACGTGCCGGGAATGGTGCCGCCATCGGGGAGCTTGCGCCGGCCTTCCGCATTCGGGTTGTCGAAGCCGCCGTAGGTGCGCATCCAGTTCAGATCCCACGAGCTGGAAAAATTATCCACCGGGTTGTTCTGACCGGCCGACTCGCCGACCCAGAAGACTGTCGCGACGATGTTCAGCTTCCAAGGGTAGAGGCCGCGGACGCCATCCTTGTTCGAGTCCGTGGGCACGATCACCTGAGGCTCGAGGCGCAGGATGGATTCCTCACGCAGCTTCATCGCATAACGGGCAAAGTCCGTGCTGCTCTGATAGGTGGGCTGTGGATTTTGGGCCGTCGCCACGCATGCCAGGGACAGGAATCCGGCAAAAGCGGCGAAAACCTTGTCGGTCTTCATGTGAGGGATAAAGAACCCTAGGTCTGAAGCGGGCGGGCGCAAGCTGGATTTCCCCCGCGCGTCGATGGGCGGGCACTGTGTAGGAGCATAAATTGACCTTATGACAAAGCAGTGATGATGCCCGTCGGGCTGCTAATCTGCTGCCGGGCAACCCTTTTGCCCGCCGGACAGTGGCTCAGTCTGGAGGGAACCACGAATGGACACGAAGGCACACGAATGGGAACCCGCAGGGTCAACGAGGTGAAATGACCGCTTCTTCGTTCCATTCGTGCCCGTTCTTGTCCATTCGTGGTTCAAATGAAGCCACCGCCGCCCACCGCATGCACTTGCTCTTTTTCAAGAATGCGAATTCAACAGGAGCATGCGAATGAACCGGTGCGAATCGGCTTTTCGGACGCCCGATTACCGAATGGACATCTAATTTTCCCGACGACTCCCGGCTTTGAACATCCGTCCGGTTCGCCGAGTCAAACTGCGACCCATCATGCACCATCGCTCCCATTTCGCCACGACGCCCGCGCCCTTCGACTGGCATCCCCGCACGCGGATCGTCTTCGGCGCAGGCTCGCTGGAAAAGGTCGGCAAGCTCGCCGCGGAGACCGGCGCGAAGCACGCTCTGCTCGTGACAGACAAAGGCATCGTCGCCGCCGGACACGTCGAGCGCGCGCGGGCCGCGATGCAAGCGGCGGGAGTCGGCGTGACGATTTTCGACGACGTGCGTGAAAATCCCACGACGAGCGATGTGCGGCGCTGCATGGAAGTCGCGGCGGCGGCGAAGGTGGATCTTTTTGTCGGCCTCGGCGGCGGGAGCAGCATGGACACGGCGAAGGCGTGCAATCTCCTG
>JAYWEO010000178.1:0-8358 GCA_043779225.1 Prosthecobacter sp.
GGCGTGGAGAAGTTCATCGGTTTCGAGATTGACGCAGGCTATCTCCGCGAGGCGTGTAAGCGCCTTGGCGTGCAGGCTCCGAAAACGCGGCGCGCTGACTGAATGCCCAGCTTCATCCTTCGCCGAATCCTCTCGCTCGTGTTCGTGCTGCTTTTTGCAGTGACGGCCACCTTCTGCCTGCTGCGGCTCGCGCCGGGAAATCCGTTTGCACTGAATGAGAAGCAGAGTTCGCCCGAGGTGCGGCGGCAGATGGAGCGGAAATATAACCTGGAGGAGCTTCGCGACGAAAAGACCAAGTCCCTCAACTGGCCGCTGCTCGGCTCGCAAGTCGCGCGTTACCTCGGCGTGATGAAGCGCAACCAGGGCGACTACAGCGGACTCCTGCAAGGCGACATGCAGCCGTGTCTCAAGTTCAAGGATCGTTCGGTCGCAGAGCTGATCCTGCAGGCGCTGCCCGTCTCCGCGATCCTCGGTGCGGCGGCGCTGCTGCTCTCGACGACCATCGGCGTGTGGCTCGGCAGTGTCGCGGCGGTGCGGAAAAATACGTGGCTCGACTCCGCGACGATGCTCGGTGCGCTGGCTGCGATCTCCGTGCCGACATTCGTCACCGGGCCCGCACTGGTGCTCGTCTTTTCACTCTGGCTCGGCTGGCTGCCGGTCGGCGGATGGACCGGCATTTCCTGCCTCATCCTTCCAGCAATCACGCTCGCCGGGCCGTTCATCGCCTACATCGCACGGCTCACGCGCACGAGCATGCTGGAGGTGCTGAATCAGGACTTTGTCCGCACCGCACACGCAAAGGGCCTCAGCGAAAAACGCGTGCTCTACAAGCACGTGCTGAAGGTCGGCATCCTGCCCGTCGTGAGCTTCCTCGGCCCGCTCACGGCGAATCTGCTCACGGGGTCGCTCGTCATCGAGTCGGTCTTCAGCCTACCCGGCATGGGCGGATTTTTTGTGAACTCGGTGCTGAACCGCGACGTCTTCCTGTGCTGCGGCAGCGTTACCATTTACTGCACGCTGCTCGTCGGGATGAATCTCTTCGTGGACATCACCTACAAGTGGCTCGACCCGCGCATCCGCCTCGAATGAGCGAGCCGATTTCCATTCCCACAGCGCAGCCGCCGGGCGCATGGCGGCGGCTCGTGCGCAATCGCGTCGCCATGGCCGCGATGGTGCTCCTCGCCGCCGTGGTGCTTCTCGCGATCCTCGGCCCTTCCATCTTTCGATACAGCCCGGAAACCCCCACCGCGGCGAAGCTCGTGCCGCCATCCGCGGCGCACTACTTCGGGACGGACATGAACGGTCGCGATGTGTTCTCGCGCGTCATCCAAGGCGCGCGCATTTCGCTCATCGTCGGCTTGTGTGGGGCGCTCGTGAGCTTCTTTGTCGGCACGACTTACGGCCTGATCGCCGGCTACATCGGCGGGCGCACGGATAATGCGATGATGCGTTTCGTCGAAGTGCTGCACAGCGTGCCGCGGCTGATCATTGTGATCGTCGCGATCTTCACTTTCGCCCCGTGGCTGGAGACGACACTGCATCGCATGATGCCGAGCGTGGAAGGCTACGCGAAAATCATGATCCTCATCCTGTGCCTCGGCCTCATCGAATGGCTCGCGATGGCGCGCATCGTGCGCGGGCAGGTGCTCGCGCTGAAGGAGCAGCAGTTCGTGCTCGCCGCGCGTGCGCTCGGGCAGTCGCATGCGCGCATCCTCGTGAGGCATCTGCTGCCGAATCTCATCGGCGTCATCGTCGTCTATCTCACGCTCACGATTCCCGCAGTAATTCTCGATGAGTCATTCCTGAGCTTCCTCGGCCTCGGGATCAATGACCCGCAGGCAAGCTGGGGCAGTCTGCTCAGCGACGGGAAAAATGTGATCAATCCAATCCATAGCTACTGGTGGCTGCTGCTGTTCCCCGCCGCGGCGATGTCGCTCACACTCGTCGCGCTGAACTTCCTCGGCGACGCCATCCGCGACGCGCTCGACCCGCGTGCGCGGCGATAAGTTTGTTCGTGATAGTGGCCCAGCGACTCATCGCTGGGAAAAATTGCGTGTGAGCGAAAAGAGTCCCGCCCGGGACGGCAGAACGTTTCTTTCGTCCCTGCGGGACTTCGCCCAGTTCCCTGTGCGGAAACCCAGCGATGAATCGCTGGGCTATTTTCCGTTTGCCAGTTGTTCACCCTCTTCCATCGGAACTCTTTCCATCCTCACTCCGAGACCTAAAGATGCGGCCCTGCCGGCTTCACCGGCGCGCGGAATGCCGGCGCGCCCTGCGCTTTCACCTTCCGCTTGAAGACCTTGTCCCCGCACGTCGCGAAGAGCGTGCTGAAATCCGCGCCGCCGAATTCCAGATTGCTCACACGTCCGTTTGGCGTGGGGATGATGCAGTTCACGCGTCCCGCCTGATCGCACACTTGGATGCCCATGCGCGTCGCCACGTAGAGCCGTCCCGCGGTGTCCACCTTCATCCCATCCGCGCCGCTGTCGTCGGCGTTGTCCGGCTCGTGCAAGTGGTAGTAGCGCTGCTTGTGCTTCAGCGTGCCGTCGGGCTGGATTTGATAGCTATAGACCCAGTGCGATTTGCTGTCGTCCACGTAGAGCAGGCTCTGGTCGGGTGAGAGCGCGATGCCGTTGGAAAATTTCAGTCCCTTGTCCACGACTTGCTTTTCGCCATTCGGTTTCACAAGCCAGATCTGGCTCGGATTCGTCCCGAGGCCGGGGTGCGTCGCGTAGATGTTGCCGTTGTGCGCGACGACGAGATCGTTGCCCGCGATGTCGTTGGCAAAAACCTTCGCCATGCCGTTCGAGTCGTAGGTCAAAATCTGCGGCATCCCCGTCGCCACGGCATAGAGATGGCCGTCTGGCCCGAACGCCTCGCCGTTGCCCTTCTTTGAGTCCTGGATGAACATCGCGACATTGCCATCGAGGCCGACTTTCCACGTCTTCGACTCCGGGATGTCGTTGAAGAACACCTCGCCCTTCGCATTCACCGCCGGGCCTTCGGTGAACTTGTGCCCTTCGCTCACGAGCTGCCAGCCTTCGCCAGGGATGAGGATTTCCTGGAGCTGCCTCGAGCCTGCACCCGCCTGCGGTTCCCTCGGCCAGTCCTTCCAAATCCAGCGCACCGCGTCGGGAAAAATCGCCGCGGCCTGCTTGCCATCGTGCCCGCCGGTGCCCCACGCGTGCTCGACTTCGTAGCCGGCGAAAGTGAGCGCGCGTTCCATCATCTGATTCGCCATCCACCAGTCGCCGCCATAGATATTTTGATCGTGGTCGCCGTCCTGCAAAAAGACGCGCAGCGGCTTCGGCTCGAACTTGCGGACAAGGCCCGGAATGCGATCCGCACCGCGCAGGCTCACATACGTGCCGATGGTGGAAAAGACGCGGCGGAATTCCGCAGGCCGCTCCCACGCGGCATTGAACGCGCAGACCGCGCCGCTCGATGAGCCGCCGATGCAGCGGTCGTTGCCCTCCTTGCTCAGCACGATCGCACGACCGTCGCCGGTCTTCTGCTGTTCCACGAAGGGCAGCAATTCCTCGATGACAAATCGTGCGTAGTCGGAGCTGAGCCCGTCGTATTCGAGGCTGCGGTTGAAGCGGTCGAGCGCGACACTTCCATCGAGCGCCTTCACCACGCCGGGCGATGCGGCGATGTAGATCGTCACGGGCATCTCGTGCTTCGCGATGAGATTGTCGAAGACGACCGGCGCGTTGTTCTGCACGCCGTCCTGATTCACCCACACGCACGCGGGCTTCGAGGGATCGTACTGCTTCGGCACATACACGGTGACGTTGCGCGTGGTGCCGGGGAAAATTTTCGATCCTTCGAGTACGAACTTCAGCACCTCGCCCTTCGGCACGTTGTCATGAGCCTTCGAGTCTTCCGTGAGCGGATAATCCGTCGAGGTGGCTTTCTGTGCGGATGCCGCGCCGGCAAATGTGAGCGCGAGAGAAATTGCGGCGAGGGTTTTCATACAGGCATGCAGGCTGTGGACGCGTGACAGATTTCGCAATGCGGGAATGCCATGCCGAACGCGCTCAATCATCCGGCTTCACGTGCCGCTGGCGGAGTGCATTCGTGATGGGGAAACCGAACTCAGGCTCATTGCAGCACCGGCGATCATCGGACTCAGCAGCCGGACAAAGATGGGTGCGGCACCAGGAGCGGAAATTGGGACGTGGCTGCGTGGAGGTTTGGCAGCGCGATGCCGTCACGATCCGCGCGGGTCGGGACGGTGCTCGTGCGTTTCGAGAATGTGCTGAGGCATCAGCCGTTCCTGTTCGGAAGCGTGCCGCTCTATGCGGATTTCCTGCTCTTCGGCGCCGTCGGGAATCTGACGTTCAAAAATTGGAGCCGCCTTTAGTCAGAGCAACGCCGCATCGCCGTGTGACTGCTCACTCCGGCTGCGCTTTTCCAAACGCCAATGCGAGCCACCCTGCAAGCAGGCACACTCCGCCGATGGGAGTGATGGCACCGAGCCATTTTGCATTCGTGAGCGCGAGCGCGTAGAGCGTTCCGCTGAAAATGGCGATGCCTGCGAGCATGAGCCACCAAGCACCGGCACGCAACGGACGCAGCATGGCGATGACGAGCATCACGACGGCGTGCGTGAGATGATACAGCGCTGCGGTTTCCCAAGTCGCGAGGCGTGCATTCTTCTCCAGCACCTCATGCAGCCCATGCGCGCCGAATGCACCGAGCGCGACGGCTAGGAAACCGACGATGGCGGAAATGCGGAGGGCGATCTGCGAATTCATCGGGAGAGAAAGGCACAACGCGGGCTCTTTCACCATGCACAATCCCCCGCAGACTTGGGGGCGTATTGGCTATGCTTGGTGTTGCCCGGAAATGATGAGGGATCTACGGGGAAGGATTCTGGATCCGCATTCTGAAAAAGTGCGGCGGCCCCGCTGGATAGGATGAAACACGGGCGGCAATGACCTGAGTGCTTCCGTCGTCCAAAAGGATTTGGTCGGTCGTGCTGACTGGAATCCACGAGGAAAGATTGTTGCTGGCCAATACTTCAAAAATGAGGTCGGTCGCAGCCAAATTGCGGCGGTAGGTGACTACGAAATCACTTCCGTCCTTTGTGAATGCCGGTCCCGCATTCAGCGCAAGGGGATTGGTATTGAATCCGTATTCGAAAATGTTTTTCAGCCCGTCGCCATCCGGATCCATCATGTCGCCGGAGATGGCAGGGTTGTTTGCATTCGCGCCAAATTTTGCGAGCCGCCATGCTTGGATGGGCGCGTCGGCGATGGTGATGGTGGCGGAAATGGGTGTGCCGAGCGTGAAGTCACTCCCGGCTCCGATTGTAGCGATCACGGTCTCGTTTCCTTCTGCCAAGGTGTCTGCGAGTGGCGTGACGGGGAGCGAGATGGACGATGCGCCGGAAGGCATCGTCACGCTGGTTGCCAGTGCCGTATAGTCTGTGCCACTCGTTGCTGTGCCGGTGACATTGACTGGAATGGTGATCGCTCGGGCAGTCGTTCCTGTCCGTGAGATGGTAAATGCGCCCGCCGTGCCTGATTCCGAAGCATTCGGGGTGGATGCGACGATGGAGACGATCGGTTCGTCGTCGGCAATAGTGACCGTGGCACTGGCTGATGCACCGATCGTGTAAATACCTGGCGCGAGCGTTGCGATGACGGTCTCGGCCGGCTCGGGGATGAGGTCGTCCAAGGCGATGACGGTCACTGCAAAAGTCGCCGAACCTGCCGGAATCATCACGGCGTTGTTGATGTTTACATAGTCCGCGCCGCTGGTTGCAGTGCCGGTGATTGCGAGATTTACGGTGAGCGCCACCGTCGTGGAGCCGGTGCGGCTGATGGTGAATGTACCGGTGTCCGTGCCGGGTTCGCTTACGGTCGCGTCGGTGGCGGAAATCGTCACGGTCGTCGCGTCGTCGTCGGTGATCGTGTAGGTCAGGATCGTGTTTGGACTGAGGGCCGCACCGGTCGGGTTGCTGAGTGTGAGGATGATCGTCTCGCCCGATTCCGCAGTGAGATCGTTGGTGATGGTGTTCGGGATCACTTTCACCGTCTCGCCAGCGGCGAAGGTGAGAGTGCCATCGGTGATCGCAAAGTCCGCGCCGTTCGTCGCGGTGCCACCCGTGACGGCATAATCCACGGTGACGGCGGTCGCCTGCGCGGTGCTGAGCGCGACGGTGAGCGGTGCTGGCGATACGGATTCCAAGCCGCTGCCAGTCGTGCCGGCGAAGCCGACGGTGACTCCCGGTGGCGCGTCATTGTCAGTGATGGTGAGCGTGTGCGAACTCGTGCCGAGTCGCGCGTTCGCCGGATTCACAAGCAGAAGGATCACGGTTTCATTCGCCTCCTTCAGTGTGTCGTCGCTGATGACGACTGCGATGTCCTTCGATGTTTCTCCGGGTGCAAAAACAAGCAAGCCGGGTGAGAGGGAATAGTCGATGCCTGCGGCGAGTGCGGTGCCGCCATTGATGACGTACTCAACGGTCACGGTTTCTGCGGAAGCCGCACTGAGCGTGACGGGAATGTTCACGGTTCCGACACTTTCCACTGCGGTGGAGGCGCCCGTGGAAAAGCGAACTTGCGTCGCAACCGAGGTCGTCTCCGCATCGATGATGTAACGTGTGACTGAGCCAAACCCGATCCCGTACGCGGGATCGGGCGTGATGTTCAAAATGATCGTCTCTGTGCCCTCTGCGAGCGTGTCGTCGAGCAGCGAGACATCCACATACGCGCCGACTGCGCCCGAGGGGACCGTCACGGTTCCGCTGGGTGCAGTGTAGTCGAAGCCTGCGGTCGCGGTGCCGTCGATGGTGTAGTTCACCGTGAGCGCGGCAGTCGTTGCGCCCGTGCGCGAAATCCAGAACTTCGCGAGGCTGCCGGTCGTCTCGGTGAAAACGTCATCGGTGCCGGAGACATTCACGACTGGCGCATCGTCATCCTGCAGATTCATCGTCGCCGAGGCATCGAGCGCGAGCGAATACGTGGGATCGGAATTCAGCGTGATGGTGATAGTCTCATAGCCTTCCACGAGCAGATCCTGAATCGGTGTGATCGTGATGTTGGCCGTCGTATTCTTCGCCATCGTGAGCGTGCCGCTCAGCGGGTTGTAGTCCGTGCCATTCGTTGCGGTCCCCGAGACGGTATAGAGCACGGTGATATTACCGGTGCCCGTACCCGTGGTGGTCACGCGGAAAGTTCCGGTGGTTCCACTTTCCACAGCCGGGCCGGCGGTCACCGCGATTGATACGTAAGGCAAGTCGCTGTTATCGGCGATCGTCACGGTCGCGCTCGCTGATGTGCCGATTGCGTAGCCGAGACCGCCACGGATTTCGAGCACGGCGGTCTGCGAAGGTTCGCCGATATTGTCCTCGATGGGTGTGATGACGACGGTTCCCACCGCACTGCCCGCAGGAATGGTGAGCACCCCAGGCAGCGCGACGTAATCGGTCCCATGCAGCGCGCTGCCGGTGAGGCCGTAATTTACCGTGAGCGCGTTCGTCGTCGGGCCGGTGCGCGTGATCGTGAAGATGCCGGGATCATTGCCTGCCTCGGATGCATTGGGGTCGGTCGCGACGACGGTGATGAGCGGGATGTCGTCGTCGTAAAGATTCACGGTGCCCGAGTAGTCTGCGCTGGACGCGGAGCGAACGTAATTCGCGTTCGTGCTGATCGTGAGGACGACTGTCTCCACAGTCTCGATGGCTGTATCCTGAAGCGGTGTCACGTTCACCAGCACGGAGGAGGCACCTGCAGGAATGGTAACGGTCGTCGGAATCGTCACGTAGTCCGAGCCCGCCGTAGCGGTGCCACTCATCGCGATGGTCACGTTGAGTGCGTTCGTCGTCGGGCCGATGCGCTCGATGAGGAATTGACCGCTGTCGCCACCTTCAGTCGCATCGCGATCCGTCACGCGCATGCGGACGAGCGGATTCACCGTGTCGGTATCGGTGATCCAAAGCGTCGCAGCCGCGTTGCCGAGGACGTAGCTCGCGGAGGGCGCGAGTTCCAGCGTCACGCGCTCAAAGCTCTCGACGCTCGTGTCATCAATCGCCGTCACGATCACGTCGAGAAACGACTGCCCTGCGGGAATCGTGAACGTCTGGTACGGGCTGAGCGCCACCACATCGGGAGTCAGCGTGTAGTCCGTCCCTTTCGTCGCGGTGCCGGTCGGCGAGTAAAGCTGGACGGTCAGCGCCGCTGCCGTGGCCCCCGTGCGTGTGATGCGGAATGCACCCGTATTCGCACCCTCGCTGCAATCCGCGTCCTGCACCGCGATGCTCACGGCGGCGAGCGCGCTGGCGGTAAAATTCACGCCGCTCGCATTCGGCCCGACGGCGATGCTCGTGGTCGCAGGCGTGAATGTGTA
>JAYWEO010000179.1:0-7868 GCA_043779225.1 Prosthecobacter sp.
CCGGGCGACATGTTCTTCCGCGCCGTCGAGCGGATGCGTCCGCACCTGTGCAGTCGTTTCATTTTCATGACCGGCCATCGCGGCAACGGGAAGATCACCGATTTCATCCGGACGGTGAACGGGACCATCCTCTCAAAGCCTTTCCACGTGGACGATCTGCTGGAGATGATCGCCTTTGTGCAGGTCCGCAGCGCGGTAAACTGAAACGGGGGCGATACGGCTGAAATCGGTGGCGTCGTCGCTGCGCGCTCGCGATGGGGGATTGCGTCCCGTCCTCGATCTTCAGACAGGGATCGCGTGGCTGATTTGCAGATGAATGGCGTGACATTTTCAAAAATGAAGCGACTCATGTCGCCTCTGCGCCTGCTGCGCGGTGACTTTCATGTTCAGACGCCTTTTCAAGAAACTTTTCATCCCGCCGATGGTGATCCTGGCGGCGGCGATTATGTTTTTCGAGGAGTGGCTGTGGGACCATCTCACGACCTTCATGGCCTGGGTGGCCCGCGCGCGGATCTTCCGATGGCTGGAGGCGAGGCTTTCCAAGCTGCCGCCCTATGGGGCGATGGCTGTCTTTCTCATCCCCGGCCTGATGCTGCTGCCGGTGAAGATCGCTGCACTTTACCTGATGACGCGAGGACACGCGGCTGCCGGAATCGGCATCATCGTCGCGGCCAAAGTGGTCGGCACCGCCATCGTGGCGCGCATCTTCACGGTGTGCCGCCCGGCATTGCTCACCGTGCGGTGGTTCCGGAGGCTTTACGAGTGGATAGGGCGGTTGAAGAAACGCCTGTACACGGCGATCCAGGCGATGCCCGCGTGGGCCACGGCTGTCCGGTGGAAGAATGAGATCAAGGCCCGCATGCCGCGCCGTGGCGCACTGGCCCGGCAATGGAGGGCCATCGGCCAGTTGCTGCGGAGAAAGTTTTCCAAGAAGAGCCAGTAAGGCGCGTTTTTTTGGGGGGCAGTGATGGCGCTCCACTTGGGCCGTCTGCACGGCGGGAAAAGGCAGCCTATATGAAGCTTTACACGGGAGGGGGATTTCTGCTGTATGCGCGTGTTGCCCGGCCCCAGTCCACGCCCAGCGAAGGCCGTGATGACCTGGCCGGACTTTTTAGAAGCCAATAAGAAAGGATCACCCAATGCCCACGCTTGAGACTGCACCCCGATTGATGAGACTTTTTCTGGGTGTCACTTTGACTGCCTTTCCGCTCGTGACTTCCGCACAGGAAGCTAAGCCGCCGCTGCCGCCCGCCGCCGAACCTCTGAAGCCTGCTGACGCCGTGGATGCGCCAGCGCCAGCGGCACCTGGAGCCCCGGCGATGCGCCGGACGAAACCCGTCGTCGTCGATCCGAATGCGCCCGGTGCGCCCGGTGCCCCGCCTCTTCCCAAAAACCCGGGCACGCAGAATGAGCCGCTTTTCATCCCAGAGATTCCGGGGCCCGGCTCCATGCCGCAGTTGCCGGGGCCGGATGCGGTGCCTGGGCCGATGGGGCCGCAGACGCCGCCTCTTCAGCGCATGTACACGGTCGGGAAATTCATCGTGAAATACGGCAATGATGTGCAGGAGCGGAATCCCACGCTGCCGAAGGAAGCGGAACTGGCGGCATCGGAAGTGGTACTGCAGGAGGCGCCGGACAGGAGGCTTTTTCACATCGCAAAAGTGCCCGCTGGGACTGGCGCGGCCAAGGCGGGTGGCGGGCTGCTCTCGACCACCACCGCGGAGCAGAATCTGGAAGCTGGAAAAAGCGACGAAGATGAGGCGCTGCATCCGCCTCTGCCGGCTTCCGCGACTCCCTCGGCTGCTCCCGCGGTGAAGCCTTCCAAGAAGGATGGCGCGAAGCCTGCGAAGGAGGATAAGAATACCCCGAAGGCAATTCCGAAAGCGGGAACAAAAGGCAGGCAGGTAAAGCTCAAGGTGTCCGAGTTTGGAGACCCCCGGGCCATGTCCGCAATGGCCCTGCTGGATGTGTACGATGCGGTGGTGAAGAAACTCACCGATCGCGGCCTCATCGGCGTTTACATCCTCGCGGATGTGAACCCCCGCAAGGGTGTGGACGAGCGGGACAAGGCGCAGGGCGTGGTCGATGTGAAAGTCACCGTCTTCATCAGCGAAGTGGCAAAGATCCGCACCATTGCGCGGAGGATTCCATACAAGCTTGCCCTGCCGAAAATCAATGACGACGACGCACCGGACGGGCAGCCGGTGAAGGATCCCAAGCACCTTTGGATCAAGGCCAAGTCGCCTGTCTATGTCTCCAATCCGAAGAAGCCCGGCGGCCCGCTCGAAAAGCCGCGGCTCCAGAACTATCTCAGCCGCCTGAACCGCTTCCCCGGACGGCGTGTGGACGCGGCGATCAATGCCACCGGCGAGCAGGGCAAGGTGATGCTGGACTACCTCATCCGCGAGCAGAAGAACTACGTCATCTACGCGCAGGAGGCGAACAACGGCACGCCATCCACCGGCGAGTGGCGCAGCCGCATCGGCCTGGAGCTCCGGCAGCTCGCGAACAAGGACGACATCCTGCGCCTCGAATACACGACGACCGATCTTCAGCGCTTCAACTCAGGAATCCTTTCCTACCAGTTTGCACTCGTGAAACCGGACGTGCTGAAGGCCCGAGTGTATGGGCTCTACGGCCAGTTCTCCGCCCAGGATGTCGGTTTCTCCGGCTCGACCTTCACCGGCGACAGCCTGACGGCGGGCGTCGCGCTCACGTGGACGCCGCTTTACTGGCATGGCTTCCCGCTGGACATCACGGCGGGCGGGGAATTCATGCGCGTGACGGTGAACAACCAAGCCGCGGGAGGAAATTCCGCGGTGAATTTCACCCTGCCCTACCTCGCCGTCGGCACGGAGCGGTCCACGGAAAAATTCAGCCTCTCGACGAACGTGCAGGTGAAGGGAAGCTTCAGCGACAAGAATCAGGATCAGCTCAACGGCCTCGGGCGGTTTGAGACCGACGGCGCCTTCTGGTACATGAATGCCGACCTTTACGCATCCATCTTCCTGGAGCCGCTGCTGCTCGGGAAAAAATGGGGTGACCTCGGCCCGGACGGCTCGAAGTGGAAGCGTGGCATCCTCGCGAACGAACTCGCGCTCATCGTGCACAGCCAGTACGCGCTGGGCAACCGCCGCCTCATCCCTCAGCTCGAGCTCATCGCCGGCGGCGCCAGCTCGGTGCGCGGCTATCCCGAGTCCTTCACCTCGGGCGACTCCGGCTTTGTCGGCAGCATCGAATACCGGCTGCACATCCCGCGGCTTTTCAAGCCCTCTTCGAGCGCAAAATCCAAGCCCTCTGCCAAGACTGCGGACGCGAAGCCCAAGACCGACAAGGCTGAAAAAACCGGCGCGAACGCAGGCAAGATCGCAAAGGCGTCCGGCACGTCAAAGCCCGGCGAAGGCGCCGCAGCTTCCGCGAAGGCGGACCTGGTCACCGAAGTGAAGAACGAGAAGGCAGGCGGCTCGCCAACTTTCCGTATCCGGCCGCCTGGCGCAGGCGCCGGCGCAGACTGGGATCTGATCGCGCGGGCATTCCTGGACTACGGGCAGACCTTCAATAATCGCACACAGCTCGCCGTGGAGACCGATCGCACGATGATGAGTATCGGCGGCGGTCTTGAACTTCAGCTGTTCAAATTGCCCGGCAAGGGTGCCATCCCGCTCTACGTGACCGTCCGTGCCGACTACGGCTACGTCCTGGAGGCGCAGCACGATCTTTTGCTCAAGCCGGTTGAGGTCGGTGACAATCGCATCCATATTTCCGCCACCATCGCCTGGTAACCCGGCGAAACTCCGCACACCCAGCCATGAAGCCGAAATCATTTCTCGCAAAATCCATCGCCACGCTGATCGCGACCACCGTCACGCTCACCTCGGCGCTCCACGCATTGCCGCAGGGCGCGCAGGTGCAGTCCGGCACCGCGACGTTCAGCCATTCTGGCGGCGCGCTGAACATCCAGACCAGCGACCGCGCCATCATCAACTACCAGAGCTTCAGCATCGGCGGCGCCGAGCGCGTGAACTTCATCCAGCCGAGCACCCTCTCGCTCACGCTGAACCGCGTGACGGCCCCGAACCCGTCGCAGATCTTCGGCACGCTCACATCCAACGGGAAAATCGTCATCGCGAATCCGTACGGCATCTTTTTTGGCAGCGGCGCTGTCGTGAATGTCGGCGGGATCATCGCCGGCGCAGGCCACATCTCGGATTCCGATTTCCTCGCGGGCAAAATCAATTTCACCAACCTCTCCGGCGACGTGGAAAACCGTGGCCGCATCACGGCCGTCACTGATGTCGGCCTGTACGGCGCGCACGTCAGCAACGAGGGAGTCATCACCTCGCAGAAAGGCAGCGTCACGCTCGCGTCTGGCAGCAGCGTGTTTGTCGGCGAGGCGGGCGGGAATATTTTCGTGGGCACGGCCCCGGCGGCGATCCCCAGGGCGCGCGTCGTCGTGAGGCCCGGCGTGAGCAACACGGGCCGCATCGCCGCGCCGAAGGCCAGCCTCGTGGCCGGCGACATGTATGGCCTCGCCATCGCGCAGAGCGGCACCATCGTCAGCGGTGACATCACGATCAGCGCGGGCAAGGGCGGCACCGCGGAAGTCTCCGGTCATCTCGACGCCTCGAACCGCGCACCCGGCCAGACCGGCGGCAGTGTGAAAATCACCGGCGAAAATGTGGCGTTGCGCGGCGCGAAAATAGACGCCAGCGGCACGGCGGGCGGCGGCACGATCCTCGTCGGCGGCGACTACCAGGGCGGCGGCACGACGCCGCGCTCAAAGACGGCCAGCGTGGACGCCACGAGCAAACTCACCGCCGATGCGATCACGGCCGGCAACGGCGGAAAAGTAATCGTGTGGGCCGACGACGCGACCCTTTTCTCCGGCACGATCACCGCGCGGGGCGGTGTGCAGGGTGGCGATGGCGGGCTGGTCGAGACATCGGGAAAAATCCAACTCGGCGTCGGCGCGACGGCTGTCGTGGATGCGAGTGCGACACTCGGGAAAGGCGGCCTGTGGCTGCTCGATCCGCGCGATGTGAGCATCGCCACCGGAGGCAATCCTGCCGTCATCGGTGTCAACAATCCGCTGAATGATCCGCTGCCTGCGCCCGGCGTCTATTTCATCGATCCCACGAGCATCCAGACGGCGCTCCAGATCGGCTTGAGCGGCACGAACGTGACCATCACCACGAACGCCACCGGCGCGGCGGGCAGCAACACGGGCAACATCAACGTCATCGATCCGATTTCCTGGAACAAGGCCTCGACGCTCACCCTGCAGGCGGACGGCAGCATTTTCCTGAACAACTCGATCAACGCCTCGGCTGGAAACGGAAGCCTCACGCTGAACGCAAACACGCTCGCCGCGGGCGCAGTGATCAATGCCGCGGCGGGCAGCATCAATCTCGGCACCGGCACGCTCACGGTCGCCTCCGGCACCGGCGGCATCAGCCTCGGCGCCGCGGCGGTCACCGCCGGAACGGTGAATTTCACCTCGACCGGGACCGTCACGATCAACAACGCAGCCAATGCATTTGCCGGCGTCGCATCCGTGGCCTCCACCGCAGGAGGAAATGTCACGCTTCAGACCGCCTCGGCGCTCGTGATCGGCGCAGGCGGGATCAATGCGGGCGCGAATGCTGTCTCGCTCACGACCTCTGGTGGTGCGGCCAATGCGATCACGCAGAACGCGACCGGAGTGATCACCGGCGTGACACTTTCGCTCGCGACGGCGAACGCACCCGCGACGCTGAACACGGCGACAAATGCGGTGACGAATCTCGGGGCGGTCACGCTCGGCACCGGCGCGCTGAACCTGGCGGATGCGGGCGGATTGACGGTGACGGGAGCCGTGGCAGCGACCGGCGGAGTGACTCTGAGCACGAGCGGTGCGCTCGTGGTGAACAACACCGTGAATGCGGGGGCTGGAAATGTCTCGCTCACGACCTCTGGCGGCGCGGCCAATGCGATCACGCAGAACGCGACCGGAGTGATCACTGGCGCGACACTTTCGCTCGCGACGGCAAACGCACCCGCGACGCTGAACACGGCGACGAATGCGGTGACGAATCTCGGGGTGGCCACGCTGGGCACCGGCGCGCTGGATCTGCTTGATGCCGGTGGCTTGGCCGTGACTGGCGCGGTGGCTGCAAGCGGAGGCGTGAATCTGAGCACAAGCGGGCTGATGGTGGTGAACAATCCGATCAACGCCGGAGCAGGCACCGTGTCGCTCGCGACCACGGCCGCCGCCAGCTCGATCTCCCAGAATGCGAGTGGCGTGATTACCGCCGGGACGCTGAATCTTTCGACGAGCAATTCCGGCGCGGTGCTGACCGCCGCCGCGAATGCGGTGGGCGCGGTCGGCACCGTTTCGCTTGGGACCGGATCTTTTGCATTGAATGACAGCGCGGCGGCGGGGCTGACGCTTCCGGGAGCCACGATCACGGCGGGCGGGATCGATGTCACCAATGTGACCGGAAACCTGACGGTCACGGGCAGCCTCACCGTGATTGGCCTGGGCATCGTGCTCAATGCCCCCTCGGCGAATGCGACGATTTCACAGACCGCCGGGGGCGCGATGAGTGCGACCGCCGGGGTCACGCTCACGACGGGCACGGCGGCTCTCGCAGGCGGCAGTGTGGGCACACCGGGCACTCCGATCGCTTTCGGCGCGGGCCAGACGGCGGTCGCCGTGACCACGCACGGAGGCGGCGCATTTCTCACCGACGCGCTCGGCTCTCTGAGTGTCGCCTCGGTGGATACGACGGGGATTCCCAACGCAATTGGCGGCGCAGTGAACGTCTCGACCACTCTCGCGGGCAGTGCGCTCACGGTCGGGACGATCATCACGACCGGCGGCACCGCCCCAGCCAGCACCGATGGCTTGCCGGGAGGTGCTCTCACGCTCTCTTCGGGTGGCGCGCTCACGATGGGGGCCATCACCACATCGGGCGGCGCTGCCACGGGACCGGGCAATCACAATGGCGGCGTTGCAGGCACCATCTCCCTGGCTGCGCAGGCGGGGACGACCATGAACGTGAATGGCTCGATCAATGTTGCGGGAGGAGCGGGCTCAGGCGGCGGCGGAAATCCCGGGACGGGTCAGAGCCTCACTTTTAACAACGACGTGGTGACTGCGGCGAGCCCTTTGCTGGCATTGAGCGGTGCGACGGTCACGTTCAACGCCAGGCTTTCGCCCGGCGGGGACGCCGTGGCTACGGCGCTCACGGTGAATGGCAGCCTCACCTTTGGAGCAGGGGCGACCCTTTTCGCGACGCTGAAAGGAACCGCGGTCGGCACCGGCGGTGCCACAGGTTTTGATCAGATCACAGTGACCGGTTCGACGAGCCTGATCACGCTCAGCAATGCCACGCTCACAAGCTCCGGCCTCGCGAGCTACAATGTCGGCGACGCGCTGAGGATCATCAATACCTCCGGCGGTGCGTCGCTCAATGCGCCGACTCAGTTTGCGAGCGGAGCCGTCGTCACCATCGCCGGGCAAAAATTTGACATCACCTACAACACCGCGGGTGCGGATCATGTCACGCTCACGCGCGCGCAATCGCTCTGGATCTGGGATGGCGGCGGCGGTGACAACAACTGGACGACGGACAACAACTGGGTCCCGAACAACGGCAATCCCGGTAGCGGGGATGTCGTGCAATTCGCAGGAGCCACCCGGCTGGCACCGAATTACGATCTGCTCCCGCTCACGACGATTGACTCGATCACGTTCAACGCCGGTGCGGGAGCGTTCGTCATCAGCACAAACGTGGGAGGGCTCACGGTCGGCCTGAACAACGGCATCACGAACAACTCGGCCAGCATCCAGACGATCAATCTTCCGGTGGTGCTCCAGGCGGCGC
>JAYWEO010000180.1:0-9502 GCA_043779225.1 Prosthecobacter sp.
AGCAGCGCCGTCATCAGCGTCTCGGGCACGAACATTCCGCCGAAACGGCCAAAGTGGCCCTTGGCGTCGGGAAGATTTTGGAACGAAAGCATGTGGCGACGTTACGAAGGGCGGATGCGTGCGGCAAAGGGAAAGAATCGCCCAGTGTGGTGGGATTGACTGCGCCGTGAAGGTTCCTATTCTCCGCGCATGACAGCGAAGCAAGTCATCCACGATTTGGAGGAGCTATCCCCCGTCGAGCAGGCCGAGGTTATCCGGCACGCCTATCGGCTCGATGCGGAACGCCAGCTCACTGGCGGTGAACTGACGGCGCTCGCGAAGCGAATGGTCGTTGCGGAAAATCCTGACGAGCAGGCGCGCATCCGTGCGGAGATCACGCGTGGCTTTTACGGCGGCAGGGAAAATGCCTAAAGTCCGGCGCGCAAATCTGCCGCCTGCGCTGCTGCAGCATCTCCTCGATCGGATTCGTGAACGTAGCATCGGTGCGGAACAACCCGGGCTTCTGGCTGAATGGCTCGATGCGCAGCGCGAGGTTCCGGAGGGACGGTGGTTCAAGCGTTTTTCGGGGATGACGATTTGTGGCGAGGGTGAATTGGTGAAGACGTTTTTGACTGCGACTCAGGTGCCTGTCGGAGAGGAAATCCGCTGAAGGTCGCGAGCTTCTCTATCGCGCGTCGGTGCGGAGCGGCGAGCGGGACATCGGCGAGTGAGGCGAGGGGATGCCAGGCGTGATTTTCACCGAGCGGCGATGGTGCGGGCTGTGGAAAGACGCTGAGCGTCACGCGATGATGCGTGAACGGGTAGTCGAGCGTGAGCAGTGGTCCGGTGTTCGGTGCGGCGGGGAGTGAGGGGAGTTTCCACAGGCCGCGCCAGCGTTTGCCGGTCTGCTGTTCGAGGAGGATGCGGCCGCGGCTCACCGTCCATGCACAGGGCTCGGAGAGTGCGACTTGTTTTCTTCGCGGCTTCTTGCGTGGGAGTGAATCGGCGGTGCCATTGGCGAATGCGGCGCAGTGGCTGCGGATAGGACAGAGGAGGCATTGGGGTGCGCGCGGGGTGCAGAGCAACGCGCCGAGTTCCATGAGTGCGCCGTTGAAAGTGCGCGCGTCTTTTTCCGGGACGAGCGCGATGGCGGCGGACCACAGCGCGGTCTGCCCGACGGTGGAGTCAATCGGTGTGTGCAAGTCGAGCAGTCGCGCGAGGACGCGGGCGACATTTGCATCTACGAGCGGCTCGGGCAGGTCGAAGGCAAAACTCGCGACTGCGCCTGCGGTGTAGCGTCCGATGCCGGGGAGCGCGCGGATGAGCGCGGGGTCTCGCGGCATTTTGCCGTCGTGCTTTTCCACGACGGTCTTTGCGGCGCGGTGGAGATTCCGCGCGCGGGAATAGTAGCCGAGGCCCTGCCACACGGAGAGCACGTCACTTTCCTCCGCTTCGGCGAGCGTGGCGAAGTCCGGGAAGCGCGCGAGCCAGCGTTCGTAAAATGGAATCACCGTCGCGACCTGCGTCTGCTGGAGCATGATCTCCGAGACGAGGATTGCATACGGGTCCCGCGTGCGCCGCCACGGCAGATCGCGCGCGGCCTTTCCGAACCACGCGGTGAGCGAGCGGCGCAGGGATGGCGCGTTGCGGAATGTGGAATGCGGATTGGATTTCGGCACGGGGATGGCTACTCGGGTGCGTCGTCTTTCAGAACCCAACCACAAACGCAACCATGCTTCCCGCGCTCGGCACCTATCTCATCCGCGAACACCTCGGCCTGCTCAAGCTGACCGCCACCTACGACATCTTCGACGGGACCACGGGCGCGCAGCTCGCGGTGGCGAAGGAAAAGAAAGGATGGTTCAATGCGATCGCGGGAATGCTCACGAGCAAACGGAACCTGCCGACGCGCGTGGACGTGCACGAGGGCAGCGACATCAATGGGCCGATCGCGTTTTCGATCACGCGCGGATTTTCCTTTCTGCGTCCGACGGTGAAGGTGCTCGCTGGTGACGGCACGCTGGTCGGCACGTTCAAATCGCGGCTGCTCACACTGGGTGGAAAATTCGGCGTGTATGATGCCGCTGGAAATGAAGTGGCAGTGGTGAAGGGCAACTGGGTGGGATGGGATTTCCGTTTCCTCACGGCGTCCGGCGCGGAACTCGGCGTGGTGTCGAAAAAGTGGGCGGGCGTGGCGAAAGAGCTTTTCACTTCAGCGGACAACTATGTCGTCGTCGTGCATCAGCCCGACCCTGCGGCGGCGACGCTGCTGCTCGCCGCGGGCCTCGCAATCGACACGGTGTATAAAGAAGACAAAGGCGGCGGCCTCTCACTGGATTTCGGCGAGTAGTTTGCTTTTCGGTTTCCACGCCTGCGTTCGGTCGCGCAGAGTGCGCGCACTTTCATGCCGAAGAAAACGAACGACGAACCCGAGGGGCCGAAGCCGATCACGCTGCACACGTGCGCGCTCACGCAGGCGCAGGCGGTGAAGCTGCGCGCGCTGCTCACGGAGCGCGGATGGAAATTTGAGGAGCGGCCTTACACGATTTATTTTGCGCAGAACGATCGGCTGACGGTCGCGGTGTATGAGAAGGGGCCGAAGTGCGTGGTGCAGGGGCGGGGGACGCAGGAGTTCGTGCAGTTCGCGCTGGAGCCGGAGATTCTCGGCGAGGCGAAGCTCGGCTACGAGGAGGTGCATAATCCGGAGATGTTCACGCCGCACTTCGGCGTGGATGAAAGTGGGAAGGGCGACTTCTTCGGCCCGCTCGTGATCGCGGGCGCGTACACGGATGAGACAAATACGCGTGTGCTCATGGAGGCGGGCGTGACGGACAGCAAGCGCATCGGCAGCGACGTGAAGATTCGCGAGCTGGCGAAAATCATCCGGGGCACTGAGGGCGTGCATGTGTCGAGCATCACGCTCGCGCCGGAGAAGTACAACGAGCTCTACAAGAAATTCGGAAATCTCAACAAGATGCTCGGCTGGGGTCACGCGAAGGTGATCGAAAACCTGCTCGACCTGCGTCCCGATTGCCCGCGCGCGCTGAGCGACAAATTTGCGGACGCATCGCTGATCAAGCGCGCCTTCAGCGAAAAGGGGAAGCACATCCAGCTCGACGCGCGGACGAAGGCGGAGAGCGATGTGGCCGTGGCCGCCGCGTCCATCGTTGCCCGCGAGCGGTTCATCAACTGGATGCGCGACACGAGCCGCGACATGGGCGTGGACCTGCCGCGCGGCTCCTCGGACCCGCGGGTGAAAATCGTCGGCAGGGAACTCGTCGCGAAGCTCGGGCCGGACGTGCTGAAGCGCGTGGCGAAGGTCCACTTCAAGACCGCCCACGAGGTCGCGCCGGACCACTACGCGCACGTGGCGAAGCCGTTCTTCCGCCGTGCGAAGAAGAGCGAGTGAGCTGTTCCCGCGATGAATTGAGCGCGGCTTGCGTTTCTTTCTCAGAGCGATAACGTGTCGCGCATGAAGACCCTTGCGTTCACCTACTGGCAGGACGGCGATGCCTGGCTCGGTCATCTCGACGAATTCCCCGACTATCTCACGCAGGGCGAGTCGCTGGAGGATTTGAAGGCACACCTCATTGATCTGCACGGCGACCTTGTTTCGGGCGAGATTCCGTGTGTGCGTCACCACGCGAAGCTGGAAGTGGCGTGAAGCATCGGGATCTCGTCAGGAAGATTGAAGAACTTGGCTGTGTCTTCATCCGTCATGGCGGCAGGCATGACTGGTATCAGAATCCGACGACCAAGATGGCGCAGCCCGTGCCTCGTCATCGAGAGATCAAGGAACACCTCGCGCGGCATATTTTGAAGCTGCTTGGTGCCGGGAAAGAAAAGTGAACCTCCCATGAAACGAAATTTCCTGCGCATCTTCATTGCGTCCCTTCTCGCGGCTGCCGTGTGCATCGCACCGCCGCCCGCCTTCGCGCAGAATCCTGAGCCGCCGATTCCTGTCGCGAAGATTCTCCCCGAGCCGCCCGTGCTCGGGAAAAAGGAAAAGCATCACAGGCATGCCGATGAGTTCTTCGCCGGGCCGATTGTGCATCTGGAGTTCACCTTCAAGCCCTCCGACTGGGAGGAGCTGAAGAAGGACAACCGCCGCTACGCCGAGTGCTCGATGATCGAGACCGCGCCGGACGGGAAGAAGACCGAATACAAGCACGTCGCTGTGAAGCTGAAGGGCGCGGCGGGCAGCTTCCAGGGGCCGGATCAAAAGCCCGGCCTGACCGTGAGCCTCGACAAGTTCAAGGGTGCCGAGCGCTTTCACGGCATGGAGAAATTTCACCTGAACAACGGCGCGCAGGACGGCAGCCTGCTGAATGAATTCATCGGCGGCGAGATGGCGCGCGCGGCGATGGTGCCCGCTTCGCGCTGCACGCACGCGATCGTGAAATGGAATGGCCGCGACGTGGGCCTCTACCTTTTCAAGGAAAGCTTTACGAAGGACTTCCTCAGCTACTTCTACGAGAAGACTGACGGGTCGCTCTACGACGGCCATTTCATTGCGGAGATCGATGGCAATCTCGAAAAGCAGCAGGGAGGGGACAAGTCCGACACGCGTGATTTGAAAGAGCTTGCCGCCGCGTGCAAGGAGGGCGACGCGAAGGTGCGCTGGCAGAAAGTCGCCGAGCGGCTCGACGTGAACGAATACCTGCGCTTCCTCGCGATGGAGACCATCCTCACGCATTGGGACGGCTATAATTTCAACCGCAACAACTACCGCGTCTATTTTGATCCGAAGATCGGGAAGGCGAGCTTCTTCATCCACGGGATCGATCAGATCTACGGCGATGCGAATTGGCCCGTCGTGCGCGATCCCGGCTCGCTCGTCGGGCAGGCCGTGTGGAGCAATCCCGAGTGGCGCGCGCATTACCCGAAAGTCGTGAAGGCCATCTACGAGACCATCCTGAAGCCCGCGGACTGGGAGGCGCGCATCACCGCGCAGGGCGCGAAAGTGAAGGAAGCTCTCACGCGTGCGAATCCGCAATGGGGCAGGGACTACGAGGGGCAGATCCGAGGCGCGCGGGATCGTGTCGCCGCGCGGCTTGCATCCGTCGGCAAGCAGCTCGGCGATCTGCCGAAGCCGCTCGAATGGGTGAACAACACCGTGAAGCTCGGCCCGAAGCAATGGAGCGCGCAGGGCGGCGGCGCGCTCGACGAGCAGAACGTGGATGGCAAGCCGTGCCTCCACATCCGTGCCGACGGCGCAGCCGCTGCATCGTGGCGGCGCACGATGTCACTCGATCCTGGGCGTTACCGTTTCGAGGCCATCGTGAAGACCGCCGGCGTCGAGGGCGGCGACGACACGGGCGAAGGCGCCGGCCTGCGCATCAGCGGCGGGAAACGCAAAGGCGTGAACGGCCTCACCGGCGACGCCGGATGGCAGAAGCTCGCCTTCGAGTTCGACGCCAGCGGCGAAGTGGTCCTCGTCGCGGAACTGCGTGGGAGCAAAGGCGACCTGTGGCTTCAGACCGAGAGCCTGCAGATCGTGAAGCTCAAATAGTGCGCCTGACCATTCCTCCCGTGAACCCTCGCATGATCAGATTCGGCCTGCTGTTTGGATTCTGGCTGCTCGGTGCGATCTGTGGTGCGGGCTTCGTGGATCTGCTTTGGGCGCGGAGGGACGGCGACAATGTCCGCAGCCTCACGATGAATTTCGGAGTGCTTCTTTTCGCGACGGTGGTGCTTTTCATTGTCGCGCTGAGGAAGCCGAAGTCTGGCCCGTGATCTCCGTTACTTCCCGTCCTTCGCCGCAAGCTCTTTCACCAGCTTCGCATCATACGTCGATCCCTTCGACACCTGCACGAGCGTCATGCGCACTTTCGTCGGGAAGAATTTCTCGTGGTCGGCGCGCTTGTGCGCGTGGCCGCTGCCGCCGCTGTTGTCCTTGATCACGAGGTGCATCTCCTTGATCCCCTCGCTCCACACGATGTCGTTGTTCTGCCAGAACTTCGTCATGTCCACGTCCTTCTCATACACGCCCTTCTCCTTGTAAACATCGGTGCCGATGCACCCGTAGCCGTGGCCCTGGCCCTTGTTCGGGATGTAGCACACGCTCCAAGTCGTCGGCTCGCCGCCCGCCGGTTTCTCGATCACTTCGAGCCGCACATGCACCGTGCCGTTGCGGAAATCCGCCGGCCCCGTCCAGTCCTTCGGGCGCGCGGGATTCAGCCGGTCGCCTTTCACGTAATAGTGCGAAGGGCTCGGCTTGGCGTTGTCTGCATCGGACTTCGTGAAAGGGAACGTCACATCGAACAGCACGAACTGCTCGGCGCGGGAAAATGCGGAGCCTGCGAGGAGCAGGGCGAATGATAGGAGGACAGTACGACGGAGGATCATGGCCGTGAGGCTACGGAGTGACGGATTGAATGGCGACGATGATTCGTGTGCCGAGCCTCTGCTTGCGCGGGTGCGGGTGTGTGAGCATCGTCACGTGATGTTTCTCCGCACCCTGCTCCTGTCCGTTGTCCTCGCGTCGTCCGGCATCGCCGTGGATGGTGATGCCGCGAAGGAGGCGCGCTTTTTGAAGAACACGCGGCAGCTCATCTATGAGGGGAAGCGGAGCGGCGAGGGCTACTTCAGCCCGGATGGGAAGCAGCTTGTTTTCCAAAGTGAGCGCGATGCGGGGAAACGAAGTACGCCGCCCACTTCCTCCGATGACAATGGCGGCAATCCGTTCTACCAGATTTACACGCTGGATTTGGAGAGCGGGGATTCGCGGCGCATCTCGCCGGGGGTGGGGAAGACGACGTGCGCGTTTTTCCAGCCGGGGACGCAGCGGCTCATCTTTGCCAGCACGCATGAGGATGCCGAGGCGGCGGCGAAGCAGAAGGCGGAGATCGAGATGCGCGCGACCGGGAAGCAGCGGCGGTATTCGTGGGACTACGATGCGACGATGGACATCTATTCGGTGAATGCCGACGGGACGGGCATCGTGAACCTCACGAAGTCGCCGGGCTACGACGCGGAGGGATCGTTTTCGCCGGACGGGAAGCAGATCGTCTTTTGCTCACTGCGCTCGGCTTTTCCGCTGGAAAAGCTCACGCCGGAGCAGCGCGCGCATTACGAGAAAGACCCGGCGTACTGGGGCGACATCTATGTGATGGATGCGGATGGCTCGAATGTGCGGCGGATCACGGAGGCGCCGGGCTACGACGGCGGGCCGTTCTTTTCGCCGGATGGGAGGCGGATCGTGTGGCGGCATTTCAACGAGAGCGGGACGGTGGCGGATGTGTGGACGATGAACACGGACGGCAGCGACAAGCGGCGCATCACGGACTTTCAGTGCATGTCGTGGGCGCCGTATTTTCACCCGAGCGGGAAGTATCTCATCTTCACGGCGAACAAGCTGGGCTTCGACAACTTCGAGCTATTCCTCACCGATGCCGAGGGGACGCACGAGCCGGTGCGGGTGACGTACACGCCGGGCTTCGACGGCCTGCCGGTCTTCTCCCCGGATGGGAAAAAGCTGAGCTGGGCGAGCGGCCGGACGGGCGATGGGAAGTCGCAGATATTCCTCGCGGACTGGAATGACGGGGAGGCGCTGAAGGCGCTGGAGGAATCGCCGAAGCGGGTGGCTGCAGCGGGAGCGCGGGATGTGGAAGTGTCGGCGAAATTCGTCGAGGTGAGTGGCGGGAAAGGGGAAAAGAATTTTGATTGGATGCTGGGCAAGGTTCCGATTGTCGGCACGCACGCGCTCGCGTCGGAGATTTCAGCCGATGATCTAAAACTCGAAGTCGGCCTGCTCGCCGACGACGCGCAGGCGGGCCGCGCGGTGGGAAGCGAGGGCGCGAAGCTCGCGGCGGACTGGCTCGGCGAATATTTTTCAAAGGCGGGACTGAAGCCGCTGCCGGGCAAGGATTCGGTGTTCCAGACGTTTGAGTTCAATGCCGGCGAGCGCGTCATCGCGGAGAAGACGGCGCTCACTTTCACCTCCTCTCAACCCTCAGCCCTCAATCCTCAGCTCGACCGCGATTTCCGCCCGCTCGCCTTCAGCGACAACGGCGAGGCCGAGGGCGATGTGGTCTTTGCTGGCTACGGACTCAGCGTGCCCGAAGGCGCGGGGCAACAACGCTACAACAGCTACGAGGGGCTCGATGTGAAGGACAAGGTGGTGCTCATCCTGCGCTACGTCCCCGAAGACGTGGAGCCTGCGCGGCGTGCGCATCTCAACCACTATTCCGGCCTCCGTTACAAGGCGATGATGGCCCGTGAGCGCGGAGCCAAGGCGGTGCTGGTAGTCACGGGGCCGAGTTCGCCGAATGCGGGCGAGCTGCTCCCGCTCACCGGCGATGGCAGCAGCGCGGGGAGCGGGATCATCGCGGCGTCGATCAGCGGCGATGCGG
This sequence comes from Prosthecobacter sp., assembly GCA_043779225.1. Taxonomy (GTDB): domain Bacteria; phylum Verrucomicrobiota; class Verrucomicrobiia; order Chthoniobacterales; family Chthoniobacteraceae; genus SXWH01. The sequence goes on from JAYWEO010000180.1 coordinate 8,334, forward strand.
CGGCGGCCTTGCTCGCATCGAGCGGAAAAAATCTGAAGGACTTGCAGAAGGCGCTCGACGGCGAGAACCCGCACGCGGAGGGCGGCTTCGTGCTGCCGAAGGTGAAGGTGAAGCTCGCCGCCGCGGTGGAGCACATCCACAAGGCGGACCGCAATGTGATCGCGTGCATCCCCGGCGAGACGGACGAATGGATCATCGTCGGCGCGCACTATGATCACCTCGGACTCGGCAAAGGAAACTCTTCGCTCGCACGCAAGGGCGAGGAGGGAAAGGTCCATCCCGGCGCGGATGACAACGCGAGCGGCACGGCGGCGGTGATCGAGATCGCGGCGGCGATGGCGCAGGCATACACGGGCACGACCTCGGTGACGACCGGCGCAGGCACCGTGCAGGCGACTTCGAAAGGATCGATCCAGCGCAAGCGCGGGATCATTTTCGCCCTCTGGAGCGGCGAGGAGATCGGGCTCATCGGATCGAATTCCTTCGTCGAGAAACCGCCTGTGCCGCTGGAGAAAGTCGTAGCTTACATCAACTTCGACATGGTCGGTCGGCTGAAGGACAACAAGCTCACGATGCAGGCCGTCGGCTCATCGAAGGCGTGGCCGCGACTGCTGGAAAAGCGCAACGTCGCGGCGGGATTCCAACTCGGGATGCAGGAGGATCCGTATCTGCCGACGGACGTGACGAATTTTTACCCGAAGCGCATCCCGGTACTGAATTTTTTCACCGGCTCGCACGACGACTACCACCGCCCGACCGACACCGCCGACAAGCTCGACTACGACGGCCTCGCACGCATCGCGAAGTTTGCGCGAGCCATCATCGAGGACGTGGCGACCGCGCCCGAGCGGCCCGATTTCTCACGAGTGGAGCACAAGGAGCAGGGCGGGGGACGCGACTCGATGCGCGCGTATCTCGGCAGCATCCCCGATTACGCGACCGAGGTGAAAGGCGTGAAACTCAGCGGCGTGCGCGGCGGCAGCCCGGCGGAGAAAGGCGGGCTGCTCGGCGGCGACGTGATTGTGGAATTTGGCGCGCAGAAAATCGCGAACATCTACGACTACACTTACGCACTCGACGCGGTGAAAATCGGGCAGCCCGTGAAGATGATCGTCGAGCGCGAAGGCAAGCGCGTCGAACTCAACGTGACGCCCGAGGCGCGGAAATAG
>JAYWEO010000181.1:0-3822 GCA_043779225.1 Prosthecobacter sp.
CCAGCGCGCCGTCCTCAACTTTCCCGTGAGCGGCTACCGCTTCAGCCGCGAATTCATCCGCGCGCTCGGCCTCATCAAGGGCGCGGCGGCGAAGGCGAACCTCGAACTTTCACGCATCAGCCCTGAGCGCGCGGCGCTCATCGAAAAGGCCGCGGACGAAGTGATGCAGGGCGCGCTCGATGCGCATTTCCCGATTGATATTTTCCAGACCGGCAGCGGCACCTCGACGAACATGAACGCCAACGAGGTCATCGCGAACCGCTGCTCGCAACTCGCGGGCAAACCGATCGGCTCGCGCGATCCCGTGCATCCGAACGACCATGTGAACATGGGCCAGTCGTCGAACGACGTGATCCCCACGGCGATTCACGTCGCCGTCGCGGAGCAACTGCGCACCACGCTCGTCCCCGCGCTCGATGCGCTGCGCGGCGCGCTCGACGCGAAGTCGAAGGAATTCTGGGACATCATCAAAATCGGCCGCACGCATCTCATGGACGCCACGCCCGTGCGGCTCGGGCAGGAATTCGGCGGCTATGCGCGCCAGTGCGAACTCGGCGTCGAACGCATCCGCGCGGCCATCCGCGAAGTTGAGGAGCTGCCCATCGGCGGCACCGCCGTCGGCACCGGGCTGAACTGCCATCCCGATTTCCCCGGCATCGTCGCGAAAATCCTGAGCAGCGCGACCGGCAACACTTTCCGCGAGGCGAAGGATCACTTCGAGGCGCAGAGCGCGAAGGATGCGCTCGTCTCCGCGAGTGGCACTTTGAAGACCGTCGCAACAAGCCTCACGAAAATCGCGAACGATATCCGCTGGATCGGCAGCGGCCCGCGCTGCGGCATCGGCGAAATCTCGCTGCCCGAGACGCAGCCCGGCAGCAGCATCATGCCCGGCAAAGTGAACCCCGTGATGAGCGAGGCCGTGCTGCAAGTGTGCGCGCGCGTCATCGGCAACGACGCGACCGTGACGTGGGCCGCCGCGCAGCTCAGCAACTTCGAACTCAACGTCGGCATGCCCGTCATCGCGCACGCGATGCTGGAGAGCATCCGCCTGCTCACAAATGTCGTGGAGATTTTCCGCAAGCGCTGCGTCGAGGGCATCGTTGCGAAAAAGGAACGCTGCGCCGAACTGATCGAATACTCGATGGCGATGGTGACGAGCCTCGTGCCGATCATCGGCTACGATCTCTCCGCCGAGATCGCGAAGGAAAGCGCGAAGACCGGCAAGACCGTCCGCCAGCTTTGCCGCGAAAGGAAAGTCCTCCCCGAGGATCAGCTCGCCGCCGCGCTCGATCCGGCGGACATGACCAAGCCCGGCGGCGAAGGCGCGGCGGGCGGGTAGGCTGGACATCGGTGCGATCGGGTGGTCTTCATGGCCGGCAGATCTTGGGTGCATCATTCGAAAACCTCGATCGATGGCGGTTTCCCGCGATCGGATTCAACATCTCTGGACCCAGCGTGAGGCTGGCTTGCCCGGCGTGGGACCGTTGCTGAGTCCATCCGGATTGAGGCGGCATTCGGAAGAATCTGATCCGTGCTGTGAATTGCCCATCAGGCACGGTTTGTGCGCTCTCGGTCGTGGAAAGTGATGGCCACACGGAGCCTTCGCCTTCCAGATCACGCTCTGAACATTGAACTCAACTCTCGACATTTGTGACCCAGGGACCACGAGCGTCCCGCCGCAGGCTCTCATGGCCGCGGGGGACATCGAGGAACGAACGAATGGCTGCGATGGCGAGCGTGAGATCGGTCCCCGAGGCGATGCGAAAATGTCTGCCGACAAATGCGCCGGCCGGGTGCTGCTTCTCGATGACGACGTTTCGTTTAATCAGATCATCACCGATTTTCTGACCGAATCCGGCTACACTGTCGTCTCTGTGCATGGCGGTGCGGATGGCATCCGCGAAGTGCTGGCCGGCGATTTTGCGGTGATTCTCTGCGACATGGTGATGCCGACCTTGTCGGGTGACATGTTTTACCGCGCCGTTGAGCGGGCGCGTCCGCACCTTTGCAGCCGGTTCATATTCATGACTGGCCATCGGTGCGATGCGAAGATCAACGATTTCATCCGAAGCATCCACGCCAATGGACTGCGGAAGCCTTTCCATCTGGATGATCTGCTCTGCACGGTCCGCCTGATCGAAATGTGCGGACAATTCGCCGAGACCTCGGCCTTTGCATCCGTGGCAGTCGCACGTCCCGCTCCTTTGACCATTCATGGATTGCAGAGTGAGGGGAATTCGATTCCGGCAGCGGCGGCGCCCCTCGCCCTTGCGGGAGCAAGCCCCTGCGCGGTGGCGAAGGTCGCGTTTCCTGTTCCCACTTGGGAACGCACGGCTCTCGTGACGGAGCCACGGCGGGCTCAAGAGTCGTCATTCCTCCGCATCGGGCGGCTTCTCTTCTTCGCGTCGATCCTGGCGGTGATTCCGGTGTCCCGGTACTTCTTCGTGTCGCAACGCGCCGAAGCATCATCTGCCACCCTTTCGCTGCTCCAGTGGCAATCGGCACACCTCTCGAAGCTGGCGCAGGATGGGAAGGAGGCGCGACGAGGGCTGGAGGAAATGGCGGGTGTGCCGGAGCGCCTCGCGGCGGAACGCAGCAGCATGAAATGGACATCGGCCCTCTGGATCGTGGCAGGTGCCGCCCGAGGCGGCATCGAATTGAGCGGTGTGGATCTGCGCGGCGCGAAGGATTCGGCGGGGATGTGCGTGTTGCGGGTGGATGGCTTTGCAACCGGAAAGGGACCGCAGACGGTCGCGGATCGTTTCCGGGGGGAGATTGAATCGAAGTTGCGCCAACAGTTTGAAGGGCGGATGACAACTGCCCGTTTCGAGCGGCTCGATGTCGAGTCGCGACCGGCTGTCACAGATCCTGAGCAGCAGACGGTGGGCTTCTCCATTGTTGTGAGCATCAATCCGGGCGTCGTGCGCCAGTTTGGAGCGAGCAAGAAACCCTGAGCATGTCCTCCCGCAAGCCAACGATTCATCGAAGTCTTTTCACCGCCGCCATCTGCCTCGGGGCCGCATGGTTTTTTTACAGGCAGTGGATCCTTCCGGTTCAGGCGAGCGAAAAGGATACGCAAGGCAAGATCGCCGAACTGCGCGGACAGATCGATTTGGCGACCAAGGAACTTGAGGCGATTCAAGCGCTCAAAAACCGGGCGGCGCTGGGTGCCACGGAACTTGGGCGGCTTCACGGGGAAGTTCACAAAGGTGCGGTGATGGCCTGGTTCCCGGTGCAGATCCGGCAGGCCTTTGCGCAGGCCGAAAACCCCGTCTCCTCGGTGCGGCTGAACACCACGCTGCTCGCATCGGGGCTGCCAGGCTGTGAACGCAGCTACTGGCATGTCGTCGCGCCCTACGAGCCGGCGAGGCGTGGCATCGCGGGGCTCCTCCTTGCGGTGAATGAGATCGAGCGGCAGGAGCCGTTCGTGCGGCTCCTCGATTTTTCGGTGAAGTCCGATCCCGCGGACTTGAGCGCCGGTGTCGCTGAAATGAATTTTGTCGTCCTCGCAGAACAGATCCGCGCCGGCACGGAGTCCTCCGCACGGTGAGCCGAGTGCCGCTGCTCCTGTTCTGATCGGAGCAAGGCCTTCCGACAGACGGTGCCTGCGCTGAGCGATGGGATGCGTGTGTCGCAGAGGTTGTGTAATCCGCTGCAAGTGCCAAGGTGCGGGCATCGAAAGGTCTTCCCCATAGACTCCGTGCTTCCGAAACGAATCGCATTTCTCGGTGGATACGAGCCACGCCGTTGCGGGATCGCGACGTTCACGACTGACGTGTGCGAGTCGGTGGCCGCCGCGGCACCGGGCGCGGAATGCATCGC